>DAOMWT010000037.1:0-22556 GCA_035436705.1 Thiobacillus sp. | reverse complement strand
ATCAGCGGCTTAGAGAAAAAATGGGGGATTTTTCATGATTCCCGGCCGACCCTCTGGCTGAGGTATCGGGTCACTGGCGCAGCGTCGGCGTGCACGGCAAGGCTGTGCGCTTGGACCACGCGCGATTCGGCATCGACCAGGCGGCCATTGCCGAATCTCAACACCGTCCCGGGATAATCCTCGCTCGCAACGGTTTCCGGGGCATGCCCCGGGGCATGCCATTCGGTCTGTTCGAGATAGGCGAGCGAGGTGTATTTCCAGTCCTCTTCACGCGCGGTCGGCAGCCCGCTCGCGAGAAAGCGCTCCAGCGCCCGGCGGCGCGAAGCGAGACGATCGGCCGACGCAGCGATGGCGTCGAGCGCGTGCCGGTAGCGGCTGGCAGTCTGCGTATTCATGGCCGCGTCTCCTCCTGCGCTTCGGGGATCAGCCAGCCATAGCCGCGGTTTTCCAGTTCCAGCGCCAGGCCGGCGTCGCCGGAGCGCACGATGCGTCCGCCCGCCAGCACGTGCACGTGGTCGGGCACGATGTAGTTCAGCAAGCGCTGATAGTGGGTGACCAGGATGACTGCGCGCTCCGGGCTCTTCAATGCATTCACGCCGTTTGCCACGGTCTTCAGGGCATCGATGTCGAGCCCGGAATCGGTCTCGTCGAGAATGGCCAGGCGCGGCTCCAGCACCGCCATCTGCAGGATTTCGTTGCGTTTTTTCTCGCCGCCCGAGAAGCCTTCGTTGACCGCGCGATAAAGCAGGCTTTCGTCCATGCCGAGCAGGGCCAGCTTGCTTTTCACCGTATCGAGAAAGTCCATCGCGTCGAGCTCGGGTTCGCCGCGCTGCAGCCGCACGCTGTTGAGCGCGGTGCGCAGCAATTGCACATTGGCCACCCCGGGGATCTCCAGCGGATACTGAAAGGCGAGGAACACCCCGGCGCGGGCGCGCTGTTCCGTTGCCATCGCCAGCAGGTCCTGCTCCAGGTAGCGCACGCTGCCCGCAGTCACGGTGTAGCCCTCGCGCCCGGCCAGCACCTGGGCGAGCGTGCTCTTGCCGGAACCGTTGGGCCCCATGATGGCGTGCACTTCACCTGCGCGCACCGTGAGGTCGATGCCGGCGAGGATGGGCTTGTCGCCGATGGACACGTGCAAATTGCGAATTTCCAGCATGACGTTCTCCTTGTTCCTTTATCCCACTGCGCCTTCCAGGCTCACCGCAAGCAGCTTCTGCGCTTCCACCGCGAATTCCATCGGCAGCTCCTTGAATACTTCCTTGCAGAAGCCGTTGACGATCAGGTTCACCGCGTCTTCCGCGGAAAGGCCGCGGCTGCGCAGGTAGAACAGCTGGTCGTCGCCGATCTTGCTGGTGGTGGCTTCGTGCTCCACCGTGGCACTGGCGTTCTTCACCTCGATGTAGGGGAAGGTGTGGGCGGCGCAATGGTCGCTCATCAGCAGCGAGTCGCACTGGGTGTGATTGCGCGCGTTCGCCGCGGTCGGCAGCACTTTCACCAGGCCGCGGTAGGCGTTGCTGCCGAACCCCGCGGAAATGCCTTTCGAAACGATGGTGCTGCGGCTATTGCGGCCGATATGGATCATCTTGGTGCCGGTGTCGGCCTGCTGGCGGTGGTTGGTCAGGGCGATCGAATAAAACTCGCCGACGCTGTCGTCGCCGCGCAGGATGCAGCTCGGATACTTCCAGGTGATCGCCGACCCGGTCTCGACCTGGGTCCAGGAAATGTGCGAGCGGTCGCCGCGGCAGTCGCCGCGCTTGGTGACGAAGTTGTAGATGCCGCCGCGTCCTTCGCGGTCGCCGGGGTACCAGTTCTGTACCGTGGAATACTTGATGCGGGCGTCCTTGAGCGCCACCAGTTCCACCACCGCCGCATGCAGCTGGTTCTCGTCGCGCATCGGCGCCGTGCAGCCTTCCAGATAGCTCACCGTCGCGCCTTCGTCGGCAATGATCAGGGTGCGCTCGAACTGTCCGCTGTTCTTCGCATTGATGCGGAAATAGGTCGACAGCTCCATCGGGCAGCGCACGCCTTTCGGCACGTAGACAAAGGAGCCGTCGGTGAACACGGCCGAGTTGAGCGCGGCGAAATAATTGTCGGTGTGGGGCACCACCGAGCCGAGGTATTGGCGCACCAGTTCGGGATGCTTCTGCACCGCTTCGGAGAAGGAACAGAAAATGATGCCCAGGCTCTCCAGCTTGTCCTTGAAAGTGGTGGCGACCGATACCGAGTCGAAGACCGCGTCCACCGCCACCCCCGCCAGCGCCTCGCGCTCCTGCAGGGGAATGCCGAGCTTCTCGTAGGTACGCAGCAGTTCGGGGTCGACTTCGGACAGGTTTTTCGGCTGCGTGCGCGTTTTCGGCGCGGCATAGTAGTGGATGGCCTGGTAGTCGATCGGCGCGTGGTGCACCGACGCCCAAGTCGGCTCGCGCAGCGTCAGCCAGTGGCGATAAGCCTGCAGCCGCCAGTCCAGCATGAATGTGGGCTCGGACTTCTTGGCCGAGATGAGGCGGATGACGTCTTCGCTCAACCCCTTGGGCGCCACTTCCTGCTCGATATCGGTGACGAAGCCCCAGCGGTATTCGTCGTCGATGCGCTTGCGCAGTTCGGGATTGCTCAACTCGGGGTCTTGCAACTCGGAATGGCGCACTTCGGTATCGCTCATGCTCATGGCATTTTCTCCTGCAAGGCTTGCACGTGAATCGGCTGCAATTGCGGCCTGGCCATGTCGGCCAGACTGACGGCTTGCAGCGCCACCTGCAGCGCGCGATTGATCAGCTGCCAGTTGGCGCGCGTCGCGCACCCCCGTTCCAGCGAGCAATTGCCCTTGCCGCGCGCGCACTCGGTGAGGGCAAGCGGGCCTTCGATCGCGCCAACCACGTCGGCCACCGAAATCGCATGCGGCGCCATGGCCAGGCTGTAGCCGCCGCCCACGCCGCGTGCGCTGGCAAGCAGATGCGCGCGCAGCAGGTGTTTCAAAAGCTTGGCCACCGTGGGCTGGGGTACGCCCAGTTCGTCGGCCAGCTGTGCCGCGCTGAAGCAGCGTCCCGGCTCGCGGGCCAGCCGCACCATCAATACGGTGGCGTAGTCGGTGAGTTTGGCAATGCGTAACATGCGTGCTCCAGAATTCTAAATAGGACTGCATTGGTTCTATATAGTTCAGATCGGGAATGAATCAAGCCCGCAATGGCAACCCTCTCAAGGCGTGCTACAACGCTAAGTCGAGAGCCACCGAGGAGATTGCGCATGTCCCATGAATCCGCCTTGCAGGCGACGATCGGCGATCTGGTTCAGCCAGGGCGCGGCATCCTGGCGGCTGACGAGAGCACGCCGACCATCGCAAAACGCTTTCAGGCCATCGGGGTCGAATCCACCGAAGAAAACCGGCGCGCCTATCGCTCTCTGCTGTTAAGCACCCCGGAGCTGGGCGCCTACATCAGCGGGGTCATCCTGTTCGAGGAGACCCTGAGCCAGAAAACCGATAGCGGCAGGCTGCTGCCGGCGGCCGCCTGGGAACAGAAGATTGTCCCCGGCATCAAGGTGGACAAGGGGAAAATACCGCTGGCGCTGAGTCCGGGCGACGAAATCACCCAGGGGCTGGACGGCCTGGCGCAGCGTCTGGCGGGCTACCGCGAGCAGGGCGCCCGCTTTGCCAAATGGCGCGAGGTTTACACCATCGGCAAACACCTCCCCAGCGTGACCGGCCTGGCGGCGAATGCAGAAATGCTGGCGCGCTATGCGGCGGTGTGCCAGAGCGAAGGCTTCGTCCCGATCGTCGAGCCCGAAGTCCTCATGGATGGCGATCACGGCCTGGAGCGCTGCGCGGATGTCACTGAGGCCGTTCTGCATGCGGTGTTCCACGCCCTGCATCGCCATCACGTCGTGCTCGAGCACATGCTGCTGAAGCCCAGCATGGTGGTGCCCGGCAAGGCACAGCCCAAGGCCGGCCCGGAAATCGTCGCCGCTGCCACGCTCAAGGTTTTGCGGCGGACCGTTCCTGCGGCAGTGCCCAGCATTCATTTTCTTTCCGGCGGCCAGGGCCCGGAAGAAGCCACGGCCAATCTGAATGCCTTGAACCGGAGCGGGGGATCGCCGCCCTGGCGGCTGAGTCTCTCCTACGGCCGCGCCCTGCAGCAGCCTGCGCTGCATGCCTGGGGCGGCAAGAGCGGGAATGTCCAGGCAGCCCAGCAGGCCCTGCTCAAACGAGCCCGGCTGAACAGCCTGGCCATGCAGGGCAGTTATACGGCAGAGATGGAAAACGACTGACAGCGATCGCTACGGTCGGCTCTGCAGGGGGCCATCCAGCGCGGCCCCTGCCGATTTTTCTACGAAAACCAGCGCAGGAAGGCTGCCGCCGTGAGGGCCAGAATGGCCAGCGCGGCCAGGCCCTGGAAGGTACGCTTTACGCTCGCACGGCCCCACTCCTTGCCTCGGGCGAGATAGGCGGCAGCCAGCAGGAAACCCGTTATCGCCGCCGCCACCTTGACGACGAGGGCGGTCATGGCAACGCTGCTTAGATCCGGCATCTCACCGTAGTAGTAGAAGCTGGTGACGCCGAACAGTCCGCCGCTGGCGATTTGCGCGCCCCAGGCAAGCAGGATCAGCCAGGCAAACTGGCGTCCGTCTCCCAGGCGGGAGACGGGCCACAGCGCGAATACCGCGCCGCCGAACACGACGGCGGCGCCGAAGTTATGCACCACCTGGGTCAGGGCATAGGCAAGGTTTTCCGCCCCCACCGCTTATTTCACCGTGACCTGGATGCACTGTCCGATGCCGATGGGCACGTGGGCCTTGTTCACCACCTTGACGCAGAGGCTGCGCTTTCCAGACGACAGGGTTTCCAGCAAATAATCGCCCTTGCGCTTGCGCAATATCGCCACTTCCTTGTCGTCGATGTAGAGATGGGCATGATCACCGCGCGGGCCGGGGTTCACTTCATAGGACAGCCGGATCTCGTCCAGTGGGTCCAGGGTGGCGCCGTCCGTCGGGGAAATGATCAGCGCCTTGCCCTGCCCGAAGCTGGTCGAGGGAACCAGCAGAAAAAGTCCGAGTGCGAGCGTAGCCAGGAAATGTTGTTGGTTCACTATGGTCTCCTTTAATGGTATTGATTTCAGGTTGAAAAGCGCGCCCCCAACATTCGTCGCAAGGCGGGGTTGTCTACAGCCTGGCGAGATCCGGCGCTGCTGAGCCGACCCAGGCCTGGCTAAACTGCTTGCGCACCGTCGCGGCGGCGCGCTGCTTGCCCTGGCGCTGATAGGTTGCAGCCAGTCCGTGCAGGGCCCAGCCGTTGTTGGGCGCGCGCAGCAGGCTCTGGCGAAATATCGCCTCGGCCTCGTCCAGTCTGCCGGCGGCCAACAGCACGGCCCCCAGCGACTGGCGTACCGGATAATACCAGTAGGGCGGCTCCGCATAGGCAAGCCGGTCTTCCAGCGCCACCGCCTGCTCAAACTCAATGCGCGCCTGCTGCCAGTTTCCGCCTGACTGGGCAATGCGCCCCAGCACGATGTGCTGTGCCAGTTCGATCACCTCCGGCGCCGGCACACCGCCGCCCACCAGGCCCGAAAAATCGTTGCCTTGCACCAGTCGCCGCATGGCAGCCACCTCGGCCTGCGCCGCTGCGGACTCGCCGCGGCGGGCATGGGCGACGCCGCGCACGTAGTGCCACATGGCCCTGACGTAGGGCAATTCATCGCCCGGGTCGGCCAGGGCGAGCATGGCATCGGGCGCGCTGAACTGGGCGTGGGCGAAGTAGGGTGCCACCAGGATCGGCTGCACCCACGCGATGCTGCGTCCGGCATCCCGGCTGACCACCTGTGCAAGCTTTTCCGCAGCGGCAATGGCGGCCGGACCGTCGCCTGCCATCTGTGCCGAGGTCATCAGGGAATGGATGTTGTGCGGGTAGTAGGCGAGCGGATAGATTCCCTCGGGATTGGCCGCGGCGAGGTAGGCCTCGTCCGCTGCCACGGCGCGCCGGTTCGCTTCGATGGCGTCCTTGTACTGGCCGACGCGGTAGTAGATGTGGAACGGCATGTGCACCAGATGGCCCGCGCCCGGCATCAGGCTGCCGAGCCTGTCGGCGTAGGGCAGCGCCCGCCCCGGATTGGCTGATGCCTCCACCATGTGGATGTAGTAATGGATGGCGCCTGGATGGTCAGGCTGGCGCTGCAGCACTTGCTCCAGCAGCGTGAGAATCTCGGCCGTGCGTCCCTTTGGGCGCGCGCCGGCCGCTTCCCAGTAATCCCATGGCGACAGATTCATCAGCGCCTCGGCGTGGAGGAGTGCAATGTCGGCATCGCGCGGATAGCGCGCCGCAATCGCGCTCATGGCCTGGGCGTAGGCCGCGTCGAGAGCCGCACGCTCGGCTTTGGGGTCACTGGAATAGCGCTGGGCGAGGGCCGCGATGAGCTCGTGTTCGCGCGGGCTGGCCGTGCTCGCCTGCGCCTGCGCCCGCCCGATGGCGGCCAGCGCGGCGACGTTGGCCGCCTGGTCCATCGGCGCATTGATGTTCGGCCCCAGTACCAGTGCCTCGCCCCAGTGGCACAGGGCACAGCCCGGATCCAGGCTTTGCGCCTGGCGGAACGCCCGCGCCGCCTCGGCATGGTTGAACGCGTAGGCGAGCCTCAGGCCCTGGTCGAAATAGCGCTGGGCGAGTGGATGCCCGGTGCTGACCGCGAAATGCAGCTTGCCGAGGTTGTCCCACAGCGGCGGCGTGAAAGGGGTTTCTGCGCCAGCAGGCACGTCGGTCGGGAACGGACGCACCTCGGTCCTGGCGGCGGCGAGCTTCAGGTAATAGCCCATCAAGCGTTTGCTCTTGTCGCGGGACACACAGGTCTGGCCTTGCGTCTGCAGCAGCGGGTCGTAGTCCGGAGCAGGCTCGCGAGGCTGCGTCATATAGAGGCCTCCGGTCAGCAGGCCGGCGCCGGTCAGCGAATAAATCAGCGATGGGGCAGAAATCATGAAGCCTCCTTTGCCGAGGCGCGGTCATGGAAATATGAAGCAAGATTCTCTGTTGTTTAGACCAGCATGGCCTCGAAGCAAGCCTGCACCGATCCTGCCACCTATATTGAAGAGGCCATGCCTACCCCGCCTCCGGATCCTTCGATCGAAGCAATCGGCCACGCCCTTTACCAGCGGGCACGGGCGCATCCGCCTGGATTTTTGGCCGGCTACCGCGGCATGCTGAAGCGCGCCATCGCCGACGACCGGTTGCGTGACGCGCTGTTCCAGTTCGTCGATGTCCTGCCGCAACTGCACGACTCCCGGATGATCGCCACCCATTTCCAGGCGTATCTGGGCGGCTTCAAACTGGGCGGCATGTTCGGGCGGGCACTCAGGCTCACGGAATACACCTGGACGGCGCCGCTGGTGAAGCTGACGGTGACGCGCATGGCAAGGCTGTTCATGGTCGAGGAAGACGCTGCGGCGCTGGCGTCGACCCTGGGAAAAATCGCCCGCCTGCCCGCAGCGGTGAGCCTCGACGCGCTCGGCGAAGCGGTGCTGTCCGATGCCGAAGCCGACGCCTATGCCGCGCGCATCCTGAAGCTGGTCGGCTGGATCGAGACGGGGACGACGCAGCAGGCCGACCTTTCGGTGAAGCTTTCCGCACTCACGCCGCGCTTCGACCCGATCGACCTGGCGGGCAGCGTTGAACGCGTGCTCGCTCGCCTGGCGCCGATACGCGCAGCGGCGGCGCGGGCCGGCGTCAGCCTCACCCTCGACATGGAAAACCACGACAGCCGGCCACTGGTGCTGGCGGTATTCCAGCATCTGGCGGAGCGGCCCGGCGTTGCGCCCGGCGTCGCGCTGCAGGCATACCGCCCGGACGCCGAGACCGATCTGCGTGCATTGCTGAGCCTGCCGTGGACGCCAGAACGCCCGCTGCGCGTGCGCCTGGTCAAGGGCGCTTACTGGGACAGCGAAGTAGCGCTGGCGGCGCAGCGCTTCTGGCCCTGCCCGGTGTACACCGACAAGGCCGCTACCGACGCCAGCTTTGAGCGCCTCGCCACGACGCTGTTCGAGGCAGGCGAGCGCGTCTACCCGATGATCGCCAGCCACAACCTGCGTTCCCTGGCATACACGCTGGCGCTGGCGCGCGCGCGGAAGCGCACGGCTGGCAGCTGGGAAGTGCAGATGCTCTACGGCATGGCCGACCCGCTCGCCGCAGCCATGATCGGGGAGGGGGCACGCCTGCGCATCTATCTGCCGGTGGGCGATCTCATCGGCGGCATCGCCTACCTCATCCGCCGCCTGCTGGAAAACACCGCGTCGACCTCGGTGTTGCGCCAGGCCTACCTCGAGGATGCGCCGCCCGAGCGCCTGCTGGTCGCGCCGCTTGCACCCATGCCGGCGCCCCCGGCGCCAGCGGAGGGATTCTGCAACACGCCGCTGGCCGATTTCAGCCAGGCCGAGCCGCGCCAGGCATTGCACGCGGCGCTGACGCAGGTCACAGCAGAGGCAGGACGCGACTACCCGCTGCATCCTTCGCTGCAGTCCGTGACGGCGACGCGCTGGCGCGACAGCCTCAACCCGGCCGCTCCCACGCACCGCCTCGGCCGCGTCGAGCAGGCCGAGCCCGCGCATGTGCAGCTGGCCGTTCGCCAGTCCGTCATCGCCTTTCACGTCTGGCGCGAGGTGGCGGTAGGCGAACGCGCCCGTCTGTGTCGCGCTGCAGCGCAGATCATGGCCAGCCGCCGCTTCGAACTGGCGGCGTGGCAGGTGCAGGAAGTCGGCAAGGCGTGGCGCGAGGCTGACGCCGACGTCGCCGAGGCCATCGACTACTGGAACTATTACGCCGACGTCGCGGAGCGGCTGCTGGGCTGGCGCACTACGCGTGACTTTCCCGGCGAGCGCAACGTCACGCGCTACGAGGCGCTGGGGCCTGCGGTCGTCATCTCACCGTGGAACTTCCCGCTCGCCATCCTTTCCGGCATGAGCGCGGCGGCGCTGGTGTGTGGCAATCCGGTCATCATGAAACCCGCCACGCTGGCACAAATCAATGCCTGCAAGCTGCACGAGATCCTGCTGCAAGCCGGGTTCCCGCCGGCGGTGGTGCAACTGCTGCCAGGGGAAGGCGCCAGTCTCGGCGCGCAGCTGGCCCGCCACCCCGACATCGCCGTGATCGCCTTCACCGGATCGCGCGCGGCTGGGCTGGCGCTCCTCGAACAGGCGCACCAACGCAGTCCTGAGCAGAAGCGGGTCAAGCGCGTGGTGTGTGAAATGGGCGGCAAGAACGCCATCGTCGTCGACGAGGATGCCGATCTCGACGAGGCGGTGGTGCACAGCCTGGCATCCGCGTTCGGCTACCAGGGACAGAAGTGTTCCGCCGCCTCGCGCCTGATCACCGTGGGCCGCGTGCACGAACGCTTCCTGGCGCGGCTGACGGCTGCGCTGGCGAGCTGGCCGCTGGGGCCGCCGGCCGATCCGCAATTCCGCTTTGGCCCGCTGATCAGCCCGCAGGCGCTGGAAAAAGCACAGCGTTACCTCGACCTCGGCCGCAGCGAAGGCAAACAGGTCTACCAGGGCAGGCCCCTGGCCGGCGGGCACTATTTCGCGCCAGCGGTGTTCGCCGGCATCCGGCCCGATCACCGGCTGGCACGCGAGGAAATCTTCGCGCCGATCCTGGCGGTGCTGCACGCGCCTGACTTCGCAAGCGCACTGGCGTGGGCCAGCGACAGCGACTATGCGCTGACCGGCGGTGTGTTTTCGCGGCTGCCGCAGCATCTGGACGAGGCACAGCAGCGATTCGGCGTCGGCAACCTCTACCTCAATCGCGCGATCACCGGAGCGCGTGTCGGCGTCCAGCCATTCGGCGGAGTCGCGCTCTCGGGCACCGGCGTGCAGGCCGGTGGCGAGGACTATCTACGGCAGTTCGTGTGGTCGCGCGTGGTGAGCAGCAACCGCCTGCGCCATGGCTATGTGCCTGGCATCGGCCACTAGGGGTTGCGCAGCGGTCCCGGAATCTAGGCCGCGTTCTGTTTGTATTCCACCCACCTGGCGACCTGTTCGTCCCAGTCGTCGCCGCGAAAGTAGGGGTTGGAACGCGGTGAACTGATCGTGTTCGGGTCGAGCGGGATATTCATGCCTTCGAGGAAGTTGGCCAGCCCGATGCGCTCGATCATTTCGCCGGTGCGTTCGTGATCCAGCGCGTTTTCCGCAAAGAAATCGAGAATATTGCGCGCCAGTTCGTTCAGCTTGTCGAAGTCCTCGTCGGTTTCCAGTTTCATGAACGGGATGATCACGCTGCCCATGGTGGCGCCGATCTTCAGCACGCCCTTGCCGCCCACCAGGATGGTCACGCCCTTGTCCCTGCCGGGCAAGAGGCCGCCGGGGATGACATTGAGGCAGTGCATGCAGCGCACGCAGTTCTTGTTGTCGATGCACAGCGTGTTGCCGTCGCCCAGATGCGCCACCGAGGTGTGCGCATCAGTCCGGACCTGGTCGTCCGGTACCACGGTGATGGCCTTGGTCGGGCAGCGGCCGACCACGTCGTTGTAGAGGTCGTGCATGCCGTGCACCTTGTAGTAATCCTGCACCTGCGCTTCGTTGACGCGGATGTTGTCGCGCCAGGTGCCGATGGTGGCCATGTCGGAACGCTGGATGGCGTTGACGCAGTCGTTCGGGCAGCCCGAGAACTTGAACTTGAACTTGTAGGGCAGGGACGGGCGGTGCATATCGTCCAGGTTGTTGTTGATGACGGTACGTAGCGCACGCGCTTCGTCGTAGCAGGACATTTCACAGCGCGCCGAGCCGACACAGGACATCGAGGTGCGCAGCGCGGGACCGGCGCCACCGAGATCGAAGCCGATCGCGTTGAGGCCGTCGAACGCCTTCTGCACGTTCGCGCTGCTGATACCCTGGAACATGATGTCGCCGGACTGGCCATGGAAGGCGATCAGGCCGGAGCCGCCGCTGCCGACCCAGACATCGCACAGCTTGCGCAGCAGGTCGGAGGTGTAATGCATGCCGGCCGGCGGCTGCACGCGCAGGGTATGGAATTCGGCCGCTTCGGGAAACAAGGGCTTGCCACTTTCATCCTTCAGCTCGGTAAATCGCGGAATGATGCCGCCGCCGTAGCCGAATACACCGATGGTGCCGCCTTTCCAGTAGCCCTTGCGGGTTGCGTAGGAGGTTTCGAGCTGAGCCAGCATGCCAGCCATCATGTCGTTATCCCTGGCCAAACGCTTAAGGCCGGTCACGAAGCTGGGCCACGGGCCACTTTCGAGCTGATCGAGCAGGGGGGTGTCACGGAGGGTAGGGGTAGACATTGCGGTCTCCAATTAAAAGAAGACAAGTCCCAGTCTAGACAATACCTGACTATTTTTATCGGGATTACCCAAATGGGTAGGTAGCCCATTCGACAGGATTTTCAATGGGCACGAACGGGGGCAATTCAACGCCCTTGTCTTCCGCTTGCCCGGTGCTATAAATTGGGACTCACTCGTTTTCGAGGGGAAAATCATGTATAGATCAGCTGCGATATTGCTGTTGGCCGGACTCTTCTCCGGTACCGCGTCGGCCCTCGACGATGCCGTCACAGTCAGGCTCGAGGCGCAAAACAATTCGGGTCAAACCGGCACGGCAACCCTGCTTCCGCAAGGCAACAACACCAAGCTTGTCATAGAACTTTCCAATGCGCCCGCAGGTGTCGCACAGCCTGCCCACATCCATATGGGAAGTTGCGACAAGCTGGACAAGGCGCCGAAATGGCCGCTGGAAGCTGTGAAAAACGGAAGATCAGTCACCATCGTCCCCGTATCGATCGAAACCATCCTGAAAGACAGGACGGCGATCAATATTCACAAGAGCGCGACCGAGATCCAGGTTTACGTTTCCTGCGGGAACATCATTGCGGTGATGTAGGCGCGCGGCCGGTCTGGCTTGCGCTGGGCGGGAGAGGCGGAAAGCCCTTCCGCTGTCCGCTGCTCATCCCGTTTGGCGTCATCTACCGGCCCACAGCGAGGTTGTTGATTACCTTGTCCACAGCGAACAGGCACCAGGCGTCCTGCTCGGCCCGGTCTTTTTCCGTTTGAGTGGCCACCAATCCCTCCAGGGTGACGACGTAGTTGTCGGTGTGGATACGGATCTGCTCGGGATGGGGAATCATCGGGTCCATTTCCAGCACCAGCGACAGGGCATCGCTGACCTCGTCGTCGTTGTCCTGTTCCGGCGGCGACACTTCCAGCCCGTCCACCACGTCGCGACAGCCCGGTACCCACCATGCCAGCACCCCAGCCAGCCGTTTGTGCGAAAGGCTGATGGCCCAGCCATCCAGCGTCACCACTCCGTCCTTCACCGCGGCCAGGATGTCGCCACTGGCGTCTTCGCCACCGGCTTCCCGCAAAGTGATGGCCTGTCCCTTTTTCATCACGCGCAGCGTACAGTTATTCAACTCGCGCACATCAAGCAATAAGGCTTTGAGGCCATCCAGAATCTCGCCGTCGCCCTTGTACTCGGAGGGCACCACATGCAACCGGTCCACCACGCCGCGCACGCCGGGCGCCGCCCCCGCGATTTCCAGCACCCGTTTCTTTGCGGCCACGCTTTCCACCTCGCCTTCCACTACCAGGGCGTTGTCACCGGTCAAGTCGAGCTGGACAGGCCAGCGATGCAGGTTGATATGCGGTTCGCGTTCCAGCGCCGCCCATACCGTTTTGAGGATGGGACTTCCATTTTTCATGTCGGGATACCTCCCCGTTCAACATAGCATCCTCACGATTCGTCGCTCGATGTGCTTTTGGCGCTTCGCCTCGTCTCGTAGGTGTCCAGATCGATACCGGAACGGCCGGGCGCAAGGATGTTGTTCGGATCCAGGGCGCGCTTGATGGCGTGTTCCACGTCCCGTTTGACCGGGCCGTAGCTGCGTGCGACCCGCTCCTGGAAGCGGGTATTGACGCGGTATACGGCGTAGCCTTCCTTCTCGAACTCGTCCAGCAGCTCGCTGAAGCAGGCATCGGCACGCCTGGTCTCTTCCTCGCTGGTGCGGTCATAGAGGACGTCGATCACATGGTGCATGTCCCGCGGCCCGACAATGAATTCGGCCACATAGTCCAGGCCGTACTTGTGCAGGATGCGCTTGGCCAGCAGCGCCTGTTTTTTGCACTCGCTGCCGCGGGCCTCGCTGACCGGCGCGAACCACATGGAGCCGCCGCCTCCACGCCAGTTGTACAAGCCGAACTCCTGCAGGTTGGGCACGCCGGACATCAGTTCGGCACGGTACTTGAAGGGCTGCTTGTCGCCGGCCTCTTCCTGGGTGACGATGCGGCCCTTACCGTGCTTCCTGAATGCATCGGTGACGATCTTCCAGTTCACATCCACCTGTTCCTGCGTGCCATAGAGCGCGGCGTAGAGGTTCCAGGCGCCCATGCCGCTATCCTTCTGCATTTTCTCCAGGATGAGGTCGGGGGTGTGACCCGGCTCGGCGATATAGTCGCGGCGGCGCAGATGCGCGCTGCCCGCTTCCCACAGGATATTGGCGATCACCACCGCGTTGGGAATGATCTGGGCGATGCGCAGCGGGCGGAGAATGTCCACGATCTCGACGATATCCGCCTCGTTCTCGAAGATCACTTCGAACGGCTTGTACGCCGGCGGTCTGGGCATCAGCCAGAAGCCCATCTTGGTGGTGATGCCGTAGTTGGCCTGCGTGAACAGGCCATCCAGCGTCGGACCATAGCCCCACTTGAAGATCTGCCAGGTGTTGCTGCCTTTGACGCCGCCCATGCCGGTGCGGTAGATGTCGCCATTGGCCAGCACCACTTCCATGCCGCACTGCATCATGAAGTGTTCGCCGTAAGGGGTGTAGCCCACGCCGCGATCCATGGTGTTGCCCAGCGGACCCGCAATCGCCGAAGGGGCGGAGAAAGACAGCATCAGCGGCAGCTTGTTTTCTTCGATGTAGTCGTACAGCTGCTGGAAAGTCACCCCCGGCTCGACCAGTGCAGTGCACATGTCCGGGTCGATCTTGATGATCCGGTTCATCTTCTTCAGGTCGAGAATGACCTGTCCGCGCTGCACCGGGGCCGCCGTGCCGTAACCGAAGTTGCGCCCGGTGGAGATGGTCCAGATCGGAATCCGGTACTGATTGCAGATTTTCACGATGCCTTGCACCTGCTCGACCGTGGTGGCGGTCAGTACCGCCGAGGGTGCATGGGCGGCATTCTCCACCGACATCATGATTTTGTTGTAGGGAATCAGCTGCTCGGCCTTGAGCAGTACGTTCCCCTCCCCCAGCAGGGCGCGAAATTTTTCCACTGCCGCGTTGAATTTTTTCTGCGTCACGCCTCTGGGCAGTACGCCATTCATCTGTTCAGACATGGATCAGACTCCCTCAGACCTCGATCGAAAAGGAAACGAAACTGCCGCTGGGCAGCGTGCCCTGCACGGAAACCCGCGGCATCATGGTCGGGCGCGTGCCCAGCGTGGCAAGCAGATAGCCGACACCGGCTGCCCACTGCGCAGAACCCGCGCCGTTGCGGGCTGGCCCCGCCAGCTGCCGGGCCGGGGCCGCGCTGCCCTGGCGCTCCTCGTCCAGGGTGAAACCGGCGCCGCAGGCATGCAGATGGCGGCTGAGCTGCCGTGCGCAACCTTCGGCAAGATCGGTATTCAGCAGACGATGGCGGGTCGAACCGGCCTCGCCGGTGTGTTGCCCCAGCCAGTGGATGCGGGCGCCGGCGCTGCGTGCCAGATCCAGTACCAGCGTCGCCGCAGCATCGTCCAGCAGACCGATAACCCGCATCGGCCGACCCGCGCGCAACCGGTGCTCGAAATCCAGCATGAATCCCAGACCCCGGTCCGGCTGCTGCACCCGCAGCCGTGTACCGGCAGCAGCCCTGGCGCCCTGCAGAAAGGCCGCTTCAGCCGCGCCGCCGCCGACCAGTGCCAATGCCGGGCGGATACCGCTGTGCGAAGGGGTCACCCCCGCCAGCAACGGCATCGACCGGCTCAACACTACGCCAGCGGCACCGCCAAGTACCATGCTTTTGAGAACGAAACGACGATCGACAGTCATGGCGAGTGCCTCAAGGCTGAGCAGCCGGCGCCGGCAGGGTCGACAGGTACTCGACCAGCAGGGCGATGGATTCGTCATCGACGTAGGAGGCGGGGAAGGCCGGCATGGCATTGAAGCCGTTGCGCACGATCGCCTTGACATAGACCTCCGGCAGGCCGCGGCCTTCCAGCACCGGGCCGACGCCGACCTCGGCTTTGTGGCAATAACCACACAGCTTGTTGTACAGGTTCTGGCCACTACCCCACTGGCTTTCAGCCTGGGCGGTGGCACCCAGCCAGGCCAGTGGCAGAGCCACGCCCGCGGCGAACATCCGCTTCGCGATCGCACTACGCAAGAAAAACAGCATGGCATGCTCCTTTACATCGATCCGTGATGGCAAGGCGACGGGTGATGCCTTTCAACGATCGCCTCGTTCATTCAGCCGCAATGGCCGGCTCCCGGCTCAGAACGGATAAGCGCGCGGTGCGCTCTGCACCGTGATCCAATGGTCCGTGGTGAATTCTTCGATCGCCCAATCGCCATTGAAGCGGCCGATGCCCGAATTCTTCTCGCCACCGAAGGGCGCGTTGGCCTCGTCGTTGATGGGCATATCGTTGACGTGAGTCATGCCCGCGCGAAGGCGCTGGGCGAATTGCACGCCACGGGTGATGTCCCGCGTAAAGACCGCACTGGACAATCCGTACTCGCTGCGGTTGGCCAGCTCCAGCGCATGCTCGGCATCGCGGGCCGATTGAATGCCCACCAGCGGACCGAAAATCTCCTCCCTGGCGATGCCCATCTCCGCAGTGACGTCGCCGAACACATGCGGCGGCATGACATTGCCTTGCGGCTCGCCACCCAGCAGCACGCGCGCGCCTTCTTTTCTGGCCCTGGCGATCTTGTCCTTCAGGCCGGCCAGCTGCTGGCCGTTGATCACCGGCCCGATGACCGTTTCCGGTTTGCCCGGATCGCCGCAGGGCAACGCCCTGACCCGCTCGACGAAGCGTTGGGTGAACGCCTCCACCAGCGGTGCCTCCACGATGATGCGGTTGATCGCCATGCAGATCTGGCCCTGGTGCAGGAACTTGCCGACCACCGCGGCATCGACGGCTGCCTCGACGTCGGCATCGGCCAGCACCACGAACGGGCTGTTGCCGCCCAGTTCCAGGGCAACGTGTTTGAGATGCTCGCCACTGTTGGCAATACGGCCGATGTTGCGACCGACCACGGTAGATCCGGTGAACGACACGAAGGACGGAATGGGGTGTTCAACGAAGGCATCGCCGATTTCGGAACCGGCGCCGACCACCACGCTGAGCACGCCGGCAGGCAAGCCCGCCTCTTCGAACAGGCGCGCCAGCAGCAGGCCGCCGCTCACCGGGGTGTCGCTGGCCGGCTTGACGACCACGGCATTGCCCAGCGCCAGCGCCGGGGCGACCGAACGCGCGCTGAGGTGCAGCGGAAAATTCCACGGACTGATCACCCCGACCACACCCAGCGGCTGGCGATAGACGAAGCTTTCCTTGCCCGGCACGTCGGAAGGCAGAATGCGTCCGTGCATCCGCCCCGGCAGGCTCGCCGCCTCCTGGGTGATGGCCCGTGCCGAACCCCATTCTATTTCCGCCTTGATCCGGGTGCTGCCTGCCTCGCGGACCAGCCAGCCGGTGATTTCATCCTTGCGCGCATCGAAAAGGGCCACCGCCCGCTGCATGACATCGCCACGCGCAGTCGGACCCATGGCCGCCCATGCGGGCTGGGCGTCGTACGCGCCACGATAGGCCTCGTCCAGATCCTCGCGGCCGGCCATCGGCAGGCTCAGCAAGGTGTCTCCGGTGAAGGGGTCGGCAACATCCAGGGTGCGGCCCGAGGTGCCTTTGCGCCATCGACCGGCGATCGGCAGCAACTCGAGGTTCTGATAGGCGGCTGGGCTGCTCATGAACGTTCTCTCACTATGTATTCAAACTCAACACCTGACCGGACCCGTGTCCCTTGCTCAAGGCATGACGAAGAGTCCATCCGGTTCCGCGCCTTGAATTTGAGCATAGCCAGCCCCGCGAGCAATACCAGTTGTTCCGGATCCGCCCCGTGCAGTGCGCACGCAGGCGTTCAGGCCAGCTTGAGAACCGGCTTGACGGTCGCTCCGGACTTCGAGTCTTCGAAGGCCTGGTTGATCTCGCTGAAATCGTAGAACCTGATCAGCCGGTCGAAGGGGAATCGGCCCGCCTTGTAGAACTCGATCAACTGGGGAATGAATACCCGCGGCACCGAGTCGCCCTCGATCACGCCGATCATGCTCTTGCCTTCGGCCATCAGGTCGTTATGCACATCGATGCTCATTTCCGGGGTCACCCCGACGATCGCCGCCTGCCCCAACGGGCGCAGTGCATTCAGGCACTGACGCACGACCGGCGGCACCCCCGTGGTCTCCACGGCATAGTGCGTGCCGCCGTTGGCGTGGGCCTTGATCTCCTTGACCACGTCGGCATTCCTGCCATTCAGCGCATGCGTCGCACCCAGCTCGCGGGCCAGCTCCAGACGGTTGTCATGCACATCCACGGCAAAGATCTGCGGGCAGCCGGCGATTTTCGCCGCCATGATCGCGCTGAGCCCCACTGCGCCACAGCCGTACACGGCGATGGACGTGCCGAACGCGGGCTTGAGGCGGTTGAGCACCGTGCCGGCGCCGGTCTGGATGCCACACCCCAGCGGCCCGAGCAGCGCCAGATCCACCGCCTTGTCGACCTTGATCACGTTGCGCTCGTGGGCGATGGCGTACGTGCCAAAGGAGGATTGGCCGAAGAAAGTGTGCACATCGGCGTCGCCCTGGTGCAGACGGCAGGTGTGATCGTCCATGCGCCCGCCGAAATTCAGCTCATTGAAAGTCGCGCATACGGTCGGATGCCCGGTGAGGCAGTTTTCACATTGGCCGCAGTGTGCAAAGGACATCACCGCGTGGTCGCCTGGCACCAGGCGGGTGACGTTCTCGCCGACCTGCTCGATGATGCCGGCCCCCTCATGGCCCAGCACGATGGGGTAGGGCGATACGCCCAGGTCGCGCCCCACCGCATCGGTATGACAGACACCCGTGGCGACGATCCTGACCAGCACCTCGTTCGTCTTGGGTTCCGACAGGGACACTTCTTCGATGGAAAAAGGCTGGCCCTGGGCATGCGTGACCGCTGCGTGAATTTTCATGTCTGACTCCGTCGTGATGGGTTCAAGGACACTTCGTTTTTAGTTCATATCTGAATCCGCGTTCCCGCGATGAAAAATTTCTTTCGAGGCTCGTGGTAGTGCTGGGATGTTGGCCTTCTTGCAGATTTTGCCAAGCGCGACAGAAGCCGGCCATGCTTGCGAAACTGAATATCACTTATTTAACATAATATACATTATGTGCATATTATCGGGTCTTGATAAAGCCCCTAAGGGGCGTTCGCATTGCTCAAGTAGACTCGTCTGGCCACATCCCTGACCCTACTAGGTCATCATCAGACACAAATTATTTCGTCTTGTCAACATTCACGCCTGATCCTCTCAAAAATATTTTTTGTAAAACTGCCACTGAACCCGTGTGGACACCGCAAAAACTAGCGCTAATGGTGCGATGACCCAGAATGGGCTCATTGCAACCGGCAGGCAGAGATATAGCGTGATCCCGGATGCGAAGAACATCAGCTTCGCGAGGCGCCCAATTTTGTGCAGATCCGCCGATTCGCGTCCTGCGCACGCGCGGCGGATATAACGCTCGGTCAGGCCGTCTACGCCAGCCAAGACATACAACAGTAGAAACAAAGGGGTCGCAGCCAGTACGAAGCCAATCCTGATCCCGTAGACCTGAATCACGTTCATAGCCAGGTAGATTTCACGTGCATTGCGCGCAACGAACTGGCTGAGGTACATCCGGTCAACCTCGTTGACCGGATACCCGGAGAAATAGGCATAGGTGGCTTCATGGAGTGATGTCGCCTTGAAAAAAAACCAGTAAGTCCACTGCTGAGTCTGCTCGGTAAGCCTGGAAAGGCCTGTAGTGTGGCTTCCTGGCCGTACAAGCTCTTTGACGCGTGCGGTTTCCGACTGGAACAAAGCGTCGGCAGCTTGCACTGGATCCAGCCATTGATATTTGGCAAACAGGAAAGCCGCGGTGAGGGCGATCAGCCCAAGCATGACATATAGCAAGAGCGTCCCAAAAAGCCATTTCAATGGCCACAGAAAGGCGACTGCCACATTGCTGTCATAGAGACCGGAATTCCTAGAAGCCACTGCCCTTCCCTTCAACGACCAGATTTTCCGTCTCGGTGCCGTGCGTGTCGTATTTCTGACGCATGCTCGCGGCAATGTCTTCCAACGATGCAGGAATGGGGTGCGCTTCGTCGGGGTCGAACAGAGGGAGTCTGATTTTGTAGAGCTGGCCGCCTTCGATAAGCGCAAAAGCCTGCCCCTTGGGCAACTGCACCAGATCAGCAGGCGACAACATGGGGGCTTCCTGGGTGCTGATCCGATCTTCGTTCCGTGTGGTGAAAGACAACACCTCACGATCATCTGAACTGTCCGTGGCAGCACTGGCCTGAATCGAGGTGACCAGTTGCACATCAGGGAGCTGGTCGGTGAGAATTTCGGCGGTTTCCTTGTTCTTGACCCTTAGCATGATCAGGGTATTGAGGTTGCCGCCAATCTGGGATGCCTTCGCCTTGTTGCCAATGCGGGCCTCCACGTCGGCCCAGGTCTGGGTATAGACCGCAACTTGGAATCCCGCACCACCGGCCTTGTTCAGCAGCGGGATGAATTCGTCGCCGATCAGCTCGTTGAACTCGTCCGCATGGATGGAAAGTTTGCGCTTGGGGATGGCCGTGGACAGCCCGTAGCCCTGCTCGAACTTGTAGGTCTGACCGGCGATCGAGGTCAGGTCGGCGAACATGGCGTTGCCCACTGCGCCAGCCACTTCGTAATCAGAGAGCGAATCGAGCCCGACGTAGACCACCGCGCCGCGTTCGATGACGCTCATCCAGTCGAAGATCGGCCTTGGATCAGTCGGGTCGTCGTACTGAGGAGACAGTATCTGCGCGGTTTTGCCAGTGGTAAGTTTTTCCAGCAAGGGATAGAGACTGGACACCAGTTTCTCGAAATAGCTGCGGTCGTTCGACAGGATGGAAGCCAGGCCGTCCGCTATCGGGTCATGCAGATTATTCTCGCGGACGAACAGCAGGATTTTCATGGCATCCATCGTCCGCCCGGATTTCATTGCCTGCTGAATCTGGGTCTTATCCATCTCGATGGCATCAACCGCCTCATTCCAGCCGGGCTGTTCCCGGTCAAGCCAGAAGCGTAAGTATTCCAGCGCCAAGGCATCGATATTGACCGCATCCTCATAAATCATGCGGTAATCCGGACGGTAACCGAGGGTGGTGCGCGCGCGTGCGATCACGTTCACGAAGCGCCAGACAAATTCCTTGAACGCGGCAGACTGTCCTTCGCCCGGGAGCTGACCAGCGATACGGGTGCTGACCTCGGTGGTTCGGGCAAAGTTTCCGATCGGGTTGTAACGTGCGGACTGGTCAGGGTAGCCCAAATGAAACATGAAGAACTCGCGCCCGGCCATGGCCGCCTCGATGTAGCAGCGGGTCATCAGGCCGGCATCGCCCTTGGGATCGAATACGATTACCACGTCGCCTCGTCGAATGTCCTGTGTGATGAGCACCTCGGCGAGGCGTGATTTGCCGACCCGTGTGGTGCCCAGCACGACCATGTGGCCGGGCCGCTCGACCAGATCCATGCTGATTTCCGTTTCGTCCGGCTCCAGGCCGTGAATAATCGGATCGCCGCCGACAGGCGGCAATGGCGTAACCGGATTCCACCATGCTTCCTTCCTGGTCTGCCGCGCCATCCAGCCCGAGGCGCCGCCGCGCCCTTCGTGGCGGAATTCAAAGCGACGCGCCCAGGTATACAGACCGGATTGAGTGATGTAACGACGGTTCTTGGGATCGCGCGCCAGCGCCAGGCGCTGGGTATGGCGCTGATCCCACTTGAACCCAAGGCCGAGGAAAAGTCGGCTTTTCGATACGGGAATTTCGCTGGTAGGAATGACGTACTTAGGCAGCCTAGTAAGGTTGCGCTGAAATCGGGATACCCGAATACCCTGTCTCAGTCGCACGCCGGCGTACAGGACCATGCCGGCAGCGGCTGTCACGATCAGCTCCTTTGGCAGGAAAAACCACTCGTGAGCGCTCATCAGGAGAATGGCACCGGATAACGAAGCAAAGGCCGGCACGTATTCGACAGCGGGCCTGAATAGATTTTCGATGGGATAGCTCATGTCAGACGTGTTCGATGGGTTTGTCGAACCTGACAATGCAGGGATTATTCGGCGGAAGTGGATTCACGAATCGAACAGGATCCAGTATGACCACGCCAGAGATCAGTTTCTTGCCGTCGCCATCGGCGCCGATCACCATGTAACGTTGGATGTTGCTCTTCTTCTCTCCGGTAACCAGATTCCAGCCAGCATTGGTAACCTGGCGCTGGATGCCGGTCCCCAGCTTGCTCCCCGCTCGATCCGATGGCGTGCCATCGCCCTCCTCCCCGAACAGTTCGGCGAACTTGCGAAAAATCACTGGGGAAACCAGCATCATCCCTTCGTCAACGAAGTGAATCATGGCGTTCGCGCGGTTGTACGACATGCTGCCGTCCGAGAGGCCCTCCTGAATCCAGCGCATGAACCGCATGGCTGCACCAGAGGGTTCCTTCTTTTTCGAGCCGGGTTTAGGCCTGGCCGCTGTCTGCCCTGCCGGCGCAACAGGCCTCAATGCTTCTGCAGTAGGGGGCTTGGGTTTCGGTGAATGTTTGATCGCGGTGTCATCTTCATCGAGAAAGCCTGCTTCCTCAATCGCGCCCTTCTGTTCAGATAGAGCGGCCTGTGCCGGCGGGCGAATGGGAGGGAGAGCCGTGCTGGCACGCCTTGGCTGCTCTTCGATGTTGGGCGAGGAGGTTGGATCGGGCTGCAGTATGACGAGCGACAGCTGGTTGGCCGGATCATCCAATGGGTTGGTGGCTGGCTCAACGCCAGAATCACCCATGGAACCAATATACGGATCGGATTCCAAATCGAGCGGCTGGATGTATGAGGCATCCTCTTTACCGGCAATGATCTTGCCTCTCATGATTTCCGGGTAAAGAACCGGGGACTGGAACAGTTTGTCGAGTGAGAAGCACAGCACGGTCAGCTTTTGTTCCCACCCTTCATCGAGACTGACCATGACCTGCCACACCGCACGGTTCTCACTGGTGGGGATCAAGGCACCGTACTCTTGCCAGGTATCAAAAAGGCGATCGTTCTTATCCTTGCCAGGTATGCCCTCCCCGCTTTCGCGTTCAGTCAGGAACTGGCGTACCTCGTCGGCCAGCCGCTTGGAAACAAACCAGATTTTTCCATCGTAAACCCAGCCATGGGAGCCCGCCCTATTCAGGCTCAGTCGCCCCTCTTCTAGCATCAGGCGCAAGGCTTGCATCAGACGCTCGATCAGAGGTAGAGGGTCGGCCGGGAATCATGAAAAATCCCCCATTTTTTCTCTAAGCCGCTGAT
>DAOMWT010000036.1:0-22677 GCA_035436705.1 Thiobacillus sp. | reverse complement strand
GCCAGCGCGCCGCGCACCGGGCGCAGTTCGCCGGTCAGCGCGAGTTCGCCGGCGAATTCGGCGTGCCTGAACTTGTCGGCGGGGATCTGCCCGGAGGCGGCGAGGATCGCCAGTGCGATCGGCAGATCGAAGCGCCCGGACTCCTTGGGCAGATCGGCCGGGGCGAGGTTGACCGTGATGCGGCGCGCCGGGAATTCGTAGCGCGCGTTCTGGATCGCCGCGCGCACGCGGTCGCGCGCCTCCTTCACTTCGGTTTCGGGCAGGCCGACCAGCGTGAATGCCGGCAACCCGTTGGCCAGATGCGCCTCGACCACCACCTCGGGCGCGTGCATGCCGTTTAACGCCCGGCTTTTGACGACGGCGACGGCCATTTTTTATTCTTCTTCGCGCTGCTGCTTTTCCAGTTCGGCCAGGCGGGCTTCCAACTGCGCGAGCTTTTCGCGGGTGCGCGCCAGCACTTCGGTCTGCACGTCGAATTCCTCGCGGCTCACCATGTCGAGCTTGCCAAGCATCGAGGTGACCCCGGCCTTGAGGTTCTGCTCGATATCCTTCGCCGGTGACTGCTTGAGCACATCGCCCAGCTTGCCGACCAGGTCGTTGATGAATGCGGGGGTGGGAAATTTCGGATTCGGGTTCATGGCGCTCTCCAGTAACCAGAGAGTGTAGCAAGCACTGCGTCCATCCGGCACAGCACCTGGCTGTGGCGTGCAGCACAAAGAGGGTGCATGGCGTTTTCATGACGCACCACGAAAGTGCGGCCGATTCCTGATTTAGTGGGTTTATTAATTCAACCGTTTGTTTTTTAAATGAAATGTTGTCTGGCACAGCTTGTGCTGAATGAGTGGAGCAATCTTGCGCGCCCTCAATTCTTGGAGACATTTCATGAAAAAACTTGCACACGCTGTGGTTGCGGCCGGTCTCGCGGGCATGTCCGGCTTGGCCGCGGCGGCTGAAGAAAACAGCCCCCACAGCCTCACCGGCAACCTGGGATTTTTCTCCGACTACGCTTTCCGCGGCGTTTCCCAGACCGATGAGGATCCCGCCATCCAGGGCGGTTTCGACTACGCCCACGCCAGCGGTTTCTACCTGGGGACCTGGGGTTCCAATGTCGAGTTTGGCGATGCCAACATGGAATGGGACGTCTATGGCGGCTACAGCGGCAAGATTACCGGCGATCTCGGCTACAACGTCGGCCTGCTCCAGTATTTCTACCCCGACCTGTCCGATGCCGACACGCTTGAAGCCTATGCCGCCCTGACCTGGAAAGGGTTCGGGCTGAAAGCCTCCTACAGCACCACGGATTATTTCGGCGCTGCCGATTCCGACGGCACGGTCTACTGGGATGCCAGCTTCAACCATGAGCTGCCCGCTGCGGTCATGCTCGGTCTTCACTATGGCTACACCGCGGGCGAAGGCGCCCAGGCTGACTACGCCGACTGGAAGATTGGCGTCAGCAAGGAATTCGGCGGCTTCAACTTCGGCCTTGCCTATGTGGCCACCGACGACGACGGTGAGGATCTGTATGGCAAGGTGGCCGACGATCGCTTCATCGTTTCAGTCAGCAAAACGTTCTGAACCGGCTTGACCATGGGCGTCCGCCGCCCTGTTTTTCCATCTTCGGGAGATTAGGCATGAAATTCGTAACGGCAATCATCAAGCCGTTCAAGCTGGACGAAGTGCGCGAGGCCTTGTCGGCCATCGGCGTCACCGGCCTGACGGTCACGGAAGTGAAGGGATTCGGGCGGCAGAAAGGCCACACCGAACTGTATCGCGGTGCGGAATACGTGGTCGATTTTCTGCCCAAGGTGAAGATCGAAATTGCGACCCGGGCCGAGCTGCTCGAGCGCGTGATCGAGGCAATCGAGAAAGCGGCCAATACCGGCAAGATCGGCGACGGCAAGATTTTTGTCACCAGCCTGGAACAGGTCGTGCGCATCCGCACGGGCGAATCCGGCCCCGATGCCCTGTAAGGAGCATGAACATGAAAAAGCTATTCGCTTCATTGGGCCTGATATGTGCCCTGGGGTCTCCCGGCCTGGCGCTGGCGCAGGATGCGGCTGCCCCGGTGGAAGAAGCCGCAGTTGTCGAAATGGTGGAAGCCGTCGCAGCGGAAGCGCCGGTCGCTGAAGTGGCGCCGGCTGAAACCGCGCCTGCGGAAGAAGCGGCTGCGCCGGTCCCCGACAAGGGCGACACCGCCTGGATGATGGTGTCCACGCTGCTGGTGATCCTGATGATCGTTCCGGGCGTGGCGCTGTTCTACGGTGGCTTGGTGCGCGCCAAGAACATGCTGTCGGTGCTGACCCAGGTGATGGCGATCTTCTGCCTGATCGCCATCCTGTGGGCGGTGTACGGCTACTCGCTGGCGTTCGGCGACGGCGGTGGCCTCAACTGGGCGATCGGCGACCTGTCGAAGCTGTTCCTTGCCGGCATCACGCCGGCCAGTACCGCGGCGACCTTCAGTGCCGGCGTGGTCATTCCCGAGTTCACCTTCGTCGCCTTCCAGCTGAGCTTCGCCGCCATCACCGTAGCGCTGATCGTCGGCGGCCTGGCCGAGCGGGTGAAATTCTCCGCGCTGCTGGTGTTTGCGCTACTGTGGTTCACTTTCTCCTACCTGCCGATCGCGCACATGGTGTGGGCGACCGGCGGCTACCTGTTCTCGAAGGGGGATCTCGATTTCGCGGGCGGCACCGTGGTGCACATCAACGCCGGCATTGCCGCGCTGGTCGGTGCTCTCGTGCTGGGCAAGCGCATCGGCTACGGCCGCGACGCGATGCCGCCGCACAGCCTGCCGATGACCATGATCGGCGCCTCGCTGCTATGGGTGGGCTGGTTCGGCTTCAACGCCGGCTCCAACCTCGAAGCCACCGGCGGCGCGGCGCTCGCCTTTATCAACACCATCCTCGCCACCGCCGCGGCAGGCCTTGCCTGGATGTTCGCCGAGTGGATGCTGCGCGGCAAACCGTCGATGCTGGGCGTGGCCTCAGGCGTCGTCGCCGGCCTGGTTGCAATCACTCCGGCGGCCGGTCTGGTCGGCCCGATGGGTGGCATCGTGCTCGGTGCAATCGCCGGCGTGGTCTGCCTGTGGGGCGTCACCGGCCTGAAGAAGACACTGGGCTACGATGACACCCTCGACGTGTTCGGCATCCACGGTATCGGCGGCATCATCGGTGCCATCGGCACCGGCATCTTCGTCTCGCCGGCGCTGGGCGGCGTCGGTGTGGCTGACTACTCGATGGCCGGCCAGGTGGTGACGCAGGTAACCGGCGTGCTGATCACCATCGTGTGGTCGGGCGTGGTGAGTTTCATAGCCTTCAAGCTGATCGGCATGACCATGGGGCTGCGCGTCAGCGAAGAGCAGGAACGCGAAGGTCTCGACACCGCCAGCCACGGCGAACGGGCCTACACCCTTTAAACGCAGTTTTTTCCGAAGAAAGTGGGGCGCTCTGCGAGCGCCCTTTTTTTGCGCGTTCAGGCCAAGGGCCGGTTCCGCTGCGGGGCGCGGAAAAATGCCAGCGTATACGCGATGAATCCGCTGAGTGCCCGCCGCGCCAAACCGATCATGCCAATTGGCCGCGACGGACTCAAGCCGCCATCTTTCCGGGCCGGCCCGTCAGCCCGGCATTCCCCGTTCCGCACAAAGCGTGTCCACCAGGCTTTTCAATCTGTCGACTTCCACTTCCAGCCGCGCCACCTGGGTCTTGAGCGCGGCGATCTCGCCCACGCCTGGATCGGCGCTGGGTTCGGCTGCCGGGGACGCTGCAGCGGTCTCGACGGCCGGCGCGCCGCTGAGCAGATGGGCCCAGCGATTCTCGCGCGAGCCTGGCTGACGCGGCAGCTCGGCCACCATGGCGCCGTCGGGTCGTTCGGCCAGTTCTTGCAGAAAAGCGTCTACCGCCGAGATGTCGGCGAAACGGTGCAGGCGTTCGCAGTTGATGCGCAGTTCGCCCGCGGTCTGCGGGCCGCGCAGCATCAGCACGGTGAGCAGGGCGACGGCCTGGGAGGGCAGGCGCAGAGCCTTTTCCATGTTGTGGGCGTAGCGGGTGACGCGGCCACCGCTGGATTCGACGACCAGAGCCGGCCCCCTGAGGCTGTCGATGGCGGCCTGCACCTCGGCCTCGCTGGCCTCGATCACGGGATGACGGCTGGTTTTCTGGTTGCAGCCGGCCACCAGGGCGTTGAGGGACAGTGGATAGGTATCGGGCACGGTGTGCTGCTTTTCGCAGAGCACGCCGAGGACGCGGGTTTCGAGCAGGGACAGGGTGGGCAGGCTGGAGGCGGTCATGGAGAGGACGGATGGTATCGGTCGGGCCATTTATTATGCCCCGCCGTGATGAAAACGTTTGCCGAGGGTGCCTGGCGCCGGCTTGCTGTCGGAACCGGCTCATCTATATTGATGAAATACTGCTGGCTGGAACGAGGTTGACGTTGAACCATGCCGGCACGCCAACCATCGGGCTGAGCCCATAAAAACCCCGGGATATGCCCCTTGAAACCGGGCGGCATGATAGCGCTTCGTGGCCGACAAGAGCGGGCGCGTTCCGTAGTGAGACCGGGGCGCATCCAGTAGCGGCATACGAAATGACCCACTTGTTTTTCAAGGAGCCGGAGATGATGGCAATGCAACGCACCACCCTGATGTTCGTCCTCGCCGCAGCCCTGGCCATGCCGGCCGCAGCGAGAGCCGAGCACGAGCACGGCAGCGATCGCCCCGATACGGGCGCGGCGCAGTCCCAGGACACGAGCGCGGCCGGCATGGCGTCCCTGCGTGAACGGATGGAGGAAATGCGCCGCACCGAGGATCCCGCCAAACGCATGCAGTTGATGGAGGAGCAGATGTCGCAGATGGACACCGTGATGAAGGACATGCAGGCATCCGGCCCCATGACCGGCAAAAAACCGGGCGGCATGGGCATGATGGGCGGCAGGGATTGCATGGGTATGATGGGCCATGGCATGAAGGGCGGCATGGGCCATGGCATGCACGGTGGCACGGGAGAAGCCGGCGACGACGGCATGATGGCCAGGCGCATGGAAATGATGGAAAAACGCATGGACATGATGCAGCAGATGATGCAGATGAACATGGGCAAACCCTGAGACGGAGCCAAGCAGGAAGCGGATGCAGGGTGCGCCCTGCCGCTGATGCGATTGAGCTGAAGGAGGCGGGATATGCTTGGATTCGAGCACTACGGCATGGGGTGGGGGATGCTGCTGGGATGGCTTCTTCCCTTCCTGCTGCTGGTTCTGCTTGGCCTGTATTTCGTTCGCGGCCTGAGTGATAAATCGAGGCGCACCGCGCTGGACATTCTGGAAGAACGCTATGCACGCGGCGAGATCGATCGCGACGAATTCCTCAAACGACGCAGCGATCTGATGCAATAAGCGCTGTCTCCCCTGATGGCCGCCCTGGCCATGAGTTTTAGCTCGGCTTCCGTTGTTTTCAATGCGTTGCGGCTGCGCCGGATATCGATCTGGTCCAGCGCCTCGCAGCCGGGCGCGAACAGGCGCAGATTGCGACCGGCCGTGCGGCCTGCGGGAGGCCATTCTGCTGCGCGGCCTTTTTAATTGGGTGGCTTTTCGGTAGGCTTCGCGCTAATCCAACGAAAACCGGCCCCATGCATTTCAGCCCCGAAACCTTCCGCGCCTGGCCGACCAAGCGCATCACCCTGCTCGGCATGTCCGGCGTCGGCAAGACGCACATCTCGTCGATGTTGCGCGGCCACGACTGGTTCCATTTTTCCGGTGACTACCGCATCGGCACGCGCTATCTCGACGAGCCCATCCTCGACCTGATCAAACAGCAGGCGATGCAGGTGCCGTTTCTGCGCGACCTCCTGCGCAACGACTGGATCGACATCAAGAACAACATCAAGATCCACGATCTCGGCCCGGTGCTGACCTTCGTCGGAAAACTCGGCGGGCCGGCGTGGGGCGGGCTCTCGCTGGACGAGTTCACGCGCCGCCAGGCGGCGTATCGCGACGCCGAAATCGCCGCCATGCGCGACGTGCCGGGCTTCATCCGCAAGGGCCAGGAAATTTACGGCTATCCACACTTCGTCAATGACGTCGGCGGCAGCCTGTGCGAGCTGGACGAGCCCGGCGTGGTCGAGCTTCTGGCGGAGCACACGCTGATCCTCTACATCCAGACCACCACCCGCGAAGAGGAGGACACGCTGATCAAGCGCGCGCAGTCCGATCCCAAGCCGCTGTATTTCCGCCCGGCTTTTCTGGCCGAGCACCTGCCGTTCTATCTCCGGGAAAAAGGCCTCGAATTCGTGGCCGAGGCCGAGCCGGACGATTTCGCGCGCTGGGTGTTCCCGCGCCTGTTCCATTCGCGCATCCCGCGCTACGAGGCGATCGCGAAGCCGCACGGCTACACGGTGACCTCGCAGGAGGTGGCGCAGGTGCGCGACGAGCGTGATTTCCTCGCACTGCTGGAAACCGCGATTGCCAGGAAAAGCGAGGCGTCAGGCGTGAGAGGCGAGGCGTAATCATGCCGCTGGTCGCGCATAATGCCCTGCCCACCTTCGAACGCCTGCGCCAGGATGGCATCACGGTGCTGTCGACCGAGCGCGCGGCCAACCAGGAAATCCGCGAACTGCACGTCGGCCTGCTGAACATGATGCCGGACGCGGCGCTGGAGGCCACCGAGCGCCAGTTCTACCGGCTGGTCGGCGAATCCAACCCGATCGCGCAGTTCTACATGCATCCCTTCACCCTGCCGACACTGCCGCGCGGCGAGACGGCGCAGGCGCACATCGCGCAGTTCTACGAATCGTTCGAGGCTATCCGCGCCGCCGGGCTGGATGCGCTCATCATCACCGGCGCCAACGTCAGCCATCCCAATCTCGCCGACGAGTCGTTCTGGCAGCCGCTGATCGAGGTGATCGACTGGGCGTGGGACAACGTCACCTCGACCCTGTGCTCGTGCCTCGCCACCCATGCGGTGATGCAGTTCCGCCACGGCCAGGCGCGGGTGAAGCAGCCGCAGAAAATCTGGGGCGTGTTCGAGCATCGCGTCACCGACGGCCGCCATCCGCTGGTGGCCGACGTCAACACCCGCTTCGACGTGCCGCATTCGCGCTGGAACGACGTCTCGCGCGCGCAGTTCGAGGCGGCGGGGGTCAAGGTGCTGGTCGAAAGCGCGGAAGCGGGCGTGCATCTGGCGGTGAGCCATGACGGCCTGCGCACCGTGTTTTTTCAGGGGCATCCCGAATACGACACCATTTCCTTGCTGAAGGAATACAAGCGCGATCTGCTGCTCGCCGCCGCCGGCAAGCTGCCGGCGTTGCCGCCGTTTCCAGTGCGCTATTTCGGCCGCCAGGCACAGGCACTGCTAGCCGAGTTCGGCAGCCGCATGCAGGCGGGCGAGGCGCTGGCTTTCCCCGAAGCGCGCCTGCTGCCGCTGCTCGACAACACCTGGCACGATACCGCCGAGGCGGTGGTCGGCAACTGGATCGGCTGCGTCTACCAGGTCACCCACCGCGAACGCAGCCTGCCTTTCATGCCGGGCATCGATCCCGATAATCCGTTGGGCCTGGCGTGACGGAAGCCCGCGCGCACTTCGACGAGGCGCAGGGCGCGCTGATCGCCAGCGGTGCCTGGCATGCCGAGGCCGCGCCAGCCTTGCCCGGGCTCGGCGGAAAAACGGTGCGCGTCCTCGACGGCGCCGGCATCACCCGGCTCGATACCAACGGCGCCTGGCTGCTGCTGACCGCCGCCCGCCCGCAGGCCGGCGACCCGATGCCCGAGTTGCGCGCGTTCCGGCCGCAGCATCTGGCCGTGCTGCAACTGGTGGCGCAGCACAGCGCAGCTACCACCGCGCAGGCCGCGCCGCGCCGCGAAGGCGTGCTCGAAGTTACCGGGCGCGGCACGCTGGCGATGTGGGGGCATGTCGTCGGCCTTACCAATTTCATCGGCCATCTGTTCGTCGAGCTGATGGCCTTGATGGGCCATCCGGGGCGCTGGCGCTGGCGCGAATTCGGTGCCCAGGTGAGTTCGGTATTCGTCGGCGCGATTCCCATCGTGGCCGGCATGCTGTTCCTGCTCGGCGTGGTGTTCGCCTACCTGCTGGGCGACCAGGCGCAGCAATACGGCGCCAACATCTTTGTCGTCGACGGCCTGTTGCTGGCGATCCTGCGTGAAATCTCGCCGGTCATCGTTGCCGTCCTGGTAGCCGGGCGCACCGGCGCGGCCATCACCGCGCAGATCGGCACCATGAAAATCACCGAGGAGATCGACGCCATCGCCACGCTCGGCCTGTCGCCGCTGGCGGTGCTGGTGATTCCGCGTATCGTCGCCCTGCTGCTCGCGATGCCGCTGCTGGTCTTCATCGGAGACATCGCCGGCATCGCCGGCGGCATGCTGGTCGCGCAGGAACAGCTGGATATCTCGCGTCACATGTTCATGGACCGCATGGTCGACGTGATCCTGCCGAAAACCCTGCTGGTGGGCCTGTTCAAGGCGCCGGTGTTTGCTCTTTTCATCGCGCTGATCGCCTGCCGCATGGGGCTTTCGGTCACCCGCGACGCCCGCAGCGTCGGCGCCAACACCACGTCCACCGTGGTGCAGAGCCTGGTCGCCATCATCATCCTCAACGCCATTTTCGCCGTCATGTTCGTGAAGCTGGAAATCTGATGGCCGAACCGGTCATCGACGTCCGCGACGTCTCCACCACGCTGGGCGGACACCGTATCCATCGCGGCCTCAGCCTGTCGGTGGCGCGCGGCGAAGTCATCGCGCTGATCGGCGGCAGCGGCACTGGGAAATCGGTATTGCTGCGCGAGATCATCGGCCTGTTGCGGCCGCAGGTGGGCCGCATCGAGCTGTTCGGACAATCGGTGTGGAACGCGACGCCTGCGCAGATGAATGCGCTGCGCCGGCGCTTCGGCGTGCTGTTCCAGGATGGCGCGCTGTTCTCCTCCCTCAGCGTGGAGGACAACGTCGCCACCCCGCTGTTCGAGCACACCGATCTGCCGCACGCCACCTGCCGCCAGCTGGCGCGGCTGAAGCTGGCACTGGCCGGACTGCCGGCGGACACCGCCGGCAAACGCCCGAGCGAGTTGTCGGGCGGCATGCGCAAGCGGGTGGCGCTGGCGCGCGCACTGGCACTCGACCCGGAATTGCTGTTCCTAGACGAGCCGACGTCCGGCCTCGATCCGATTTCGGCGCGCGCGTTCGACTCGCTGATCCGGCTGCTGGCCGACAGCCTCGGACTCACCGTATTCCTTGTCACTCACGACTTGGATACACTGTTTTCGATTATCGATCGCGTCATCGTGCTGTCGGATGGCCGCGTGCTCGGTAGCGGAACGCTGGCCGAACTGAAGCAAATCGACGATCCGTGGCTGCGCGATTACTTCGCCGCACGGGCGCCGAATGGAGAAACCGCGCATGGAAACTGAAGGCCGCTACACCCTGGTCGGCACGCTGGTGCTGGCAGTGATCGCGCTGATGACGCTGGCCATCGTGTGGTTGGTGGGAGCGGCGGATCAGATTGCGTACCAGACCTACACCATTTATTTCAAGCAGCAGTCGCTCGACGGCCTGGCGGTCGGCAGCCCGGTGAAAATGCGCGGCATCAAGGTGGGCGTGGTCGACAGCTACCGTTTTGCTCAGGGCGACGACGAGGCCGTCAGCGTCACCGCGCGCATCGACGAGGGCGTACCGGTGCATACTGGCGCCGCGGCTTACATCAAGCGCAATCTGGTCACCGGTATCGCTGCCGTCGAAATCAACAATGGCCCGAGCAACAGTGCCCTGCTGAGCGAGATTCCCCGGGGCGAGCGCTACCCGGTCATCGCCGAGGGCAGTTCCGATCTCGACAAGGTCGCCACCGCCATCTCGCGGCTGGCGGTTAGCGGTGCGCAGGTACTGGAAAAAATGGACACGTTGCTGTCAGAAAACAACCAGCATGCCATCAGCCAGACGCTCGCCAACCTTAACGATCTGTCCGGCCATCTCGCCGCCAACAAGCAGAGTCTCGACGCCGCGGTACAGGGCATCCGCGACGCCGCCGATGAGTTCCGCTTCGCCGGCGCCAGCATCGGCCAGGCCGCCACCCGGGCCGAAGGCAGCATCGTCGGCGTCGGAAACAGCGCCGAGGCCGCATTGAAAGAAGCCAGGGTCGCGATGGAAAAGCTGCAACGCGACGCCAGCCTGATTTCCGGACAAATCCAGCAGCTCACCGAAACCGGCACGCTGGAAATGACCAATGTCAGCCGCGATGTGCGCACCAGCGCCGACGTGCTGACCACCGCCGGGCAGCGCCTGTCCAACCCGCGCACCATCCTGTTCGGCCCGGGCCAGCAGCAGCTCGGCCCCGGAGAAAAACTGCCATGAAAAGACTCCTCGCGCCAACTGCGCTTGCGCTTGCGCTGACGGGCTGCGTCAATTTTGGCGAGCAGCCCAATGCCCCTGCGATGGTGTATTACGTGCTGGCCGACCCTGCTCCTGCGCCTGTCGCCGTCCCCGTTCGCGGCGGTGCCGTTCCCACCCTGCTGGTGCTCGACACCACCACCGGCAGCTTTTACGACACCGACCAGCTGGTATTCAGCCGCAGCGCCAGCACCCGTGGCCAGTACCAGTACGCGCGCTGGACCGAGCGCCCCGGCAAGCGCTTCGCCGACCTCATGCGTGCGCGGCTCGACCGCCAGGGTGCCTGGCAGGTCAGTGCCGCCGGCGGCTATGTGCGCGGCGATGTGCTGCTGGATACGGTGTTGATGGAGTTCTACCACGATGCCGCCAGCGTACCGGGGCAGGTGCGGCTGGCGCTGCGCGCCGAACTGATCGACCTGAAGCAGCGCAAGCTGCTGGGGCGGCGCGTCTTCGAGCAGCAGGTGCCGGTGCCGACCTACGACGCCGCCGGCGCCGCCGAGGCCTCCAGCCTGGCCGTCAGCCGCGCGCTCGACGACCTGACCGCCTGGCTCGCCACGTTCCAATAAGCGCCTACAATTCGGATTGCATCGCCCACAATAAGAGGAGAGTCACCATGAAACGCCTGCTTGCCGCCCTGTGCCTGAGTTCCATCGCCGTTGCCGCCCATGCCGAAATCGCGCAGAAATTCGGCCCGCTGGAAATTCACTACAACGCACTCACCACCGACGAGCTGCTGCCCGAGGTTGCGCGCGCCTACAAGATCGAGCGCAGCAAGACGCGCGGCCTGGTGACGATGTCGGTGCTGAAGCAGAACAAGGTCGGCGTGCCGACGCCGGTTCCGGCCAAGATCGCCGTCTATGCCACCAATCTCAACCAGCAGCTGGCCCACGTGACCATGCGCGAAATCAAGGAAGGCACCGCCATTTACTACCTTGGCGAATTCCGTGTCGCCCCGCCGGATACCCTGAAATTTACCGCCAGTGTCGAAGTGGCCGGCGAGCCCAAGCGTGAAATGGTGTTCGAGCAGAAGTTCTACAAATAAACCCGAGCACCCCGCGCCCCGCCGGCCGGGGCTGTTTTTTTGCGTATCGGTACCCGTTCAGGGGTTCGAGAAGACCGGGTAGATCAGCGTCAGCATGCCCCACACGCCGAAACCCGCCACCGTCAGGCCGGCGGCGCGGCGTACCCAGCGCTGCTGCATGAAAGGCTGGAGTTGCCGTGCGAACAGCCCCATGCCCAACAGGTTCGGCAGGGTGCCGAGACCGAATGCCAGCATCAGCGCCGCGCCCGAGGTGGCGCTGCCAGCCGCCAGTGCCGACACCAGCACCGAGTAGACCAGTCCGCACGGCAGCCAGCCCCAGGCCATGCCCGCCAGCACCGCCTGCGGCATCGATTTCACCGGCAGCAGTTTCTGGAACAGCGGCTTCACTTTCTTCCACAGCGCGCCGCCCGCGCGCTCGAACACCAGCACCCATTGATTGAAGCCGGCCAGATACAGTCCGAGCAGGATCATCACCAGCTGCGCCAAAACGAACAGCGCGGTCTGCACCGGCATGAATCCGGCCAGCTTCAGCGTGGCGCCCAGCGCCCCGGCCAGCGCACCGAACAGCACGTAGGACGCCACTCGCCCCAGGTTGTAGGCCAGGTGCATGCGGAACGGCGGCGCACTGCCGTCGGCACGGAAGGAAAACGCCGCGACGATGCCGCCGCACATGCCGACGCAATGCACCCCGCCGAGCAGGCCGGCGAGCAGGGCGGTGAGGAGGGAAAACTCGATCATGGTTTTTCCTGGCCCCTGACCCCTGATCCCTGCCCCCTGGAAACCAGCCACACCAGCAGCAGCACCGGCACCCCGATCAGCGCCGTGCCGGTGAAGAAGTTCGCCCAGCCCCATGCATCGACGAACTCGCCGGAAAAGCCGGCGATGAACTTGGGCAGCAGCAGCATCACTGAGGTGAACAGCGCGTACTGCGTGGCCGAATAGGCTTGATTCACCAGACTGGAGAGGTAGGCCACGAACGCGGAGGAGGCGATGCCGGCGGAGAGGTTGTCGGCCGACACCGTGAACACCAGCGCGCCGACGTCGTGGCCGCGCCCGGCCAGCCACACGAACAAGAGGTTGGTCGCCGCCGACAGCACCGCACCGAGGAACAGCGTGCGCATCACGCCCATGCGCATCACCAGCAGTCCGCCCGCCGCCGCGCCGGCGATGGTCATGATTACGCCGTAGACCTTGGACACGGTGGCGACCTCGTCCTTGGTGAAGCCCATCTCCTGGTAGAAGGGATTGCTCATCACCCCCATCACCACGTCGGAAATGCGGTAGACAGCGATCAGCGCCAGCATCAGCAGCGCCTGCCACTTGTAGCGCACGAAGAAATCCACGAAGGGCTGCACGAAGCTCGTCGCCAGCCACGCGCCGAATCCTTGTTCCGCGATGCGTGGCAGCGGCGCCGAGTGCGCCGGCTCACGGATGATCAGCGTGGTGAGGATGCCGACCGCCATCAGTGCCGCCATCGCCGTGTACGCCACTTGCCAGGGGCGGAAGTCGTAGGTCGCCTCGGATGGGTCGACGCTCGCCGCGATCCACAGCGCGCCTGCGCCGGCGGTGATCATCGCGATGCGATAGCCCGCCTGATAGGTCGCCGCCATCGCGCCCTGCTTCTCGATCTCCACTGCCTCGATGCGGTAGGCGTCGAGCGCGATGTCCTGCGTCGCCGAGGCGAACGCCACCGCCAGCGCAAAGAACACCATGTGCGCCAGGTTCTGCGCCGGGTCGGTGTTCGCCATCCCCAACAGCGCAGCGGCGATGCAGACCTGTGACAGCAGCAGCCACGCTCGTCGCTTGCCCAGCCATGCCGTCAGGAAGGGTAGCGGCAGCCGGTCGACCAGCGGTGACCACAAAAACTTGAAGCCGTAGGCCAGCCCCACCCACGAGAGGTGCCCGATCGTCGCGCGCGCGATGCCCGCCTCCGACAGCCAGAACGACAGCGTGCCGAGCACCAAGAGCAGCGGCAGCCCGGCCGAAAAGCCGAGGAACAGCATGCCGACGACGCGCGGGTGGGCGTAGACCTTGAGGGCGTTGAGCCAGGGGTGGTTCATGGAGGGCGTGAGCGGGGAAGGATGAGTGGTCAGGCGCGCGGTGCGGTGCGTTCGCGCAGCCAGGCGGCGAGGGTGGCCTCGTCCCATTCGCTGGCGGCGACGGCTAGCATGGCGAGTACGCACTCCGCGTCGGTCGCGTTCAGTTCATGGCCGTTCAGCGCCAAAAACAGTTCCATGGCGATAAAAGCCGTTCGCTTGTTGCCGTCGACAAAAGGATGATTCTTTGCCAGCGCAACGGCATACGACGCTGCCAGCGCGCAGACGTCGGGCGATTCGTAAGCGGCCAGATTAAGCGGGCGCGCCAGCGCCGAATCGAACAGGCCTTCGTCGCGAAATCCAGCCGCTCCGCCGTGTTCGGCCAGTTGCTCGTCGTGCGCCGCGATCAGCACCGCGCGGTCGAGCCAAATCCAGTCGCTCGCTGGATTCACTTTTATTTGGCCAGCTCGTGCAACACCGCGCGACGCTTCTTCATGATCGCGCGCGCTGCGTCCATCTGATCCTCGAAGGCAGGGTCGTAGGCGCGCAGCGCCACGCCGTCCGGCGTCTCGGTCACGAACACCGTGTCGCCTTTTTCCAGTTTCAGGCGTGCCAGCACTTCCTTGGGCAGGATCAGCCCGACCGAATTGCCGATCTGGGTGAGTTTCAGGGCATGCATCGCAGGCTCCCAGTTGTTATAACGGTTGTTATATTAGGCCGCTATGCGGCATAAGCCAAGGGGACGATCAGGCGGCCAACCTGGAGTTCATCGCGCAGGGCCGCCCGCCCGCCGCGCAAAAGCGCTTCCACTGAATCCTGGCCGGTCCGGGCAATGCATGGCACCTCAACCCTCCTCCTCGCTGGGCGCACCTGGGGGCGTGTCAAGGAATCGGCCGAGCAACCAAACACCGGCAGCAAGGACCATCACCGTCACCCACCAGGGTGCCGTCAGCCAGACCACGGCGACAATCGCCAGCAAAATCGTCACGGCAAAAAACATTTCAATCATGCCTTCCTCCCGGCGGTAATGGCCGCCTTGATGATTTCCTGCGTGACGCCGGTGATGCAGGCAGCAGCGACGTCAGCGCCTGGTAACGCTGAAACAGGAAGGCCACCCGCTCGGCGTCGGACTTGAAGCCGGTTTTGCCGTAGGCGCGGTCCACTGCGGCGTCGAGCTTCTGGTGCGCGCGCAACAAGGCGGGCGGCATGGTCAGCGGGTCGTAGAGGTCGGCGAGCGTTGCGCCGGGGAAGTGCGCGCGGGCGTCGAGCACGGCCTGGGCGGCGGCTTCGATGGCCTGCCGGGTCTTGTCGCTGGGTTTATCCGGCCAGGGGAAGTTGTTGTAGACGATGCCGGCGGAGTAGCGGTAATCGCTTTTCAGGCGGCCGCACACCGAGCGCACCCAGGCCATGTGCATGGTCGAGGTCAGGATGGCGAAGTGGTAGAGGGTTGCGTCAGGAACAATCTTCACCAGATTGCTGCTCAAGGTATCGGGGTGCATGAATCCGACTGGAATCCAATCCCGGCGTTCCGAGGAAACTTCTGGAATCAACAGGTAGGTCGACACCGGCATGTTCTCGACGTGGAAGCGCGTCGGCGTATCGGCGAGCTTCTGCGTCGGCGGCGACTTGCTCGCGAGCCGGAACTGCCTGACGGCCTCCACGCGTTTCATCGCCTCGGGCATCTGGCGCAATTCGTTGGGCGGGCATTCGCCCAACCACAGGCACCAGCGCTGATAGCCGTTGATGAATTCGTCCGCGCCCAGCCAGCGGCGGAACCACTTTTCGGCCTGCGGTTCGCGGCGAACGAACTCGGCCTTCTCGTCGTCGGTGAACAGGTAGTGGCCGCCGTCGATGGGCTTGTTGCCGATGCCGATTCCCGGCACAGGGCAGACCGGTGTGCGGCGGTTGTCCAGCACCACGTCCGGCGCGTCCACCAGATACGGGTTGATGTTGGCGGCCGGCAGGGCATGCGGCTCGCCCTTGATGTCGGCGTATTCGTAGATCGTCTTTTCCGCCACCTCGCCCAGCCCGAAGCCGACGATGACGCAGTGCACCGCGGCCTTGCCGCGCGCCTCGTTGCTCCACGAGAAGGTGCGATGGGCGAAGTGGATTTTCACGCCCTGACTCAGCAGCCAGCCCCACAGCACCCCGACCTGCTCGCCCTGGGCGATCGAGTTGGTCGAGACGAAGGCGCAGCGTGTCGGCTGCCCCGCAATGTAGCGCGTCGCCTTCACGTACCAGGCGGCGACGAAGTCGAGCAGGCCGGCATTGGCGATGCCGTCGAACACGGCCCGGGTGTCGGCGCGCTGGGCGTCGTCCATGAACTTGGCGCCGACGAAGGGCGGATTGCCCATCACATGGCTCGCCCGCTCTGCCGGCAGCACGCTGTTCCAGTCGAGCGTGAGCGCGTTGCCGTGGACGATCCTGGGACTGGTCTTCAGCGGAATGCGGGCGAAATACATGCCGAATTCCTCGCTCACCCTGAGGTTCATCTGGTGGTCGACCAGCCACAGCGCGACCTGGGCAATCTGCGCGGGGAATTCCTCGATTTCGATACCGTGGAACTGATCGACGTCGAGCTGGATGGCCTGGTGGATGTCGAGAAAGCGCGAGCCGGGGCCTGCGTTGGACGCGCGCAGGATGTCCAGTTCCAGCAGGCGCAGCTCGCGGTAGGCGATGACGAGGAAATTGCCGCAGCCGCAGGCGGGGTCGAAGAAGGTGAGCCCGCGCAGCTTCTGGTGAAACTCGAACAGCTTGTTCCTGTTCTTTTTCACCTTGCCGAACTCAGCCCACAGGGCGTCGAGAAACAGCGGCTTGATGAGCTTGAGGATATTTTCTTCGCTGGTGTAATGCGCGCCGAGGTTGCGCCGCGCCTGCCTGTCCATGATGCTCTGGAACAGCGCGCCGAAGATGGCCGGCGAGATCGCGCTCCAGTCGAGCGCGCAGGCGTCGAGCAGCGCCTCGCGCATGGCCGAGTCGAAATCGGCGATGGGGATGGGCTCCTTGAACAGGCGGCCGTTGACGTAGGGGAAGGCGGCGAGCTGGTCGTCGAGCGCCGTGCCGCGCCGGACGTCCGGCGTGTTCAGCACCTGGAACAGGCGGGCGAGCAGGGGGCCGAGGTTGGAGCCGTCCTCGCGGGTGCGTTCGTCGATATAGCTGCGCAATGCCTGGGCGGGTTGGAAGATGCCGGTGTCGTCGGCGAACAGGCAGAACAGCAGGCGCACCAGCAGCACTTCGAGCGCATGGCCGTCGTAGCCGGAGGCTTTCAGCGCATCGTGCAGACGCCCCATGCGTTCGGCAGCCCGGATGTTGACCGGGTTCTGCGGCTTGATTTCCTGCGTTTCATAGCCGGCGATGAAGCCGAAATGGCGGATGTGCTTGTGCAGGTCCTTCAGCGCGAATTCGCGGGTGTCGCCGGTTTCCAGGTCGTGCAGGCGGAAGCGGGCGAAGTCGCATACGACGATGTGGCGCGGCAGGTCGCGTTCCTTGATGCCGGGGAAATAATCCAGCGCCTGCGAAAAGGCGCGGTCGAGATTTTTGCCGCGCGATTTCTGCTCCACCAGCAGCACGCCGGGCCAGAACAGGTCGACGTAGCCCTGGTCGCCGCCGAATTTCCTGACGGCGTGCTCGAAGGTGGCGACACGCTTGTTGGTGATGCCGAAGATTTCGAAGAAGCCGATCCAGAACGGCTTGGCCTCGCTGTCCTCGTTGGCAGCGTCGGCCCATTCGCGCGAGAACGCCAAGGCGCGGGATTTGATCTCGTTCCAGGAAAGCGGCATGGCGGTTATTGGCTTGTTCCCTTGTCGGCCGGGCTGTTTCCCAGCAAACCGCCTGCGTCGCGCTCGTCCAGTTCCAGCCTGGGCGGCGCGGCCTGGATGCGTTTTTTCACTTCCTTGATGTGTTCGGCGGCCGGAATGTTCTCGGGGCGCTCGCCGCCAATACGCTCGATGGCGCCGCGGACCTCCTTGCCGACCTGTTCGTGGGCGCGGATGACCTGCTGCTGGTCGCGGATACCTTCGCGTGCCAGTTTGTCGCGGGTCTGCGTCATGCGGAACTGGTTGGCGGCAAGCTCGGTGGCGTTCATCCGGTCCATCAGCTGCTCCTTGGCCGGGACGCCCTTCCTCGCTTTGATCTGGTCATTGCCCAGACCGCCGTACAGGCCCTTGTAACCGGCGTCGTGAAAAATCCCGAACATGCGGCTTTGCACGCCGGCTTGCTGGGCGGCGCCGGAGAGCGCCTTGAATTCTTCGGAGGTTTGTTTGCGCAATTCCAGGCGCTCCATGTCCGCGGCGAGCTGTTCGGACAACTCCTGGCGCCGGGTCTGGATGGCGAAGTATTTCTGGGCCTGGGCGATTTCCGGTTTGCGCGGGTCGCCGTTCTGGGCGATGAGGTAGCAGGCGAAGCGAGACAGTTGATAGTCCTGCACGATCTGGACGGCACCTTTGCCGCCGGTGATCGGTTTGCCGGCGCCGGCAAAGTGATGCTCCGGATTATTTCCTGATTGTTCACAAGAGGTTATGGCGCGCCTGACGGCGTCTTCAAACCGTCGCCACTGGCTGTAACCCAGCAGTGGCTGAAGGTCGCGTGCGCTCCAGTACTCGGCGTCGTGATCGTTGACCTGTTTGAGACTCTCAAAGGATTGTCCACCGATACTTGGCAGCTCATTTTGCGCCATTTCTTTCCTCCCCCTTTTCACCCGTTGGATTGTTTTTGAGTAACGGGTTATGGAGCGTAATCGTAATCGACGATCAGCGGCGCATGGTCGGAAAACCGCTGGTCCTTGTAGACGCTGGCGGACCTGGCCTTGCCGGCAATGCCGGGGGTGGCGATCTGGTAGTCGATGCGCCAGCCGACGTTCTTCGCCCAGGCCTGGCCGCGGTTGCTCCACCAGGTATAGGCCTCGCCGGTGTGGCCGGGATAAAGGCTGCGGTAGACGTCGACCCAGCCGAGCTCGTCGAACAGGCGGCTCATCCAGGCGCGCTCCTCGGGCAGGAAGCCGGAGTTCTTCTGGTTGGACTTCCAGTTCTTGAGGTCGATTTCGCGGTGGGCGATGTTCCAGTCACCGCAGATGACGATTTCGCGGCCGGATTTGATCAGCGCTTCGAGGTGCGGGAAGAAGGCATCGAGAAAGCGGAACTTGGCCTGCTGGCGTTCCTCGGAACTCGACCCGGAGGGCTGGTAGAGCGAAATGACGGCAAGCTTGCCGTAATCCGCTTCGATGTAGCGCCCCTCGGCGTCGAATTCGGGCACGCCGAGGCCTTCGACGATACGCTGCGGGGCCTGGCGGGTGTAGACGCCGACGCCGCTGTAGCCTTTCTTCTCGGCGTAATGGAAGGCGCCGGTCAGATTGTCGCACCGGATGAATTCGGGTTTGAGGTCGGCGGCCTGCGCTTTCAGTTCCTGCACGCAGACGACGTCGGCGTGCAGGGTGGGCAGCCAGTCGAAGAAGCCCTTGGTGGCGGCGGATCGGATGCCGTTGAGGTTGGCCGATATAATTCGCATTGCATTTTTATTCAAGAAAAGTCAGGAAATGTCCGATTACAAGGCCGAGTTTGTGGAGTTCGCTGTCGCGTCGCAGGTGCTGTGTTTTGGCGAGTTCAAGACCAAGGCGGGGCGCATGAGCCCTTACTTTTTCAATGCGGGGCTGTTCAACGACGGCGACAAGCTGAAACGGCTGGGCGAATTTTACGCGAAAGCCATCGTCGACTCCGGCATCGCCTTCGACGTGCTGTTCGGGCCGGCCTACAAGGGGATTCCGCTGGCGGCGGGTATTGCGATCGCGCTGGCGGGGATGGGCAGGAACGTGCCGTTCGCGTTCAACCGCAAGGAGGCCAAGGATCACGGCGAAGGCGGCACGGTGGTCGGCGCGGCGCTCACGGGCCGCGTGCTGATCGTCGACGACGTGATTTCGGCGGGCACCTCGGTGCGCGAGTCGGTGGAGCTGATCCGCCATGCGGGCGCCGAGCCGGCCGGAGTGGTGATTGCGCTGGATCGGATGGAGCGCGGCAGCGGCGACAAATCGGCGGTGCAGGAAGTACGTGAACAATATGGCATTCCAGTAGTGGCGGTGGCCACGCTGGACAATCTGGTGGAGTTTCTGGAACGTGATGCGGACAGACGACAAGCTTTGCAGGCGGTGGCCGGATACCGCGCCAAGTATGGCGTTTAGCGCGCTGCTGGCGGCCTTGCTGCTGACCGTGGGTACCGCGCAGGCGGCGATGTACCGCTGGGTGGACGGCAATGGCCGCGTGCATTACAGCGACACCCTGCCGCCGAGCTACCAGAAAAACGGTGCTGCCGAGATGAACAAGCAGGGCAGCATCATCAGGCGCACCCAGTCGGAGGCGGAGCGCCGCGCCGAAGCCGAGCGCCTGTCCGAGCAAAAACGCCTCCAGCAGGAGCAGCAAAAACAGGCGCAACTCGACCGCGCGTTGACCTCGACCTACACCACCGAAGCAGAAATCGACCTGGCGCGCGACCGTGCGCTGGAGCACCACAAGCTGGCGATCAAGGGCGCTGAAATCCGCGGCAAGGCGGTGGACGCGAACCTGGCCGATCTGAGGACGCGCATCGCCAAGATCGAGAAGGCGGGCCGCAAGGTGGGGGCGGGTCTGACGGAGCAACTGGAACAGGCCACCCGGGAGCAGCAGGAATTGAAGCGCACCATCCAGAGCAACGAGGAGGCCATGGAGAAGGTGCGCGGAAAATACGCGGCCGACAAGGCGCGCTTCGTCGAGCTGTCGGGCAAGCAGTAAGGAGCGGAATCGGGAAAGCGGCCTGGCCGGACGTCCGGCCAGGCCGCTTTTTTCAATTCTGCAGTCTGGCTTTCAGCAGTTCGTTGACCTGCGCCGGGTTGGCCTTGCCGCGGCTGGCTTTCATCACCTGGCCGACCAGCGCGTTGAAGGCCTTGTCCTTGCCGGAACGGAATTCCTCGACCGATTTTTGATTCGTGGCGAGTACGTCGTCGACGATCTTCTCCAGTTCGCCGGTGTCGGACATCTGCCTGAGTCCGCGCGCCTCGATGATGGCGTCGACTTCGCCGGCGCCTTCCCACAGCCCTTCGAACACCTGTTTGGCGAGCTTGCCGGACAGCGTGCCGTCCTGGACGCGCGCGATCAGCGCGCCGAGCCGGGCGGCGGAAACCGGGCTCGCCGCGATGTCGAGCTCGGCCTTGTTCAGCGCGGCCGAGAGTTCGCCCATCACCCAGTTGGCGGCGAGCTTGCCCTGGCCGCAGGTTTTCGCGACTGCCTCGAAATAGTCGGCGAGTGCGCGCGAACCGGTGAGCACCGCCGCGTCGTAGGCCGACACGCCGTAGTCGCGCTGGAAGCGCGCCTGCATCGCGGCGGGCAGTTCGGACAGCGCGGCGCGCACCGCCTCGATCCAGGCGTCGTCGAGTTTCACCGGCAGCAGGTCGGGGTCGGGGAAGTAGCGGTAGTCGTGCGCGTCTTCCTTGCTGCGCATCATGCGCGTCTCGCCGCTGTCGGGGTCGAACAGCACGGTGGCCTGCTCGATGCGGCCGCCGTCTTCCAGTGTTTCGATCTGCCAGCGCATCTCGTAGTCGATCGCCTGCTGCAGAAACTTGAACGAGTTGAGGTTCTTGATCTCGCGCCGGGTGCCGAATTCGGCTTGGCCGACGGGGCGCACCGAGACGTTGGCGTCGACGCGGAAGCTGCCTTCCTGCATGTTGCCGTCGCAGATGCCGATCCAGGTGACCAGCGTGTGCAGTGCGCGCGCGTAGGCGACGGCTTCCGCCGAGGAGCGCATCTCAGGCTCGGAGACGATCTCCAGCAGCGGCGTGCCGGCGCGGTTGAGGTCGATGCCGGTCATGCCGTGGAAGTCCTCGTGCAGTGACTTGCCGGCGTCCTCTTCCATGTGCGCGCGGGTGAGATGGATGGTTCTTTCTTCGCCGTCCACCACGATTTTCAACGCGCCGCCCTCGACGATGGGCTTGGCCAGCTGGCTGATCTGGTAGCCCTTGGGGAGATCCGGGTAGAAGTAGTTCTTGCGGTCGAACACGTTGACGCGGTTGAGCGTGGCGCCGATCGCCAGGCCGAACTTGATCGCGCATTCCACTGCGCCGCGGTTCAATACCGGCAGCACGCCCGGCAGTGCGATGTCGACCGCGCTCGCCTGGGTGTTGGGCGCGGCGCCGAAGGCGGTGCTGCTGCCCGAGAAGATCTTCGACTTGGTGGCGAGCTGGGTGTGGACTTCCAGCCCGATGACCACTTCCCAGTTAGCGTGGCCCCGCTTCATTTCATGCCCTCCGGAGTGCGGCTATGCCAGTCGGTGGCGCGCTGGTACTGGTGGGCGACGTTGAGCATCTTCGCCTCGGAGAAATAGTTGCCGACCAGCTGCAGGCCGACCGGCAGTCCCTGGCTGTCGAAGCCGCATGGCAGGCTCATGCCGGGCAGGCCGGCGAGGTTGGCGGGGATGGTGTAGAGGTCGTTGAGGTACATCTCGACCGGGTCGTCCGACTTTTCGCCCAGCTTGAACGCGGTGCCGGGCGCGGTGGGGCCGAGGATGACGTCGCAGGCCTTGAATGCCTCGCTGAAGTCGTCGGCGATCAGGCGGCGGATTTTCTGCGCCTGCAGGTAGTAGGCGTCGTAATAGCCGTGGGAAAGCACATAGGCGCCGATCAGGATGCGCCGTTTGACCTCGGCGCCGAAGCCCTGTGCGCGGGTCTTGCAGTACATGTCGTCGAGGCTGGCGTAGTCCGGCGCGCGGTAGCCGTAGCGCACGCCGTCGAAGCGCGACAGGTTGGACGAGGCCTCGGCCGGCGCCAGCACGTAGTAGACGGGGATTGCCAGCTGCGAATTGGCGAGCGAGATTTCCACCGTGGTTGCGCCGAGTTTCTTCAGTTCGGCGACCGCCGCCTCGACTGCCGTCGCGACTTCATGGTTGAGGCCCTCGGCGAAAAATTCCCTGGGGAGCCCGACGCGCAGGCCTGTGAGCGGTTTATCGAGGTCACGCGTGTAATCCTCTTTCTCGCGCTCCAGACTGGTCGAGTCGCTGGGGTCGAAGCCGGTCATCACGTTGAGCAGCAGCGCGCAGTCCTCGGCCGAGGGCGCCATCGGGCCCGCCTGGTCGAGGCTGGAGGCGAACGCGATCATGCCGTAGCGCGACACCAGGCCGTAGGTGGGCTTGAGACCGGTGATGCCGGTGAGCGCGGCCGGCTGGCGGATCGAGCCGCCGGTGTCGGTACCGGTGGCGGCCGGCGCCATG
>DAOMWT010000035.1:0-22745 GCA_035436705.1 Thiobacillus sp. | reverse complement strand
GGATGTCGCCGCGCCCCAGATGCGGGTCGCCGGCGGCGATGTAGGGCGGGTTGCCGACGATGAGGTCGAAGCGCCGCCCGCCGAGCGCGGCGAACCAGTCGCTGCTCAGAAACTCGACATGAGCGTCGAGGCGGGCGGCATTGCGCTGTGCGACGGCCAGCGCGGCCGGGGAGCGATCAAGCGCAGTCACCTGCGCAAGCGGGCGTTCCAGCGCCAGGGTAACGGCAATGCAGCCGCTGCCGGTGCCAAGGTCGAGCACCTCCACGGCCTGGCCGGGCGGCGCGTGCGCCAGCGCCAGTTCGACCAACAACTCGGTATCGGGGCGCGGGATCAGGACCGCGGGCGAAACCTCAAACGGACGGCCATAGAATTCGCGGGCGCCGACCAGATAGGCGATGGGTTCGCCTGCCAGCCTGCGGGTCAGCAGGGCGTCGGCCGCTGCGATTTGCGCGTCGGTCGGCGTGTCGCGGTCGTGCGCGATCAGCCAGGCCGGGGTAACCTTCCAGGCAAACGCCGCCAGCACACGCGCCTCCAGCCGCGCCTCGCGCTTCTCCAGTCCCTGCGCCGCGGCAATCCGGACGGTGGCCGCGTTGAGCCAGGCCGCGACGCTCATCGCTCAGCTTTCGCCGGAGAGCGTCGCCAGCAGTTCGGCCTGATGCTCGGCCGCCAGCGCATCGAGCAGTTCGGCGAGATCGCCATCCATCATCGCGTCGATCTTGTACAGCGTGAGATTGATGCGGTGGTCGGTGATGCGCCCCTGCGGGAAGTTGTAGGTGCGGATGCGGTCGGAACGGTCGCCGCTGCCGATCAGGCTCTTACGGGTGCTGGCCTCGGCCGACTGCTGCTGCTGCAGTTGGCGGTCCTTCAGGCGCGCCGCCAGCACGCTCATCGCTTGCGCGCGGTTGCGGTGCTGCGAGCGGTCGTCCTGGCATTCGACCACCAGGCCCGTGGGCAGATGGGTGATGCGCACCGCGGAATCGGTCTTGTTGATGTGCTGGCCGCCGGCGCCGGAGGCGCGGTAGGTGTCGATGCGCAGATCGGCCGGGCTGATGTCGATTTCGCCGACTTCGTCGGCTTCCGGCATCACCGCGACGGTGCAGGCCGAAGTGTGGATGCGGCCCTGCGATTCGGTTTCCGGCACGCGCTGCACGCGGTGGCCGCCCGATTCGAACTTCAGCCGCGAGTAGGCGCCGTGGCCGACGATGCGCACGATGGCTTCCTTGTAGCCGCCGACTTCGCCAGGGTTCTCCGACACCACTTCGACGCGCCATCCGCAGCGCTCGGCGTAGCGCGTGTACATGCGCAGCAGGTTGCCGGCGAACAGCGCCGATTCGTCGCCGCCGGTGCCGGCGCGGATTTCCAGGAAGATGTTGCGTTCGTCGTTGGGGTCTTTCGGCAGCAGCGCGGTCTGCAGCTCGGTTTCCAGCTGCGCGATGCGGGCGGCGCCGTCGGCGAGTTCGGCCTCGGCGAGCTCGCGCATATCCGGATCGGCGAGCATCTCGCCGGCGGTTTTCTGGTCGGCCTCGACTTGCCGGTACTGGCGATACAACGCCACCACCGGCGTGAGGTCGGCGTGCTCGCGGGTGAGCTTGCGGTAGCTTTCCATGTCGCCGGCGATTTCCGGTTGCGACAGCAGGGCGTCGAGTTCCTCCAGTCGCTCGTCGGCGCGAGCGAGCTTGTCCGCCAGGGAGGGCTTCATTCGTGATGCAGCCCGTAGAGTTGGCTGATGAGGCGGACGAACTGGTCGCGCTCGCTGCGGGTGGCGTGGTTGAGCGCGTGGGTGGGGGCGTGCAGCAGCTTGTTGGCGAGTGCGTGGCTCATCGCGTCGAGCACTGCCCGCGGGTCGTCGCCGCGCGCCAGCGCCTTGTCGGCCTTTTCGATTTCGTGGCGGCGGTGGCGTTCGGCGGCATCCCGCAGTGAGCGGATCAGCGGCACCAGTTCGCGCCCCTCCATCCAGTGCACGAAGCTTTCCACGCTGGTTTCGATGATCGCCTCGGCTTGCGCTACCTGCGCCACGCGGTTGTCCAGGCCTTCGCGCACCACCTGGCCGAGGTCGTCCACGCTGTAGAGGAAGACGTCGGCCAGGTCGGCGACTTCGGCCTCGACGTCGCGCGGCACCGCCAGGTCGACGATGAAAATCGGGCGATGGCGGCGCTGCTTGATCGCGCGCTCGAGCATGCCCTTGCCGAGGATGGGCAGCGGACTTGCGGTCGAGGTGATGATGATGTCGTAGCTGGGCAGTTCGTCCGGCAATTCGGTGAGCGGGATGATCCCGGCGTTGAAACGCTCGGCCAGCGGGCGGGCGCGTTCGGCGGTGCGGTTGGCCACCGTCATGCGGCGCGGATGCTGCGCGGCGAAGTGGGTGATGCACAGTTCGATCATCTCGCCGGCGCCGATGAACAGACAGGCCTGGTCCTTGACGCTGGGGAAGATGCGTTCGGCCAGGCGCACCGCGGCGGCGGCCATCGACACCGAATTGGCGCCGATTTCGGTGCTGGTGCGCACTTCCTTGGCGACCGAGAAAGTGCGCTGGAACAGCTTGTGCAGCAGCAGACCGAGGGTGCCGGCTTCCTCGGCGGCGGCAACCGCCTGCTTCATCTGTCCGAGGATCTGCGTTTCGCCGAGCACCATCGAGTCGAGTCCGGCGGCGACGCGGAAGGCATGCTGCGCCGCCTGTTCGCGCGGCAGCGTATACAGATAGGGAGCGAGCTCGCGCCGCTCGATGTGGTGGAAATCCGCCAGCCACTGCGCCACTGCATCGGGGGACGGCGTGTTGACATACAACTCGGTGCGGTTGCAGGTCGACAGGATGGCGACTTCGGATGCGCGCTGGCTCTGAGTCAGTTCGTGCAGCGCCTGCACCAGCTTGTCGGGGCCGAATGCCACCTGCTCGCGGATCGCGAGCGGCGCAGTGTGATGGTTGACCCCGAGGGTGAGAAGCTGCATGACGGCAGATGGCCGAAAAAAGAAGACCGCTATTTTACCCGCTCCCCCGCTACTGCGGGCGCGCGGGAAAGCTCAGGCGGTCGTAATAGCGCCCGCGATAGAGCAGGCGTCGGTGCCGGGGGGAATCGGAGAACGCGTTGCGGGTGTGCAGCACGTTGTTGCAGATGAGCCCCATGCCCGGTCGCAAGCGGGCGGTGAGGATGTATTTGGAGCCGGCGAGGATCTCGGCCAGGGTTTTGACGGCGGCTTGCGTGACCGCATCGCCTTTCCAGACGATCGAGCGGGTGCGTGCGGTGTAGCGCATGTAAAGGAAGCCTTGCACGGGGTCGACCGCGAACACCGGCCCGCTCTGCTCGGGGCGGGCGACGTTGTCCTCGTCCATACGTGCGGGAATGGTCATCGCATCGGCCTGCATCAGCGCGGCAACATAATCGGGGCTGGCATCGCGCAACTGGATATAGGCAATCTCGTGGTCGAGCAGGGCGTTCTCGCCGCCGGATTCGGCATCCTGCGCGCAATGCAGCGTCATGCCGAGAATGCGGCGGTCGAATGCGTTGTAGTAGCCGTCGGTATGCCAGTTGATCGGCTTGTGGGTATAGGGAATGAAATCGCCGCGTACGCTGCCGCCTTCGTCGCTGGCCGGGGTGATGCTGGAAAGCCCGTCTTCATCGGCCAGATAGTTGCCCTCGAGGCGGGAAAGGCCGAGTTGTTGTGCCAATCGATGCGGGATCGACTTGTCGGCGGCAGGCAGGTGCGCTGCGCTGTAGATGGCCATGTTGGCGCGCGCGCAGCACGCCTCGAGCGTGTCGGCTTCGTCGGCAGTGAGATGGCGTGGATCGTCCAGCGACACAACCAGTTCGTCGATGCGGCGCGGATAGGCGGCAAGCCGGGCATCGCGCCAGGCGCGGTAGCCGCTCTCGTTGCCCAGATCGAAAGGCGAATTCGCCATGCCGCGCCTTATTCCGGAGGCAGCATGTCGGGCGAACCGAAGCCACGCTTGACCGGCGCGTCGGACAAGAGGCCCTTGAAGCTCTTCCTCACCGTGCCCATCATCTCGGGCATCTCGATGTCCATGATCTGGTCCATGATCCAGGTCTTGTCGTTGTCGCCCATCTCGTCACGAATCTGCAAACCGAGGAAACGTAACGCCGGGAAGCTGGCCTTTTCTTCGTCAGGGAACTCGAATTCCGCATAGTCGGCGAAGCGGCGGTTGAGGAAATCGATGAATTCCTGTTTGTAGTTGCGCGGGTCGTTTTTGCCTACCACTTCGCGCACGTTCTGCTCCATCACTTCACCGAGCCGGTTGGCGACCGCCTGCAGTACCGCGATGCGGCGTTCGGGTGTCAGCGTTGCATAGGCCATGCGGTCGCAGTAATGCACCAGGAAGGCGAGGAATTCGGCGATCAGCTTGAAGCCGCGCGCCGGGGTGATGATGTCGTAGTTTTCGCGGCCGAGGTTGTCCACGGCCTTGTCGGCGACGCGCCAGGTGGTCGTGGCGACAGCGGTAGCGATTTCTTCGGCGCTGCGCTCGCCGTCTTTCTTGAACCAGACAGTTTTGACGCGGATAGGCATGGCCATGATTATTCTCCTGTGGCGACGGGGCGGGCGGGATCGGTGATCCACTCGCTCCACGAACCGGGGTAAAGCCGTGAACCGGGAAGACCGGCGACTTCCATCGCCAGAATGTTGTGGCAGGCGGTGACGCCGGAACCGCACATGTGGATCACCTGCCAGGCAGGCCTGCCCTTGAGCAGGGCCTGATAGTTTTCGCGCAGCGCTTCGGGCGGCAGGAAGGTCCCGTCCACGTCGAGGTTCTCGTCGAATTGCCAGTTGATCGCACCAGGTACGTGCCCGGCCACCGGGTCGAGCGGTTCGAATTCGCCGGAGAAGCGGCGGTCCGGACGCGCATCGAGGATGAGTTGCTCGCCGGACTGTGACGCGCGCAAGACCTCGTCTGCCACGACGATCTGGGTCGGTTCGGGCAGGCAGGCGCAGGCACCCCGGTGTGGTGCCGGGATGTCGGCATTGACTGGGCGCTTTTCACGCAGCCATTTCGGGTAGCCGCCGTCCAGCAAGGCCACACCGGGGTGCCCGAGCCAGCGCAACATCCACCATAGCCGCCCTGCCATGGCGCCATAACTGTCGTCGTATACCACGACCTGTTTGTTGACGCCCACGCCCCATGCGCACAGCTTTTCGGTCAGTGCGCGCGGATCGGGCAGCGGGTGCCGTCCGGTGGTTTCGCCGATGGGAGCAGAGAGATCCTCATCCAAATGCACATAGCGAGCGCCCGGGATATGTGCTTTCTCATACGCCTGACGACCTGCCTCAGTGTCGGTGAGGGTGAAGCGGCAGTCCAGGATGACCCAGTTGGGGTCGTCCAGGTGGGCAGCCAGATCTTCAGTGGTAACGAGGGTGTTGGAAAACATCGTTGGAGCCGTGATAGGTGAACTTCAGGTCGGAGCGGGCAGCGAGGAAACCGCTGCCCGCCCAACGGGGTCTCTAGACTGCTATCAGTAGCCGCCTTTGCCGTAAGGCTTGGTCAGGCCGGCAACGCGGGCGGACTGACGTGCGGGCTGGTTGGGGAAGAGCTCATACAGCTTTTTCTTCCAGTCGGTACCGGGATGCAGGTCTTCCATCTCGGACAACATGTTGCGGAAGTTCGGGGTATGACCATCTTCCTTATATTTGTCGCGCATATAGTTGATGACGGTCCAGTGATCGTCGGTCAGCGTGATTTTTTCAGCCGCGGCGATGACGGGGGGGACGTCGTCGCTGAAGTTGGCTTCCAGCAGGAAGTCTTCTTCACCGGTTTCGAGCTCTTCGCCATTTACAACATAAGACATGTTTTCTCCTTTCGGGTTGGTCACTAAAGAATCGCCGGAACAACCGGCAGCGGGTTCAATGGTTCGCCGGCATTACCGGCGCAATGGATTTGTGTGGGATGAAAATCCCGCATCCTAACAAACGGTTGCATCCCATGCCTTCGTCCTGCAGTTGCAGGGATTTGTGTGGCGGCACGTCATGCAGCATCAGACTGTAGCCATAGATTGGGCCGGATGCGGTTTGCAGGGTTTGCTGTTTGCCGCAGATGAATCCGCAGCGCAACTGGAAATGGCCATCCAGTTCGCGCATCACGTCCTGCACGAATTGTTCTTCACTCGCCCGGCCCGTGTCAACGAAGTGTGCGTAGATGTTGGCGAAGGCACTGAATTCACGGGTCTTGAAGCTGCCGATCTGCAGGCGGTGACCAGCCAGGTCCAGTGTCTGCCCGACCAGGCGCTGCATCTCGTCCACACGTGTCTTGGGCACGCGCACGAGCATCTTGGTACGCCGATTGATGTTGAGCGTGGCATCGCCACTGTTGGTTTCTGCACCTTTGAGATGTTGGATGCCAGTGCCACCATCCTCACCCAGCCAGGGGAGCAGGCGCAGCAGTGCCTCCGACATCAGTTGTGCATTGTCGGCCGGAATGGTGGTGCCGGCCAGATCGAATTGCAGGTCGATCATGTGCGGCGTGTACTCTTCGGGCTTGTTTTCAGACCAACCTGCCCAGTTCACGGCGCGTCTCCCGCATGGTCCTTGGCCCAAGCCTGCATCAGGTCGGCCCATTTCTGCGCGCTGACCGGGTCGACGTCGAAAATAGTGAAGCGCTTGTTCTCGCGTATGCGGATGCGTAGAAACGGCACGCCTCCCGACTCGTGGGTCAGGTGCTGGAACTCGATCTCCTGGCCGCCGAAGGGGAGTCGCATCTTGTCTAATGGTGTGATCTCTGGCATGGAATCTCGATCCAAGTTGCTTCAATTCGATATGAATGCGTTGTACAGCAACACAAACAAACCTTGCTTTAATAAGGTTGTTGCGTACCATTTCAACCCTGCTTGTTACAGGGGCTTGCGTTTGCAACAATATTTTAATACTCTTATTGATTCCTGTGGCGGCCACGTAATGTCTCACCCTTTGCCTAGATGGGGCATTACCGCGTTGGGGAAATCGATCTACTCCTTTTGGGTAGGTTAAAACCTACCGCGATGGAGTAATCGTTTTACCCATGAGAATGATGGTGATGCGGCCATCAACTCAATACGATGATGGCATACCGTTGAGCTATCGGCTGAGCGGGCATTTCGAAATGTTCTAGGAGAGAAAACTATGGCAAAGAAGATGATTGATACGCCCAATCTGGACGAGCTCGAGAAAGGCCCGTGGCCGAGCTTCGTGACCGGTCTGAAGCGTCTGGCTAAGGACAACGACATGATGGTTGACCTGATGGGTCAGCTGGAGACGTCGTACAAGACCAAGTTCGGTTACTGGAAAGGCGGTACGGTTGGCGTGTTCGGCTATGGTGGTGGTGTGATCCCCCGCTTCACCGAGCTGAAGGACGAAAACCACCAGCCGCTGTTCCCTGAGGCAGCTGAATTCCATACCCTGCGCGTGCAGCCGCCCGCAGGCATGCACTACACGTCCGACCTGCTGCGCAAGATGTGTGACGTCTGGTCCGCGACCGGCGGCTCGGGCCTGATCGCCTTCCATGGCCAGTCCGGCGACATCATGTTCCAAGGCATCAAGACCGAAAACGTCCAGAAGGCCTTCGATGAATTCAATGAAATGGGCTTCGACCTCGGCGGCGCCGGTCCCGCGCTGCGCACCTCGATGTCCTGCGTCGGCGCCGCCCGCTGCGAAATGTCCTGCTACGACGAAGCCAAAGCGCTGCGCACCGTCATCAACAACAACCTGGACGACATGCACCGTCCGTCCCTGCCCTATAAGTTCAAGTTCAAGTTCTCCGGCTGCCCGAACGACTGCGTGAATGCCATCCAGCGTTCCGACATGGCGACCATCGGCACCTGGCGCGACAACATCCGCGTGAACGAAGCCCAGGTTCAGGACTACATGAAAGCCCACGGCATGAACGATCTCGTCAACGACGTGATCAGCAAGTGCCCGACCAAGGCCATCACCCTGGTTGAAACCGGCAAGTTCCAGGCCAGCGAGCATGTTTCCGCGGCCAACCTGGGCAACGGCCAGACCATGTGCATCGACAACAAGAACTGCGTGCGCTGCATGCACTGCCTGAACGTCATTCCCGGCGGTCTGCTGCCCGGTAGCGACAAGGGCGTGACCATCCTGGTGGGCGGCAAGGGCGTGCTGAAGATCGGCGCCACCATGGGTACCGTGGTGATTCCGTTCATGAAGCTCGAATCCGACGAGGACTTCGAGAAGCTGAACGAACTGGCTCGCAATATCCTCGACTTCTTTGCTGAGAACGCACTGGAGCACGAGCGTACCGGTGAAATGATCGAGCGTATCGGCCTGACCAACTTCCTCGAAGGTCTGGATATCCCGGTTGATCCCAACATGATCAGTGCACCGCGTTCCAACCCCTACTTCCGTTCCGACGACTGGGACGAGCAGGTGGAGAAGTGGAACGAGTACAAGCAGTCCGCCGCTTAAGTTTTCGCTTACCGCGGGCTCTGGTGAGAGCTGGGGCCCGTGCATTAAATCAGTTGGAGATAAAACATGGCAGAACTACGTCCGCCTATCGAATCCGGCGCCCCGGATCCGATGCCCTACATGCACCCCGTGATGGTGAAGAACTACGGCAAGTGGTCTTTCCACAGTCATCCGAAGCCGGGTGTCCTGTACCACCGCGCTGAATCCGGCGACGAGATCTGGACGGTCAAGGCCGGTACCCAGCGCCAGATGGATCACTACACCATCCGCGAACTGGCCGACATCGCTGACCAGTACGGCGATGGTTTCGTGCGTTTCACCGCACGTTCCAATATCGAATACATGGTGGCTGATGGTTCCAAGGTCGAGCCGCTGATCAAGGCGCTGAACGACAAGGGCTATCCCATCGGTGGTACCGCCAACTCCGTGTCCATGATCGCGCACACCCAGGGCTGGTTGCACTGCGACATCCCCGGCACCGACGCTTCCGGCGTGGTCAAGGCGCTGATGGACGAGTTGTATGACGACTTCGTCAAGTGCGAGATGCCCAACCGCGTCAAGCTGTCGACTTCCTGCTGCGAGATCAACTGCGGCGGCCAGGCCGACATCGCCATCATCGTTCAGCACACCAAGCCGCCCAAGATCAACCACGATCTGGTTGCCAACGTGTGTGAGCGCCCCTCCGTCGTCGCCCGCTGCCCGGTGGCTGCGATCCGTCCCGCCCTGGTGAACGGCAAGCCTTCGCTGGAAGTCGACGAGAAGAAGTGCATCTGCTGCGGCGCCTGTTTCCCGCCCTGCCCCCCGATGCAGATTAACGATCCCGAGCACTCCAAGATCGCGATCTGGGTGGGCGGCAAGAACTCGAACGCCCGTTCCAAGCCGACCTTCCACAAGCTGGTCGCGTCCGGCCTGCCGAACAATGCGCCGCGTTGGCCGGAAGTGAGCGAGGTGGTCAAGAAGATCCTCGCCACCTACAAGGCTGACGGCAAGCCTTGGGAGCGCATGATTGACTGGATCGACCGCATCGGCTGGCCCGCATTTTTCGAGAAGACCGGTCTGCCCTTCACCAAGTATCACATTGATAACTGGCGTGGTGGTCGTGCCAACCTGAACGCTTCTGCGCACATCCGCTTCTAAGCTGTTTGGGAAGCTGTCAGCTCCGCCACCGCCCTGGCTGTGGCGGATGCTTGATAACAATGACTGGATTTTTCGGAGTTTGAGCTAGCCATGCAATTCGGCATTCTTGTAAACGAAGGGCCTTACAACCATGAGGCCAGTGACTCCGCTTATCTCTTCGCCCGTACGGCGATCGAGAAGGGGCACAAAGTTCCGCGTATTTTTTTCTACCATGATGGCGTGAACAACTCGACACGCATGGCTGAGCCGCCGCAGGATGACCGCAACGTCACCATGCGCTGGTCCAAGCTGGCCGAAGAGCATGGCATCGACCTCGTTGTGTGCGTGGCCGCTGCGCTGCGTCGTGGCATCAAGGATGAGCTGCTGGCCCCGGGTTTCCGTATTTCCGGTCTGGGTCAGTTGGTGGAAATGGGTATTCAGTACGATCGTCTCGTGACGTTCGGTGATTGAGGAATAACGAGATGAGCGATATGGACGATATGGATGACGGCTCGGGTGTCGTCAAGAAATTCATGTTCCTGAACCGCAAGGCGCCGCACGGTACTGTGTACGCGTTGGAAGGTCTGGAAGTGGTGCTGATTACCGCCGCCTTCGATCAGGATGTGAGCATGGTCTTCACCGACGACGGTGTGTACCAGCTAATGAAGGGCGTCGACACCAAGGGCATCGAGGTCAAGGACTTTTCCAAGACCTATCGTGCACTGGAAGGCTACGACATTGAGAAGCTCTATGTCGACCAGGTGTCGCTGGATGCGCGTGGTCTGACCGAAGACGACCTGATTGTGGATGTGACGGTGCTCTCCGTCGATGAGATGGCGAATCTCATGGCCGAGCAAGACGTCGTGATCAGCTTCTAAGGGGACCGGACATGCTGCATATTGTGAATAAATCGGCCACTGAGCGCAGTTCGCTGGAAAGCTGCCTGCGCATGGCCACCAAAGGTTCTGCTGTATTACTGATCGAAGACGCGGTGTACGCGGCGACGAACGGTAACGCGGCAGCGGCGAAAATCCAGGCAGCAGCAGCTGACCTCAAGATTTACGCACTCGGTCCTGATCTGGCGGCGCGCGGCATGGCTGGGCGTGTGCTGGACGGAGTCAATGTCGTGGATTACGGCGGTTTTGTGGATCTGGTCGCAGAGCACAGCAACTGTCAGTCTTGGCTGTAACTTTTAATAGAAGGAGTATTGCTATGCCCATGGTGAATATCGCCGGTAAGGAAGTCGAAGTCGACGAGGAAGGCTATCTGGTCGACCTGTCGCAGTGGAACGAAGACATCGCCAAGTACATGGCGCAGGAAGAGAAAGTCGACCTGACCGAAAGCCACTGGGAAGTCGTCAACTTCCTGCGTGAGTACTACGCCGAATACCAGATCGCTCCCGCTGTTCGCGTTCTGACCAAGGCCATTGGCAAGAAGCTCGGCCCGGAAAAAGGCAACAACAAGTACCTGTACGAGTTGTTTCCCTACGGCCCCGCCAAGCAGGCTTGTAAGATCGCGGGTCTGCCCAAGCCGACCGGCTGTATCTAAGTTGTAAATCGTCGGGTCGCCTCGGATTTTTCGGGGCGGCTCCGATCGTTATGTTTCCCAATCAAATGGGGCGGGGAGGGTTCGCCTTGCGTTTGATTCGCAAACAAAACGTTGGTAAGGAATGCAATTCCGCCAGGTATTTCATCGCGTGGCGGGACGGGGTCCGATAGGAGAGTGAGTTTGTCTACTGTGACGATGATTTACGCCGGGATGTTCTACATCGCCACCTTCCTGCTGGTGGTGGGTCTGGTCTACAAGATTTTTGATTACAGCCGCACACCCGCACCGCTGGTCATCCCGACGACCCCTGCGCCGACTACGCGAACTGGCGTGGTGTATCGGATGGCGAAAGAGGTGGTGGTATTCGAGTCGCTGTTCAAATCGAACAAGTGGATCTGGGTATTCGGCTGGCTGTTCCATTTCGGTCTGCTCCTGGTTCTGGCGCGCCACCTTCGCTATTTCACCCAGCCTGTCTGGTTCTGGGTCGACATCGTGCAGCCCTTCGGCAAGTATGCCAGCATCATGATGGTCGCTGGCCTGGCGGGACTGTTGGCGCGCCGCTTCGTTGTCGACCGGGTGCGCTACATCTCGACACCGTCCGATTATCTGATGCTGCTCCTGCTGATCGGGATCGGCGTGTCCGGCATGCTGATGACCTTCGTCGCCCATACCGACATCATTTCGCTGAAAGAGTTCTTCATGGGCTTGATGTATCTGGATATCCAGCCGCTTCCGCAGGACCCGATCCTGATGGTGCATCTGGCCCTGGTGGCTTCGCTGATGGTGATCTTCCCGGTCAGCAAACTGTTGCATGCGCCGGGCCTGTTCTTCAGCCCCACCCGCAACCAGGTCGACAACCCGCGTGAACATCGCCATGTAGCGGCATGGGCTGCACGCCTGGATCAGAACAACTGATTCGTCGACGACGATTGACGAACGCCTAAGTACGGACAGAGGACTCACACGTGGCTGCTGCTGAATTTGACATCCCAGAAATCAAGGACGACATCGAGGTTCCCAGGCTTCACGAAGGCGTCATGTCGCATGTCAAGTCCTTCCCTGCGCCCAAGTCGGTTCAGGACTTCATGGGATATCCGCATGAACTGGGCGAGGACTGGAAAGAGCGCGCAATCGACAAGATGGGCGACCTGCTCGGAAAGTATCGCTCGCTGAAGGTTTTCCTTGATGCGTGTGTGCACTGCGGTGCGTGCACCGACAAGTGCCACTATTACCTGGGCACCTCGGATCCCAAGAACATGCCGGTGGCGCGCCAGGATCTGATGCGTCAGGTCTACCGCCGTTACTTCACTACAGCGGGCAAGCTGTTTCCCAAGCTGGTGGGCGCCAAAGACCTCACCAAGGAAATCCTCGACGATTGGTACAGCTACTACCATCAGTGTTCGGAATGCCGCCGCTGCTCGGTGTACTGCCCCTACGGCATCGACACGGCCGAGATCACGATGGCCGGCCGCGAGATTCTTAACCACGTCGGCATGGGTCAGAAGTATTCCAACGAGATTCTCGGCAAGGTGCAGAAGATCGGCAACAACCTGGGCCTGCCTGGTCCCGCGCTGATCGATACCCTGGAAGGACTGGAAGAGGACATCGAAGCCGACACCGGCGTGCCGGTCAAGATGCCGATCGACGTGAAAGGCGCTGAAGTGTTGCTGATCACGCCGTCTGCCGACTTCTTCTCCGAGCCGCATGTTGAATCGCTGATCGGCTATGCCAAGGTATTCCACGCGGCGGGCATCAACTGGACCCTGTCCACGCATGCGGCAGAAGCGGGTAACTTCGGCCTGTTCAACGGCAACTACGAAACGATGCGCAAGGTTGCCATGCGGATCAGGGATGCCGCGCTGGAGCTTGGCGTTAAGCGCATCGTCGTCGGCGAGTGTGGCCATGCCTGGCGCGTCGCCTACAGTTTCTGGAATACGCTGACCGGTATCGGCTATGGCGGCAACGATCCTTTCTCGATCGAACTGCAAAAGCAGCTCGATCCGACCTATCCGCAGCCGCAACATATTTGCGAATTGACCAACGATCTGATCAAGTCCGGCAAAATCAAGGTCGATCCCTCAATGAATGATGATCTGATCGTGACTTACCACGATTCGTGCAACGTGGCCCGCGCGTCGCGCATGGGTACTGAACCCGGCGGGCAGTTCACCATTCCGCGCGAACTGATCAAGTCGGTGGTGAACAACTTCCACAACATGGCGGACGACACCATCTATGAAGCCACGTTCTGCTGCGGCGGCGGCGGCGGCGTGCTGACGGACGACCTGATGGAAGTGCGCGTCAAGGGTGCATTGCCGCGTGCTACTGCACTCAATAATGTGGTCAAGGAATACCAAGTCAACTTCATGGCCACCATCTGCGCCATCTGCAAGGCGCAGTTCACCAAGGTTTTGCCCAAATATGGCTTCGACATGAGCATGGTGGGCGGTGTGCATCAATTGGTTAGCAAGGCGATCAAGCTGGACTGAGTTGGGTCACAGAACTGATTGCGATTTATCTATCTTTAGTTACGTAGGCGTTAGGAGAACCAACATGGCTGTCACGACGAACAAAGCAAAAACCGAAGGCGTTACATGGCGTCGTTATAAGGATGGCGAGTCAGACGCTGACTTCCGTTCCGCACAGGACAGGATTTTCCAGTCGAGCTGGACGCACAAGTGCCCGGAATACATGCTCTCCACGCCGCCTTGCCAGGGTTCCTGCCCGGCCGGTGAAGACATTCGCGGCTACCTCAACATCGTGCGTGGCATCGAAAAACCGCCCGCAGGTGTGACTTGGCAGGAATATGCCTTCCGCCGCATCACCGAAGCCAACCCGTTCCCCGGCGTGATGGGCCGTGTCTGCCCCGCACCGTGCGAATCCGGCTGTAACCGCAATCAGGTCGAAGACCACGTTGGCATCAACTCGGTCGAGCACTTCGTCGGCGACTGGGGCATCGAAAACAACATGACCTACACGTCGACTGCTGCCGAAACCGGCAAGAAGGTTGCCGTGATCGGTGCCGGCCCTGCCGGACTGGCAGCAGCGTATCAACTGCGCCTGCGCGGCCATGGCGTGACCATTTTCGACGAGCACGAAGAACTCGGCGGCATGATGCGCTACGGCATTCCGGGCTTCCGCACACCGCGTGAGATGCTCGATGCCGAAATCAAGCGCATCATCGACCTGGGCGTGGAAACCCGCCTCAAGACCCGCATTGGCTCCGACATCAGCTTCGAGCAGATCGAAAAAGACTACGATGCCGTCTTCATGGCCATGGGCGCCCAGGCTGGCCGCCCGCTGCCGGTTCCCGGCGCCGAAGCGCCCAACTGCGTGACCGCCGTGGCGTTCCTGCGCGCCTTCAACGAAGGCCGCCTGCAGCACGTCGGTAACCGCGTGGTGGTCATCGGCGGTGGCGACACCTCGATCGACGTGGCAACCGTCGCCCGCCGCCTCGGTAACGTGACCAAGGCCGGCACCCATGACGACCGTCCGGAAGCGGTGATCTCCGGCCACATGGCACAGGACGTGGCCGCCATCTCCGCCCGCGAAGGCGCCGAAGTGGTGCTGGTGTCGCGTGCCACCATGGACAAGATGGCCGCCAACAAGCATGAAGTCGAGCATGCCCTGCAGGAAGGCATCGAAATCATCGGCGGCGTGACCCCGGTTGCCGTGGTCGTCGACGCGAACGGCCGCGCCACCGCGCTGCGCGTGGCCGACTTCGTGTTGGAGGGCAAGGAGACCAAGATCGTCGAAGGCACCGAGCGCGACCTGCCGGGCGACCTGATCGTTTCCGCGATCGGCCAGGGCGTCGATTTCACCGGCCTCGAAAAATTCAACAACAACAATGGCTTGATCAAGGCCGACAAGAACTATCGCTTCCCCGGCAGCGAGAAGATCTTCGTCGGTGGCGACGTGATCCGTCCGCACCTGCTGACCACCGCAATCGGCCATGCATCCATCGCCGTCGATGGCATCGATGCCTATCTGGCCGGCAAGGAACTCGACAAGCGTCCGAAGGTTGACGTCCACCACTTCGACGAAATCCGCAAGTGGCTCGAATCCGGCCACGAGTACAGCGAAGTCAAGGGCCAGATCTGGGGTACGTCGGAGCGCAAGGACATCCTGCACAACTTCGAAGACCGTTCGGCGCGCCACATCATTCCGCACAACGAACTGTTCCTTGGCCACTTCCCCAATGTTCCGCGCAACATCCGCGAGGTGACCGTGCTTGACAAGGAAGGCGCGCTGGGCAACTTCGAAGAGCGTCTGCATGCCCTGTCGGACAAGGCTGTCATCGACGAGGCCAAGCGCTGCATGTCCTGCGGCCAGTGCTTCGAATGCGACAACTGCGTCGTGTACTGCCCGCAGACCGCCGTGTTCAAGGTCAAGAAGAAGGACAACCCGACTGTCGGCCGTTACGTCGACACCGACTACACCAAGTGCATCGGTTGCCACATTTGTGCCGACGTCTGCCCGACCGGCTACATCATCATGGGCATGGGCGACTGAACATGGCAGGCAAGATGAAACGTCTGCTGGCGCTGGGCGCAGTGGTGCTGGCGACCACGGCCCTGGCCTGGGCGGGGTCCGAAGCCCAGCCCAGGGCCGGGGGCGAGTCCAAGCCGTGGATTACGAAGGCTGAGCAGTGTGTGGAACCAACCGACTACATGCGGCGCAATCACATGAAGGTGCTGAATCACCACCGCGACGAAACAGTGATTGAAGGCATCCGTACCAAGAAATACAGCCTCAAGGAATGCATCAATTGCCATGCCAGCGAAAAGACGGGCAGCGTTGCCGCCGCCAAGGACGATTTTTGCGTGAGCTGCCATAGCTATGCGGCGGTAAAGATCGATTGCTTCGATTGTCATTCCACCAAGCCGCAAGGCTCGATGGCGATGCATCCGTTGAATGCTGAAACGGCACACTACAAGCACAAGCTTGCCGCCCAGGCGACAAGCAAGGTCAGTGCAGAAGAGATGGCTGGGGTTGCCCAATGAGCGATATGAAACCGAGGTCTGATTCCACGCCCGCATCGCCCGAGCGCCGCCGCTTTGTCGGCGCCGCCACGGCGACCGCAGCGGGTCTGGCCATTGCTCCCGGCGTGATGTTGTACGAAGTGGCTCACGGCCGTGCTGAAGAGCAGGCCGCCAGCAGCGCCGTGCGCTGGGGCATGCTGGTGGACGCCACCAAGTGCGCCAGCGGCTGCAATGATTGCGTGAGCGCGTGCAGCACCGAAAATGGCTGGACGCCGGTGGCGGAAAGCAGGCATCCAAAGCAGGCGCCGCAGTGGATCCGCAAGCTGGAGCTGCAGGACCCGCTGACGCAGATGGAGACCAATCTGCCGATGCTGTGCCAGCACTGCGCCGAGCCGCCGTGCGTGGACGTCTGTCCGACCGGCGCCTCGTTCAAGCGCGCCGACGGCATCGTGCTGGTCAACCGCCACACCTGCATCGGCTGCCGCTACTGCATGATGGCCTGCCCCTACAAGGCGCGTTCACTGGTGCACGAGCCGCTGAACGACACCCAGAAGCCGGATGTGCCGCGCGGCATTGGTTGCGTCGAGGCCTGTACCTTCTGCGTGCAGAAGGTGGATCGCGGCGACGGCAACACTGCGTGTGCCGAGGCCTGTACCGCCGCAGGACACAATGCCCTGCTGTTCGGCGACATGAACGACCCCGAGAGCGAGATCTCAAGGCGCCTGCGCGAACTGCCGACCAAGCAGGTGCGGGCCGACCTGAATCTCAACCTCGGCGTTCGCTATCACGGAATCTAAATCAACATGGCAAGCATTACTTTCCGCGAAGTAGAAGGCAGCAGCCCCAAGTACTGGATGCTGCTCGGATTCCTGGGCCTGTTCGTGCTGTTCGGCGCATTGGCCTGGAACACCATGCACCACCACGGCCACGTCGTGACCGGCATGGACAACCAGATCGTCTGGGGGCTGCCGCATGTGTTCGCGGTGTTCCTGATCGTCGCCGCCTCCGGTGCGCTCAACGTCGCCTCGATTGCCTCGGTGTTCAACAAGCCGATGTACAAGCCGCTGGCGCCGCTGTCGGCAGTCCTGTCGCTGGCGCTGTTGCTGGGCGGCCTGTTGGTGCTGGTGCTTGACCTGGGCCGTTCCGACCGCCTGATCGTGGCGATGACGAACTTCAACTTCAAGTCGATGTTCACCTGGAACGTGTTCCTGTATTCCGGCTTCTTTGTGCTGGTGGGCATTTATCTGTGGACCATGCTGGACCGCAGCGTCAAGTCCTACTCCAAGGCGGCGGGCACCGCGGCCTTCATCTGGCGCCTGACGCTGACCACCGGTACCGGCTCGCTGTTCGGCTTCCTGGTTGCGCGCGAACTGTATGGCACCGCCATGCTGGCGCCGATGTTCATCATCATGTCGTTTGCCTACGGCCTGGCGATCTACCTGATGGTGCTGGCCGCAGCCTATGCCTGGACCGGCCGGGCGCTGGGCGACGCCGTGATGATGCGCCTGAAGACCCTGCTCGCAGTGTTCGTTGCGGCGGTGCTGTATTTCGTCGTCGTCCAGCACATGACTAGTCTTTATTTCACCAAGTTCCACGCGGTGGAAGCCTTCATCCTGCGTGATGGCGGTAGCCTGACCACGCTGTTCTGGGTAGGGCAGATCGTCATCGGTTGTGTGGTCCCGCTGGTGATCCTGCTGAGCAGTCTGGGCAAACAGCGTACGTGGATCATGATTGCCTGCGGTCTCGTCATTCTGGGTGGCGTCGTACAGATGTATGTCACCATCATCGGCGCCCAGGCCTATCCGCTGGACATGTTCCCCGGCCTGAGCGAAAAGAGCAGCTTCTTTGACGGCGAGATCCATACCTACACGCCCAGCATGCCCGAACTCTTCCTCGGGTTGGGCGGGGTGGCGATCGCGTTGCTGGCCACCACCTTCGCGGTCAAGGTGCTGCGCCTGCTGCCGGCCAGCCTGGACGACGCCAGCGTCGCCAAGCTGGAACATTGATCGCATAGCCTGTCAGGCGGCAGCCTGGCAGGGGATGGATCGTCAGGCATGAACCGGCAAGCCACTTCAAACGATTCCACCAGCACGGGGCCGCGATGCCCTACCAGAGGACTCCGGCTTTCCATGAGATCTAAAGCCTCATGAAAGCTCGTATGCCCCGCGTCTTCATTTCTGCCGCGCATAAATCGTCGGGAAAAACCACGCTCACACTGGGCCTGTGCGCCGCATTACATGCGCGTGGTTACGCGGTGCAGCCTTTCAAGAAAGGCCCTGATTACATCGATCCGCTGTGGCTGGGAATGGCGGCGCAGCGCCCCTGCTACAACCTCGATTTCCACATGATGCGGAGTGATGAGATCGAGCAGCAGTTCGCCCGCGCCGCAACCAGCGCGCGCATCAGCCTGATCGAAGGCAACAAGGGCCTGTACGACGGTCTCGACCTTGATGGCAGCAACAGCAATGCGGCACTGGCCAAGCTGCTGGATGTGCCGGTGGTGCTGGTCATCGACGCGCGTGGCATGACGCGCGGCGTGGCACCGCTGATCCTCGGCTACCAGGCCTTCGATCGTGATATCCGCATCGCCGGCGTCATCCTCAACAACCTCGGCGGCAGCCGCCACGAATCCAAGCTGCGCGCGGTGATCGAGCATTACACCGACGTCGAGGTGATCGGCGCGGTACAGCATGACGCTAGCATGCAGATCGCCGAGCGCCATCTGGGGCTGGTGCCGGCCAATGAACAGGACGCTGCGCGCGCGCGGATTCGACACGTCGGCGAACGCGTGGCGGCGCAGGTCGATCTTGATCGGCTGCTGGCGATTTCAGCCAGCGCGCCCGAGCTGAGTGTTCCGCTGGCGGCCGAAACGCTAGTGTCCGCCGAGCGTGTACGCATCGGCATTGCGCACGATCAGGCTTTCGGTTTTTATTACAGCGAAGATATCGACAGCCTGCGCGCCGCCAATGTCGAACTGGTCGACATCGACACCCTGCACGCACAGGCTCTGCCTGACGTCGACGGCCTCATCATCGGCGGCGGCTTTCCCGAAATGTTCATGACGGAACTAGAAGCCAATACGGCCTTGCGTGGCAGCATCCGCAGCGCCATCGAAGGCGGGCTGCCGACCTATGCGGAATGCGGCGGACTGATGTATCTGTCGAAAAGCCTCGACTGGCAGGGGCGGACGTGCGAGATGGTCGGCGTGGTGCCGGGCGATACCGTGATGCACGAACGCCCGGTCGGGCGCGGCTATGCGCGCCTGCAGCCAACCGGCGAGGATCGCTGGCAGGAAACGGCCTCCATCCCAGCGCACGAATTTCATTATTCGAGCCTGGAAAATCTGCCCGCCGACTCCATATACGCCTACCAGGTGCAGCGCGGCCACGGCATCGATGGCAAGCATGACGGCTATCAGCAACACAATCTGCTGGCCGCCTATGTGCATCGCCGGGGCAGCGGCGCGCAGGGCTGGATCGCCCCGTTTTTGAACCAGGTGCGCGCGCATAAGGCGCGCGCTGCCGCCTAATTGTGTAAGGACCCGCCCATGATCAAGATTACCGATGCCGCCGCCGCGCAGATTCGCGCCGCCAACAACAATCCCGATGTGTTCGAGATGATCCTGCGTGTCGCTGCCTACCAGGAGGACGACGGCAGTGTGAACTACGGCATGGGCTTCGACATCGAGCGCGAAGCCGACGAACACCTCATCGTCAATGGCATCGCAATCCTGATCGCGGCATCGAGCACGCCCTATCTGCAGGGCGTGACGCTCGATTTCGTCGAAATGAGCCCGGGCGACATGCGCTTCATCTTCATTCCGCCCTATTCAGCAGAAGACGGTCCCGCCGAGCCGGGCGACGACGCTGCGCCCACCGAGTAAACGCCATGAATTACCTGCCCATTTTTCTCGATCTGCGCGACCGCCACTGCCTGGTGGTAGGTGGTTCCGAAACCGCCGCGCGCAAGGCCGAGCTGCTGCTGCGCGCCGGAGCATACGTCGATGTCGCCGCGCCGGGCCTGCACGAAGGCTTCGCGCGCCTGCCGTATACCGAACATTTGAAGCGGGTAGCGGATGCCTTCACCCCTGATCTACTCGACGGCAAGGACGCGGTGATCGTGGTCGAGGACGATGCGGCGTCTGCCAGGGCTGTGGCGGATGCCGCGCGCGCGCGCCACATCCCGGTGAACGTGGCGGACAAGCCGGCGCTGTGCAGCTTCATCCTGCCTTCGATCATCGACCGTTCGCCGATCATGGTGGCGGTCTCCAGCGGCGGCGAATCGCCGGTGCTGGCGCGCATGCTGCGCGCGCGGCTGGAAACCCTGATTCCTGCCGCCTACGGCCGTTTGAGCGCGCTCGCAGGGCGCTACAAGGACCGCGTGCGCGCGGCGATCAAGCCGGAGCAGCGGCGGGCATTCTGGGAGAAGGTGTTTCTCTCGCCAGTCGCCGAAATGGTGTTTTCCGGGCGCGACGTCGAGGCCGAAGCGCAGCTCGACGCCATGATCAGGGACTCAGCCTCCCACGTCATCGGCCGCGGCGAGGTCTATCTGGTCGGTGCCGGCCCCGGCAACCCCGACCTGCTGACCTTCCGCGCCCTGCGCCTGATGCAGCAGGCCGACGTCATCGTCTACGACCGCCTTGTCTCGCAGCCGATTCTCGACATGTGCCGGCGCGACGCCGACCGCATCTACGTCGGCAAGGAACGCGACGACCATGCCGTACCGCAGGAGGAGATCAACCTGATGCTGGTGCGCCTGGCGAAGGAAGGCAAGCGCACGCTGCGGCTGAAGGGCGGCGACCCCTTCATCTTCGGCCGCGGCGGCGAGGAGATCGAGACCCTGGTCGAGCACGGCGTGCCGTTCCAGGTCGTGCCCGGCATCACCGCGGCGGCCGGGGTGGCGTCCTATGCGGGCATTCCGCTCACCCATCGTGACTACGCGCAGTCGGTCGCCTTCGTCACCGGGCATCTGAAGGAAAACACCTTCAACCTGAACTGGGAAGGCATCGCGCGCAAAGACCAGACCATCGTCATCTACATGGGGCTGAAAGGGCTGCCATTGCTGTGCGAGGCGCTAATCAAGCACGGTCTTACCGCGGATACGCCGGCAGCCATCATTCAGCACGGCACCCTGCCGACCCAGCGCGTCATCACCGGTGACCTCACCACGCTGCCTTCACTGGCCGAGCAGGCCGGGCTCAAGGCGCCCACCCTCATCATCGTCGGCAACGTCGTCAAGCTGCGCGAGAAACTCGGCTGGTACCAGCCTGAACAGTATGGCGAACAGGCCCGCCGCACGCCGCTCGAAGCACCGGACCATCTGCCCTGACAAACGCGTCCGGGCGTCGGCCTGCCGCGTCCGGCCCAAATCATGATCGGACTCCCGGCACGCTTTGAACTGCCCCTCTTTGCCCTGCTGCTGTCCGGCCTGATGTCCTTGCTGGTGTCGGGCGTGCGCGCAGGATGCGCCATCCTGTCCGCTGTAGCGGCCTCGCCCTCTCCGGACCCGCAGGCATCGAGCGCACATCGGTCATTGCGGAGCCAGGTTCGGCTCGGCGGCATGGCCGGATCATTGGCAGGAGGGGTGGTTTCATGCGCAACTCATGCCTAAAATAAAGGACATATTTGTCCGCTAAAGAGTAGCCATGACCACCACGCTTACCATCGATGGCAACGAGGCCGTTGCCCGGGTGGCCTACCTGGGCAACGAGGTGATCGCCATCTACCCCATCACGCCCTCCTCCAACATGGGCGAGTGGGCGGACGAGTGGGCGTCGCAGCAACGGCCCAACCTGTGGGGCGCGGTGCCGAGCGTCATCGAGATGCAGTCGGAGGGCGGTGCGGCCGGCGCGCTGCACGGCGCGCTCACCTCCGGCGCCCTGGCCACCAGCTTCACCGCCAGCCAGGGGCTGCTGCTGTTCATCCCCAATCTCTACAAGCTTGCCGGCGAGCTGACGCCCTGTGTGCTGCACGTGGCGGCGCGCGCGGTGGCGACGCATGCGCTGTCGATTTTCGGCGACCACTCCGATGTCATGGCCTGCCGCGCCACCGGTTGCGCCATGCTCGCCGCCAACTCGCCGCAGGAAGCGCAGGATTTTGCACTGATCGCGCAGGCAGCCACGCTCGCCGGTCGCATTCCGCTGCTCCATTTCTTCGACGGCTTCCGCACCTCGCACGAGGTGGCGAAAATCGTCGCGCTGGAGCCGGCAACGGTGCGTGCCATGATCGACGATACCCAGGTTGCGGCGCACCGGACGCGCGCGCTGTCGCCGGAACATCCGGTGCTGCGCGGCACCTCGCAGAATCCGGACGTCTTCTTCCAGTCGCGCGAGCGTGCCAATCCGTTTTACGACGCCTTTCCGCAGATCGTGCAGGACACGATGGAGCGTTTCGCCGCACTCACCGGTCGGCGTTACCGGCTGTTTGATTACGTCGGTGCGGCCGATGCCGAGCGCGTCATCGTGCTCATGGGCTCCGGCGCTGAGACCGTGCACGAGACGGTCGAGCACCTGCTTGCGCGCGGCGAAAAGGTGGGGGTGCTGAAGGTGCGGCTGTACCGGCCATTTTCGGCCGCTGCGCTGCTGGCCGCGCTGCCGCCCAGCGCCAAAGCCGTCGCCGTGCTCGACCGCTGCAAGGAACCGGGCGCCGACGGCGAACCGCTATACAAGGACGTGGTGACCGCGCTGGCGCAGGCGACAGC
>DAOMWT010000034.1:0-22879 GCA_035436705.1 Thiobacillus sp. | reverse complement strand
GCCCGCATTAGCGGACGCCGAGGTCGAAGCCGACCATGCCGTCGTCGCACGCCTCCTCGCCGAGCTGGGCCTGGACCGTGCCGCACCGCACCTGCCGTCCGACCGCATCGACCGCGTCGTGTTGAACCCGCTGCTCGGCCTGCCGCTGCTCGCCGTCGTCCTTTTCTTCGTGTTCCAGGCCGTGTTTGCCTGGGCCGAAGCGCCGATGGGCTGGATTGAAGCGGCGACCGGATGGGCCGCTGAAGGCGTCGGCAGGCTGTTGGCGGACGGCTGGTTCAAGAGCCTCATCGTCGACGGCGTCATCGCCGGCGCGGGCGGCGTCGTCGTCTTCCTGCCGCAGATCGTCATCCTGTTCTTCTTCATATTGGTATTGGAGGAGTCGGGCTATCTGCCGCGCGCGGCCTTCCTGCTCGACCACCTCATGGGCGGCGTCGGCTTGTCGGGGCGCTCGTTCATCCCGTTGCTCTCCAGCTTCGCCTGCGCCATCCCCGGCATCATGGCTACGCGTACAATCTCGAACCCCAGAGATCGCCTGGCCACGATCATGATCGCGCCGCTCATGACCTGCTCGGCGCGTCTTCCGGTCTACGCGCTCCTGATCGGCGCGTTCATCCCGCGCCGCGAAGTCGGCGGCTTCGAATTGCAGGGGCTGGTGCTGTTCACCCTTTACGCCGCCGGCATCTCCGGCGCGATGCTCATCGCATGGCTCGCCAAGCACCTCACCGGCCACGGTTTCAAAGCGCCGCTGATGATGGAGTTGCCCGCCTACCACCTGCCGCGCGTGCACAACGTCGCAATCGGCCTGTGGCAGCGGATCAAGATCTTTCTGCGCCGGGTCGGCGGGATCATCCTGGCGCTCACCATCCTGCTGTGGTTCCTGTCGAGCTACCCTGCGCCGCCCGTCGGCGCGACCGGCCCCGCCATCGAATACAGCCTCGCCGGCACCATCGGCCGTGCGCTCGAAGTCGTGTTCGCACCCATCGGCTTCAACTGGCAGATCAGCGTTTCACTGATTCCAGGGCTGGCTGCGCGTGAAGTCATGGTCGGTGCGCTCGGTACGGTATACGCGCTCTCCGCCACCGGTGAAGAAACCGGCGCGCTCACGGCGCTGATTGCGGGCCAGTGGAGTCTCGCCACCGCCTTGTCATTGCTCGCCTGGTTCGTCTTCGCGCCGCAATGCCTCGCCACGCTGGCCACCGTCAAGCGCGAAACCGGCGGCTGGACCATGCCGCTGATCATGGCCGGATATCTGTTCGCCCTGGCGTATCTGGCTTCGTTCATCACCTACCGCCTGGCGCTCGCGGCAGGCTGGGGGTAGGCATTGCCATTCGTCGTTTCACAACCAGCAGCGCGGCCTGACCATTGCATGCGCTCAATCAAGCAAAAATTTTTCAACCGCCAGCCAGCCAAGCGTTTTGCTCCGCCAGCCCGTTATTTTCCAATCAGGAGCCAAACCATGTCACACGCACGTTCACGCCCGCCTTCGGGCACCCTCCGCCAGCTGCTGGCGCGCATCCAGCCGGCCGCCGCGGCCCCTGCGGCGGCCTCGCTGGCATTCATGATGCTGGCCCCCGCCGCCGCGCTGGCACAAACCCCCGCAGCGGCCGAAACCACCCTGGCCACGGTGAAGGTGGAGGACACCACCGATCCCATGGCCGTCAACAACGGCTACCAGGCGACCGAGACCCGCGTCGGCAAAACCAAGCAGGACCCGCACGACGTCCCGCAAGCGGTCACCACGCTCACCAACCAGCTGATGGAGGAGCAACAGGTCGGCAGCCTGCGCGAAGCGCTGCGCAATGTGTCCGGCCTGACCTTCAACGCCGCCGAAGGCGGCCGCGCCGGCGACAACATGATGCTGCGCGGTTTCTACACCTTCGGCGACATGTATCTCGATGGCATCCGCGATACCGCGCAGTACAACCGTGAAACCTTCAACCTGGAGCAGGTCGACGTGCTGCGTGGCTCTGCCTCGATGCTGTTCGGCCGCGGCCAGGCCGGCGGCGTCATCAATCTGGTCAGCAAGACACCGAAGCGCGCCGATGCCTACAAGCTGACCGGCAGCGTCGGCACCGACGGGTACACCGAAGCCACGGCCGATCTCAACAAGCGCATCGGGCAGGACGCCGCCGTGCGGGTCAATCTGATGAAGCGCGACGAAGACAGCTGGCGCGAGAACCCGGTCACCGGCGCCCAGCCGGAAGTCGATCGCGGCGGCGTGGCGGTGAGCCTGGCGCTGGGGATGCAGACCGGCAACGAGTTCATCCTGTCGCATCAATTCACCCGCAACCGCGACATCCCCGACTACGGCTTCTCGTTCGACAATGCCACGCGCCGCCCGAACACCAACTTCTCGCCGGACACCTTCTGGGGCATCGACGCCAATTTCGACGACAGCGACGTGAACATCAGCACCGCGACGTGGACGCACCACTTCTCGCCGACAAGCGAACTGCGCACCACCGTTCGTTACGGCGATTACGAGCGCAGCTACTGGGCCCGCACACCCAATGCCACCACGCCGCCGAACGCGATCGGCCTGATCGGCACCAATGCCGGCCCGACGCGCTCGATGGACTACGAGACCGTCACTGTGCAATCCGACTACAACACCCGTTTCCGCGCCCTAGACATGAAACACGAGCTGGTCGCCGGCGTCGAGTATCTGCACGAGGACAGCCATCGCAGCGGGCTTCGCAATCTCGGCGGCACGACGGCGGGCAATCCGCCGCTGTTCCAGCCCTACGTCGAGAACACCACGGGCGCGGTCAATTTCACCGGCGATTCCTACGCGATCTACGTGCAGGACACGGTCGAGTTCATGCCTTTCTGGAAAGCCACGCTGGGCGCCAGGCGCGACGAGCTGAATGCCGATTACTCCAGCGCCACCTCGCCCAGCCTGGAGTATGGGGAGTGGAGCTACCGCGCTGCGCTGTCATGGCAGCCCAACGATAGCGCGCACTACTATCTCGGCTACAGTGATTCGTTCAGCCCCACCGCCGACCTGTATCAGCTGACCGTCACGCCGCAGCCGCCCGAAACCAGCCAGGTGGTCGAGCTGGGAGCGAAATGGATGTTCTTCGACGGCGATCTCGCGTTCCGCACCGCCCTCTACCGCGCCACCAAGCACTGGGAGCGCAACACCGATCTCGAATCGACGGCCTCGATTCTCACCAGGAAACGGCGTACCGACGGACTGGAATTCGAACTGGCAGGCCGCATTACGCACAGCTGGGAGGTGTTTGCCGGGGTTGCGCTGATGGATGCCGAGATCCTCGACACGGCCGAAAACATCAATGCCACGACGGGGGTCATCACCAAGGGCAACCTCGGCTACATCGGCCAGCGGCCGCGCAATACGCCCGAATACACCTTCAACTTGTGGAGCACCTACAAGCTGGGCGGCGGCTGGAAGATCGGCGGCGGCGTCGAGGTCAAGGGCGACCGCTACGGCTACAACCCGAGCGGCGCGGGCGCGATCCCCACCCTGCCTGGCGGCACCGCTTTCCACCCCAACACCGCACCGTCCTACGACCGCTGGGATGCCATGGTCGCCTACGATCAGAAGGACTGGGGCGTTCGCCTGAACGTCAGGAACGTGTTCGACGAAGTCTATTACGACGCGATCTACGACAACGGCCCGTTCACCGTTCCAGGCACTAACCGCGCCTTCATCCTCACCGGCGAACTGAAGTTCTGAGCCTGCTTTCCCTGCCGATTCATTGGCAGGGATATGGCGCTGCCCACGCGGCGCCATATCCCTGACAGGAGACCCGATCATGCTGCTGCATATACCCAACATACTCGACGCCGCCACCCTCGCCCGCTGCAGCGCGCTGCTCGACCAGGCCGACTGGACCGACGGTCGCGTCACCGCCGGTTCGCAGGCCGCCACGGTCAAAAACAACCTGCAACTGCCAGAAGCCAGTCCGCTCGCCCAGCAGCTGCGCGCGATCGTGCTGGATGCGCTGTCGAAGAATCCAAAATTCTTCAGCGCCGCCCTGCCCAAGCGCATCTATCCGCCGCTGTTCAACCGCTACGGCGGCGAAGCCAACTCCTTCGGCAACCACGTCGACAACGCCATCCGCACTCATCCGGCCAGCGCCCGGCACGTGCGCACCGACCTGTCATTCACGCTGTTTCTCAATGATCCCGCCGACTACGACGGCGGCGAACTCATCATCGAGGACGGCATGGGCGGGCGGGCGGTCAAACTGCCGGCGGGCCATCTCATCCTCTACCCGTCGTACAGCGTGCACCGCGTCGAGGCGGTGACGCGCGGCGCGCGGCTGGCGTGTTTTTCCTGGCTGGAAAGCATGGTGCGCGAACCGCAACAGCGCGCGCTGCTGCACGAACTGGACATCAGCATCGTCGCGCTGCGCGACGAGCGGGGCGAGACCGATACCGCGGTGCGGCTGACCAGCTGTTACCACAACCTGATGCGGATGTGGGCGACGGTGTAGCCGGACGCGGTCATGGCGGAGGCCATATGTATCCTGCGGCCGACGCATGGCGAGGCCGCGCGCCGACGCTGTCGCTTTTTCCTTTGCCAGGGCAGCGCCGTTCTTGCTTTTTGTTATTGACAATTATTCTCATTTATATAAAATTATATTCAACCGATGCAACTGCTGGAGTGTTCATCATGTACGTCTGCCTTTGCCACAGCGTCACCGACACCGATATTCGCCGGCTTGTGCGTACCGAAGGCGTATGCTCGATGCGCGAATTGAGCAGGCAGCTGGGTGTCGCCACCCAGTGCGGCAAGTGCGGCTGCTGCGCCAGGGAAGTGCTGCGCGACGCCGTACATGAGGCGCGCAGCGAAGCAGGCTGCGCCGCGCTCGCGGCAGCCTGACCCCCGCTCCCCTACCCGCTTCCCATTCCCGGGCGCCGCCGAATCGCCGCGACGGCGCTTGCTTTGCAGGCCCGTATACCTAGAATGCCGGGTGAACCTGTATTGGCCCTTTGATCGGGCATGCGACCAGCCATCAGCCCGCTCGCGGGCATTTCCAGCCACCAGGAGAGCGTCATGAAAGGCGACAAGAAAGTCATCCAGTATCTGAACAAGACCCTGACGGTGGAGCTCACTGCCGTCAACCAGTATTTTCTGCATGCGCGCATGTACAAGAACTGGGGGCTGACCGCACTGGGCAAGCACGAATACGAGGAGTCGATCGAGGAGATGCGCCACGCCGACAAGCTGATCGAGCGCATCCTCTTTCTGGAAGGTCTGCCCAATCTGCAGGATCTCAACAAGCTGATGATCGGCGAGAACGTGCCAGAGTGCCTGGCATGCGACCTCAAACTCGAGCACGCCGGCCGGGCCCTGTATATCGAAGCGATTGCGCATTGCGAAGCGGTCAAGGATTACGTCTCGCGCGAAATCCTGGTCGGCATCCAGGCAGACACCGAAGAGCACATCGATTATCTGGAAACCCAGCTCGACCTCATCCAGCGCATGGGCGAACAGAACTACATGCAAACCGCTGCCGGCCCGATTGAAGGCTGAGCAGTCCGCCATACCATCAACGTCCCCCAGCGGGACATACGACTGCCCGGGCTTCGGCCCGCCGCAGAGGGAATCCCCGCGTGGGACGTTTCATGCCTGCCAGCTTCGATCCGGATTGCCGCACCTGCCCGCGCCTCGCCACCTTTCTGGACGAGGTGCGCGCACGCCACCCCGATTACCACGCCCGCCCGGTACCGGCCTTCGGCGACCCTGTGCCAGGCCTGCTGATCGTCGGCCTCGCCCCCGGCATGCACGGCGCCAACCGCAGCGGGCGCCCCTTCACCGGCGACTACGCCGGGGTGCTCTTGTACGAGACGCTGCACCGTTTCGGCTACGCCAGCGCGCCGCAATCGCTGTCGGCGGACGACGGCTTGCAGCTCATCGGCTGCCGTATCACCAACGCGGTGAAATGCCTGCCGCCCGCCAACAAGCCGGAACCAGGCGAAATCCGCGAATGCAACCGCTATCTCGCCACCGAACTGGCCGATCTGCCCGGGCATGCCAGCATCCTGGCGCTGGGCCAGATCGCGCATCAGGCGGTGCTGCGCGCGCAGGGATTGAAGCTCAAGGACTACCCCTTCGCCCACGCCAGCGACTACCGCCTGCCCGACGGCCGGCGGCTGGTCAGCAGCTACCACTGCTCCCGCTACAATACCCAGACGCGCCGCCTCACCCCCGAGATGTTCGCGGCGGTGTTCGAGAAAATTCAAGCGAAGGACTGACCATGCCCGTCGTCACCATCAAGCTCGCCGGCACCCTCAGCCGCGAACAGAAGCAGAAAGTCGCCGAGGAAATCACCGCCACGCTGGAACGCCACGCCGGCAAGCCGGCCTCCTACACCTATATCGCGTTCGAGGAACTGCCGGACGAGAACTGGGCGATCGCCGGCAAGCTGCTGGATGAAGCCGACTGAGCCTTGAGCGTCGACAAGGACTTCCTCGCCTCGCTGCCCACCCTGCCCGGCGTCTACCGCATGGTCGATGTGGCCGGCGCGGTGCTCTACGTCGGCAAGGCGAAGGATCTGAGGAAGCGGGTCTCCAGCTATTTCCAGAAAACCGACCAGAGCCCGCGCATCCGGCTGATGCTGAAAAGTGTCGACCATATCGACACCACCGTGACGCGTACCGAGGCCGAGGCGCTGCTGCTGGAAAACAACCTGATCAAGGAGCTGAAGCCGCGCTTCAACATCCTGTTCCGCGACGACAAATCCTATCCCTACCTGCTGCTGACCGGGCACCGTTTTCCGCGCCTGGCCTATTTCCGCGGCACGCCAAAGAAGCTCGACCAGACGTTCGGGCCGTATCCAAACGCCTATGCGGTACGCGAAAGCATCCAGCTGCTGCAGAAGGTGTTTCAGCTGCGCACCTGCGAGGACACCGTATTCGCCAACCGCTCGCGCCCCTGCCTGCTGTATCAGATCAAACGCTGCAGCGCGCCCTGCGTCGGCCACATCGCGCCCGACCATTACGCACGCGACGTCGCCGAGGCTGCGCAACTCCTGCATGGCGAAGCCAGCCGGCTGACCGGACAGATCACCGAACAGATGAACGCCGCTGCCGCCGCACTCGATTTCGAGACCGCGGCACTGCTGCGCGACCGCCTGCGCATGCTGGCGACGGTGCGGGAAAAACAGTTCGTCGACAGCACCGGCGGCGAAGCCGACGCCGATGTGATCGCGGCGGCCGAGGCCGGCGGCGTGATCGCGGTAAACCTGACCATGATCCGCGGCGGACGCCATCTCGGCGATCGCAGCTTTTTTCCCCAGCACGGCGAAGGTGCGACGCCGGCCGAAGTGCTGGAGGCCTTCGTCGCCCAGCATTACCTAGACCACCCCATTCCGCCGCGCATCCTGGTCAACGAGGCGATCGAGGCCGACGCGCTGGGGGCGCTGCTAACCGAGCAGTCCGGCAAGAAAGTCAGCCTGCAGCACCGCGTTACCGGTGAACGCAAGATCTGGCTCGCCATGGCGCAGGCCAACGCACGGCTATCGGCAGAACGCCGCAGCGCCGAGCGCGCCAACCAGTCGCAGCGGCTTGCCGCGCTGCGCGACACACTCGACCTGCCGGCGCTCAAGCGCATCGAATGCTTCGACATCTCGCACACCATGGGCGAGGCGACCATCGCGTCTTGCGTCGTCTACGAAGGCGACGACCTGAAAAAATCCGACTACCGCCGCTACAACATCGGCGGCATCACTCCCGGCGACGACTACGCCGCGATGCACGCCGCGCTGATCAAGCGCTTCCACAAAAGCATCGAGGAAAACGGCGTGCTGCCCGACCTGCTGCTGATCGACGGCGGCAAGGGGCAGATCGCAATGGCGGTCGAGGCGATGACCGAACTTGGGCTGAGCGACGTGCTCCTGCTTGGCGTGGCCAAGGGCGAGGCGCGCAAGCCCGGGCTGGAAACGCTGATCTTCGCCGACGGCCGCGAACTAAAACTGGCCAAGGATCACCCCGGCTTTCACCTGATCCAGCAAGTGCGCGACGAAGCGCACCGTTTCGCCATCACCGGCCACCGCGCCAAACGCGGCAAGGCGCGCGTGCAGTCGACGCTGGAAGACATCCCCGGCATCGGCCCCAAACGCCGCAAACAACTGCTGGAACACTTCGGCGGCCTGCAGGGCGTGCGCAACGCCGGCGTCGACGCGCTTGCCACGGTCAGCGGTATCAGCCGAGAATTGGCGGAAACCATCTATAACGCCCTCCATTAACGCCGATGCCGCTCAACCTCCCCAACCTGCTCACCTGGCTGCGCATCCTTTTCATTCCGCTGATGGCAGGCGTGTTCTACCTGCCCGACGGCTGGGTGACGCCATTCGAGGCCAATTTGTTCGCGGCAGGTTTTTTTGGCGTGGCGGCACTGACCGACTGGCTCGACGGCTGGCTGGCCCGCAAACTTGGCCAGACTTCGGCCTTCGGCGCCTTTCTCGATCCGGTGGCCGACAAGCTGATGGTCGCCGCCGCACTGATCGTGCTGATCGACCTCGACCGGGTGGCGCCGCTGATCGGGCTCATCATCATCGGCCGTGAAATCACGATTTCCGCCCTGCGCGAATGGATGGCCAAGGTCGGTAAATCGGCCAGCGTGGCCGTGTCCTTCGTCGGCAAGCTGAAAACCGCGGCGCAGATGATCGCCATCGTGCTGCTGCTGTACTTCACCCCCTTCGCCGGCCTGTCCACCGCCGCCATCGGCACCTTGCTGATCTGGGGCGCCGCGCTGCTCACCCTGGTTTCAATGGCGTATTACCTGGTGATGGCGGCGCGCGCGCTGCAAGAATCTTCCTGAGGTGTTGACAGAAAAAAACGAAATCTCCATAATGCGCAGCCTTCAACGCGGGAATAGCTCAGCTGGTAGAGCGCAACCTTGCCAAGGTTGAGGTCGGGAGTTCGAACCTCCTTTCCCGCTCCAGTATTCTGGGGAAAACAGAAGGCTAAGCCCGGATGTTTTCCCCTTTTCGTTTAAGCGGTTTACCGCCCATCTCAGCGGTATTCAACTTGGGCGCGTTAGCAAAGCGGTTATGCACCGGATTGCAAATCCGTGTAGGTCGGTTCGACTCCGGCACGCGCCTCCAGATTCAGGGTCAGCTGTCCGCTTCGCCCGGATGGTGAAATTGGTAGACACAAGGGACTTAAAATCCCTCGCCAGCGATGGCGTACCGGTTCGATTCCGGTTCCGGGCACCACCTCTCCCTTCCAGTCTACCGGCCTGAGTGGTATAATTTCGCCGCTTGATTATTTGTGTAATGGCGTTGGGCAAATGGGCGGTTCGCCCATTTTTTATTTGTGTCCGATGCAAAGCAACGATGGATTTTCGATGATGGATTTGCCCGCCCGCCTGCAGCCTGTACTTGCCGGACTCGGTTACGAGCTGGTGATGCTGGAGCGTGCGGGACGTGGGCTGGTCCGGATTTTCATCGACAAGCCGGGCGGCATCACGATTGACGACTGCGTGACGGTGAGCAATCACCTGACCCACCTGTTTACCGTAGAGAACATCGACTACGACAGACTGGAAATCTCTTCGCCCGGCCTCGACCGGCCGCTGGTCAAACCGCAGGACTATGCGCGTTTCGCCGGTGAGCAGATAACGCTGAAGCTGCGGGTTCCGATGGACAACCGGCGCCGCCTGAGCGGCCAGTTGGTCGGCCTGGAAGAGAATGCGGTGAAATTGATCGTCGATGGCACGGAAGTGTCGGTTGACTTGAGGAATGTGGACGCGGCCCGCCTGAAACCGATGGTTTAGGCTGGCCGTGCTGGAGGGAATGATGAGCCGTGAAATGTTGATGCTGGCCGACGCGCTGGCGCGCGAAAAGAACGTGGACAAGGAGGTGGTCTTCGAAGCCCTCGAGCAGGCGCTCGCCTCCGCCACCAAGAAACGCTTCAAGGAAGAAGCCGATGTGCGCGTGTCGATCGACCGCAACACCGGCGAGTACGAATCCTTCCGCCGCTGGCAGGTCGTGTCCGAAGCCGAACTGGAGTCCGAGGGCCACCAGATTCTGCTGATCGACGCCCAGGACAAGATTCCCGACATCGAGATCGGCGACTACATCGAGGAGCCGCTGGAAAACGTCGAATTCGGCCGCATCGGCGCGCAGGCGGCCAAACAGGTCATCCTGCAGAAGATCCGCGACGCCGAGCGCGAGCAGATCATCAGCGATTTCCTCGACCGCAAGGAACACCTGGTCAACGGCGTGGTGAAGCGCATCGACCGCGGCAACGCCATTATCGAATCGGGCCGCGTCGAAGGCTTCCTGCATCGCGACCAGATGATCCCGCGCGAGAACCTGCGTGTCGGCGACCGTGTGCGCGCCTACCTGCTGCGCATCGACCGCGGCGCCCGCGGTCCGCAGGTGGTGCTGTCACGCACCGCGCCCGAATTCATCATGAAGCTGTTCGAGCTGGAAGTGCCGGAAATCGAGGAAGGCCTGCTCGAAATCAAGGCGGCAGCCCGCGACCCCGGCCTGCGCGCCAAGATCGCCGTCGTCTCGCACGATCCGCGCATCGATCCGATCGGCACCTGCATCGGCCTGCGCGGTTCGCGCGTCACCTCGGTGACCAATGAACTGGCGGGCGAACGTGTCGACATCATCCACTGGTCGTCCGACCCCGCGCAGTACGTCATCAACGCACTGGCGCCGGCCGAAGTCAGCTCCATCGTGGTCGACGAGGACAAGCACAGCATGGACGTGGTGGTGGACGAGGAACAGCTGGCAATGGCGATCGGCCGCGGTGGACAGAACGTGCGCCTGGCGTCCGAACTGACCGGCTGGGAACTCAACATCATGTCGCGCGAAACGGCTGAAGAGAAACAGTCGGCCGAAAGCGGAAAGACGCTTGCCCTGTTCATCGAGAAACTCGATGTGGACGAGGAAGTCGCCCAGATCCTGGTCGACGAAGGTTTCTCCACACTGGAAGAAGTCGCCTACGTGCCGCTGAACGAAATGCTCGAGATCGAGGCATTCGACGAAGACCTGGTCAACGAACTGCGCAACCGTGCCCGCAACGCATTGTTGACCGCTGCCATCGTCGGCGAGGAACAGGTCGAGGCCTCGGCAGGCGACCTGCTGTCGCTCGAAGGCATGGACGCGGAAACTGCACGCACGCTCGCCAGCAAAGGCGTTCACACCACCGAGGATCTGGCGGAACTGGCGGTCGATGAACTCACCGAAATGGCCGCCATGGATGCCGATCGTGCCAAACAATTGATCATGGCCGCACGCGCGCCCTGGTTCGCCCAAGGCTAAGAGGACTGCATGAACGTTGAACAATTCGCACAGGAACTGAAACTGCCGCCCCAGCTGTTGCTCGAACAGCTGAAAGCGGCGGGCGTCAGCAAAAATGATGTCGTCGACCCTGTCACCGAAGCGGACAAGGCGCATTTGCTCGACTATCTGCGCAAGATGCACGGCGGCGGAACCGAGGCCGGCAAAACCAAGATCACCATCACGCGCAAGCAGACCGGCGAAATCCGCAAGACCGACAGCACCGGCAAGTCGCGCACCATCCAGGTGGAAGTGCGCAAGTCGCGCACCTACGTCAAGCGCGATGCCTCCGCACCGGCGACCGAAGTCCCGCCTGCGGCAGAGTCCGTCGCGGAAGCACACCCCACCTCGGCGGTTGCAGAGCAGGCCCAGCCCATCGCCGAGAGCACGATCGAAGCCCCCGTCGCCGAACCCGTCGTCGAACCGGTTGCGGTCCCGGCTGCCGAGGTTGCGCCCGTCGTCGCCGAGCCCGCGGTGGTTGAACCCGTAGCCGCTGAAGCCGTGCCCGTGCCCGATGCGGCCGTTGCGCAGCCCGCCGCTGCGGAACCCGCCCCGGCGGTGAAGAAAACCACCCGCATCAAAAAAGCCTCGATTCTGAACGAAGCCGAAGTCAAGGCGCGCGAAGAAGAGGCGCGCCGTCACCAGGCGCTGCAGGAACGTCAGGCAGCGGATGCCAAGGCCCGTATCGAACGCGAAGCCCTGCGCAAACAGGCGGAAGCTGCGCGCGAAGCCGCCAAGCTTGCGGCAGCGGAAAAAGCCGCTGCGCCCACCGCGCCGGCTGCACCCACCGAAAAAACCCTGCACAAACCGGACAAGCCGGCTGCGGCCAAGGGTGCCAAGGGCCCGGACAAGAAAGCCGGAAGCAGTTGGAAGGACGACGCCGCGCGCCGCAAGGGCGGACTCAAGACCCGTGGCGGCGCCGCACCTGACGCAGGCTGGCGCGGCCGCAAGGGTAAGTCCAGGTCCGGCCAGGATGACACCACCTTCGTCGCCCCGACCGAGCCGATCGTGCGCGAGGTGCTGGTGCCTGAAACCATCACCGTGGCCGAACTCGCCCACAAGATGTCGGTGAAGGCGGCGGAAGTCATCAAGGCGCTGATGAAGCTGGGCAGCATGGTGACCATCAACCAGGTACTGGACCAGGAAACCGCGATCATCGTGATCGAGGAAATGGGCCACATCGGCAAGCCGGCTGCGCTCGACACGCCGGAAGCTTTCCTCATTGAAGCCAGCGAGACCGGCGAAGTGGAAATGGTCGCACGTCCGCCAGTGGTGACGGTGATGGGCCACGTCGACCACGGCAAGACCTCGCTGCTCGACACCATCCGGCGTACCCGGGTGGCCATCGGCGAAGCCGGCGGCATCACCCAGCACATCGGTGCCTACCACGTCAAAACCGAAAAGGGCGTCATCACCTTCCTCGACACCCCGGGTCACGAAGCGTTTACCGCAATGCGGGCGCGCGGCGCGAAAGCGACCGATATCGTGGTGCTGGTGGTGGCGGCCGACGACGGCGTGATGCCGCAAACCATCGAAGCCATCCATCACGCCAAGGCAGCCAATGTGCCGCTGGTGGTGGCAGTGAACAAGATCGACAAACCCGATGCCAACCCCGAGCGCATTCGCCAGGAACTCGTCGCACAGGGTGTCACGCCCGAGGAATGGGGCGGCGACACCCAGTTCGTCGAAGTGTCGGCCAAGGCCAACACCAACATTGACGGTCTGCTCGACGCCATCCTGTTGCAGGCCGAAGTGCTGGAACTGCAGGCGGCGGCCGACGGCCCCGCCAAAGGCATCGTCATCGAGGCCCGCCTGGACAAGGGCAAGGGCCCGGTTACCACGCTGCTGGTGCAATCTGGCACGCTGCGCCGCGGCGACATGGTGCTGGCAGGCCAGGCTTTCGGTCGTGTGCGCGCCATGCTCGACGAATCGGGCAAGGTTGTGAACGAAGCCGGCCCCTCGATCCCGGTCGAAATCCAGGGCCTGTCCGACGTCCCGCAGGCCGGTGAGGACATGATGGTATTGCCGGACGAACGCAAGGCTCGTGAAATAGCCCTGTTCCGCCAAGGCAAGTTCCGCGACGTGCAGCTCGCCAAGAAGCAGGCCGCCAAGCTGGAATCGATGTTCGAGCAGATGGGCCAGGGCGAAGTGCAGCATCTGCCCATCATCCTCAAGGCCGACATGCAGGGTTCCTACGAAGGTCTGGCGCACGCGCTGGGCAAGCTGTCGACCGACGAGGTCAAGGTCAACATCATCCACAGCGCGGTCGGCGCGATCACCGAGTCCGACGTCAACCTGGCACTCGCCTCCAAGGCGGTGCTGATCGGCTTCAACGTGCGCGCCGATGCGTCGGCGCGCAAGCTGGCCGAGTCCAGCGGCGTCGACATCCGCTACTACAACATCATCTACGAAGCGGTGGATGAGGTGAAGGCCGCGCTGTCGGGCATGTTGGCGCCCGAGAAGAAGGAAAGCGTCATCGGAACCGTGGAAGTCCGCCAGGTGTTCGTGATTTCCAAGGTCGGCACCATTGCCGGCTGCTACGTGACCGATGGCGTCATCAAACGCAACGCTGGCGTGCGTGTGCTGCGCAACAACGTGGTGATCCACCAGGGCGAACTCGATTCGCTCAAGCGCTTCAAGGACGACGTCAAGGAAGTCAAGGCCAACTTCGAGTGCGGTCTCTCCTTGAAGAACTTCAACGACATCCAGGAAGGCGACATCCTCGAAGTATTTGAAGTGGTGGAAGTCGCGCGCTCGCTGTAATGCCCAAAGACTTTCCAAGGGCGCGCCGCGTCGCCGACCAGATCCAGCGCGAACTGCCGGAATTGATCCGGCAGGAAGTGAAGGATCCGCGCGTCGGCATGCTGACCATCACTGAGGTCGAGGTCAACCGCGACATGGAGTTCGCCAAGGTCTTCTTCACCACGCTCGGCGGCCAGGTCGAGCATGATGCCTGCCTGCAGGGCTTGCAGCGCGCCAGCGGCTTTCTGCGTTCGCAGTTGTCGCACCGCATGCAGTTGCGTGTGGTGCCCAAGCTCACCTTTGTCTACGACCGCTCGGTCGAGCGCGGCATCGAGCTCACCCAATTGATCGAAACCGCCGTCGCCGAAGACGCCAAGCACCCCAAAGACGCGTGAAGCAGGCCCGCCAGCCTATCGACGGCGTGCTGCTGCTGAACAAGCCGGTCGGCATCACCTCCAACGCCGCACTGCAGAAAGCCAAGTGGCTGCTCAACGCAAAAAAGGCGGGCCACACCGGCACCCTCGATCCCTTCGCCGACGGCCTGTTGCCGCTGTGTTTCGGCGAGGCCACCAAGTTCTCGGCCTACCTGCTGGATGCGGACAAGCACTATCGCGCGGTGCTGCAACTCGGCACCACCACCACCACCGGCGACCCGGAAGGCGAGGTGCTCGACAGCCGCGAGGCGGCGGTCAGCCGTGACGACATTGCCACCGTGCTGCCGCGCTTCATAGGCGAAATCGAGCAGATTCCGCCCATGCATTCCGCACTCAAGCACCAGGGGCGTCCGCTCTACGAATATGCGCGCGCCGGGATCGAGATCGAGCGCCCGCCCCGCAAGGTCACGATCCGCGCACTGGAACTGATTGAATGCGCCCCGCCGCGCGTGGTGCTGGATGTGCAATGCAGCGCCGGCACCTATATCCGCACCCTGGCGCAGGACATCGGCGCCGCGCTCGGCTGCGGCGCCCACCTCACCGCACTGACACGCACCGCGGCAGGCGGATTCAGCCTGAATCAGGCGCATACGCTGGCCGAACTGGAAACGCTCGATCCCGCCCGGCGTGCCGCCCTCCTGCAGGCGGCAGACTGCCTGGTGTCCCACCTGCCGGCGCTGCATCTCGACGACGCCAGCACGACAGCGCTGTGCCAGGGCCGCAGCATTGCGCATCCCGCCCCGCACGCCGGGCTGGTGCGCCTGTATACGGACGCAAACCGCTTTCTCGGCTTGGCCCAGGCCGACGCCGGCCAGCTGGCCCCTCACCGCCTGCTTGCCACACAACAGACTTGAGTCGACCCATACTTTCCGCGTAAAATTCGCGGTTTCCCCGAACGTGTCCCGCTCAGCCGCAGGCCACGCGATTCAGAAGGAGTACACCATGGCTGTTACCGTCGCTCAAAAAGCTGAAATCGTACAGAATTACCAACGCGCCGCCGCCGACACCGGCTCGCCCGAAGTGCAGGTTGCCCTGCTGACGGCGCGCATCAACGACCTGACCGGCCACTTCAAGGCCAACATGAAGGATCACCATTCGCGCCGTGGTCTGCTGAAGATGGTGAGCCGCCGCCGCAAGCTGCTCGACTACCTGAAGCGCACCAACCTCGAAGGCTACAAGACCCTGATCGATCGCCTCGGTCTGCGCAAGTAATCCCGACAGGGCCACTGTGATGACCCGGCACTTCGCTGCACCGGCACAGTGGATGGGGATTGTTGCCCCCTGAATTTCCCACGCCCCGCCCATTGCGGGGCGTTTTTGCTTTGAAAGGAACTCGTGTGAGCGCTATCAAGAAAACGTTTACCTACGGCCGTCACCAGGTCACCCTGGAAACCGGCGAAATCGCCCGTCAGGCCTCCGGCGCCGTCATCGTCAACATGGACGACACCGTGGTGCTGGTCACCGTGGTCGCCAAGAACGAAGTCAAGCCGGGCCAGGATTTCTTCCCGCTGACCGTCGACTACCAGGAGAAGACCTACGCTGCTGGCCGCATCCCCGGCGGCTTCCTCAAGCGCGAAAGCCGGCCCTCGGAAGGCGAAACCCTGATCTCGCGCCTGATCGACCGCCCCATCCGCCCGCTCTTCCCGGAAGGCTTCTTCAACGAAGTGCAGATCATCGCCACCGTGATGTCGTCCAACCCCGAAGTCAGCGCCGACATCCCCGCACTGATCGGCGCCTCCGCCGCGCTTTCGCTGTCCGGCCTGCCGTTCGACGGCCCGGTCGGCGCAGCGCGCGTCGGCTTCGTCAACGGTGAGTATGTGCTCAACCCGACCAACTCCGAGCTGAAGGATTCCGCGCTCAACCTGGTCGTCGCCGGCACCGAAACCGCCGTGCTGATGGTCGAGTCCGAAGCCATGGAACTGCCCGAAGATATCATGCTGGGCGCGGTCGTGTTCGGCCACACCCAGATGCAGGCTGCGATCAGTGCGATCAACGAACTGGCCGACGAAGCCGGCGCCGACGCCTGGGACTGGGAGCCGCTGGCCGAAGACGCCGCGATGGTCGAGCGCCTCAAGGCACTGGCCGAGGACGGCCTGCAGCAGGCATACAACATCAAGCAGAAGCAGGCCCGCATGGCGGCCGTCGATGAAGTCCGCAGCAAGGCCTTTGCCGAGCTGATCAGCGCCGACATGGATACCGTCGCTGCCAACCACGTCAAGGACGCGTTCCACCGCCTCGAAGCCGGCGTGGTGCGCAACCGCATCCTGTCCGGCCAGCCGCGCATCGACGGCCGCGATACCCGCACCGTGCGCCCGATCACCATCCGCACCGGCGTGCTGCCGCGCACCCACGGCTCGGCACTCTTCACCCGCGGCGAAACCCAGGCGCTGGTGGTCACCACGCTCGGCACCGGCCGCGACGAGCAGACCATCGACGCGCTCGAAGGCTCCTACTCTGACCGCTTCATGCTGCACTACAACATGCCGCCCTACGCTACCGGCGAAACCGGCCGCGTCGGCTCGCCCAAGCGCCGCGAGATCGGCCACGGCCGCCTGGCCAAGCGCGCGCTGATGGCGGTGCTGCCCTCCAAGGAGGAATTCGGCTACACGATGCGCGTGGTGTCAGAAATCACCGAGTCCAACGGCTCGTCGTCGATGGCTTCGGTGTGCGGCGGCTGCCTGTCATTGATGGACGCCGGCGCGCCGCTGAAGGCGCACGTCGCCGGCATCGCCATGGGCCTGATCAAGGAAGGCAACCGCTTCGCCGTGCTGACCGACATCCTCGGCGACGAGGATCACCTCGGCGACATGGATTTCAAGGTCGCAGGCACTGAAAAAGGCGTGACCGCGCTGCAGATGGACATCAAGATCACCGGCATCACCAAGGAGATCATGCAGGCTGCGCTGACGCAGGCGAAAGAAGGCCGCCTGCACATCCTCGGCATCATGAAGGCGTCGGTCTCCGAGACACATGAAATGTCGGCCTACGCGCCGCGCATCATCGCGATGAAAATCAATCCTGAAAAGATCCGCGACGTCATCGGCAAGGGCGGCGCCGTGATCCGCGCGCTGACCGAGGAAACCGGCACCCAGATCGATATCCAGGAAGACGGCAGCGTGAAGATCGCCTGCACCAGCATGGAAGCCGGCGAACTGGCGAAGAAGCGCATCGAGGAAATCACCGCCGAAGTCGAAGTCGGCAAGGTCTACGAAGGCCCGGTCATCAAACTGCTGGACTTCGGCGCGATCGTCAACGTGCTGCCGGGCCGCGACGGCCTGCTGCACATCTCGCAGATCGCCCACGAGCGCGTCAACACCATCGGCGACTACCTGAAGGAGGGCCAGGTCGTGAAGGTGAAGATTCTGGAGGCCGACGAAAAAGGCCGTCTGCGCCTGTCGATGAAGGCCCTGCTGGAAGCGCCTGCACCGGCAGCCAGCGACAACGAAACACCGGAAACTGCGGGCTGAAATAGCCGCCGCCGTTAAAACCGCGCTCCCGGGCGCGGTTTTTTTGCGCTTACGCCGGCGGAAATTTCACGCTCGCCACCAGGCCCGTTCCTCCCTTCCCCGCTTCCAGGCTTACCGCCGCGCCATGCAAATGCGCGATGCGCTGCACGATTGTCAAGCCAAGCCCGGCTCCCCCCACGCCGGCGGACAGCCGATGAAATGGTGCAAAAACAGCGGCGCGCTGCGGTTCCGGGATGCCCGGGCCATTGTCGGCCACCAGCCACGTCACGCCCTGCTCCGAACCGCATACTGTCAATGCGATGCGCGTCCCGCCATAGCGCAGGGCATTGTCGATCAAATTGGCAAGCATCTCCCGCAGCAATTGCGCATCGCCCCTCAGCCAGGCTTCGCCGCCTTTCATTTCGAAGCCCATTTCCACTCCTTTAGCCAATGCCTGCGGCGCCCACTCGCGTGCAACCGCCCTCATCACCGCTGCGCCATCCAGCCGGATCAGGCGCAGCGTATTTTCCGCAGCATCGACGCGCGCCAGGATAAGCAGCTTCTGAACCAGATCACCCATGGTTTGGGTCGACCGCGCAATACGCGCCAGTGCATGCTGCGCGTCTTCGTGCCGCGCGCTCGCCAGGGCGGCTTCGGCCTGCGTTCGGATGCCGGCGATGGGCGTGCGAAGCTGATGCGCCGCATCAGCGACAAAGCGCGATTGCGCTTCGACCGCTTCCGACAGGCGCTGCAGCAGCGAATTGATCTCATCCAGAAACGGCCGCAATTCCGCAGGCGTCCCCTCCAGCGGGACCGGGCTTAGGTCGAACGCTTGCCGCGCCGACAGGCGGTCCCGCAGCCGGCTCACCGGCTCGAGGCCGCGCCCGACGCCAAAAGCAATGGCAACGGCTGCCGTCAGCGTCATGAGCAGCATCGGAATCACAATCGCCAGCGTGGCGCGCCCCGCCAAAACCGAACGGCGCGTCAGCGTTTCCCCCACCTGCACCAGCGCCGCGCCGCTTGCACTGGTGCCCTTGAGCGAAAGCGCAAATGCCGCCACCCGGACTTTTGCGCCATCCTTGACGCCATCGTAGACGATCAACTGGCCAGGCCTGATCGGCTTTCGCGCGGGAAGCCGCGGCATATCCCGCTCACCCTCGACGACCCGTCCATCGGGGCTGGTGATGCTGTGAAACAATAAGTCTTCCTGGTCGAACACCAGCAATTCGCGCGCGGCGACCGGCAAATCCACCTGTATCCGGCCATGCAGCACCTCAACCCGATCTGCAAGCGCGAAGGTTCGCCGCATCAGCGAGCGATCGAACGCCGCATTGATGAAATACTGGCTGGAGAAATAAGCGATGGCCCACAGCAGAATGAACAGTGGCAACATCATCGCCAGCATGCGGACGATCAGTTGCCGCCGCAGGCTTTGCCGCTTTTCCCGATTCAACGCTCAGTCTCAAGCAGATAGCCGAGGCCGCGCAAGGTGCGGATCGCCACGCCGGAGCCTTCCAACTTGCGCCGCAACCGATGGATGTAGACCTCCACCGCATTCTCCCCCACGCCGTCATCCCAGCCGGTCAGGCGGTCTGCGATCGCCTCTTTGGCCGTGACGCGCCCGGCATGATGGAGCAGAATCTCGAGCACTTCCATCTCGCGTGCGGACAATACCAGCGGCGCCTCGCCCATGCTGGCTTGCCGCTTGACGCTGTCGAAATTCAGGCGCCCGATGCGTATCTGGGTATCGGCCACGCCATGCGCCCGTCGCAGCAAAGCCCGCAATCGCGCGAGCAATTCATCCAGCGCAAACGGCTTGAGCAGGTAATCGTCCGCGCCGGCATCCAGCCCCCGCACCCGGTCCTCCACCGTATCGCGCGCAGTCAGAATCATCACCGGCAAGGTCGCGCCGCGTTTCCGCAAGTTGCGCAACACCTGCAGCCCCTCGCGCCGCGGCAGCCCCAGATCCAGCAGCATGGCATCGTAGGCATACCCCGCCAGCGCGTTTTCCGCCTGCACGCCATCCTGGCTCCAGTCGACCGCAAACCCCGCCTGCCGGGCTGCCAGCATGACCGCCTCGCCCAGAGTCGGGTCATCTTCCACGAGCAGAATTTTCATGCCAAAAGTCTGACACAAAGCCTACCTGTCGCGCACGAAATGCTTCTCAAAAACATCCGTCCAAGCCGGCTTTCGTAAGGTTCCTGTAAGCGTGGCGCCGCATAGTGGCCGTCATGCAGTTGCAATCCGCGATTGCATGGCAACACACACTTGTCCACACTGGAGAAAATGATGCGCAAACTGATGATGTCGTCCCTGGTCGCCGCGGCTATTGCCGGCGCTTTCAGCATGTCCGTTATCGCTGCCGACACCGCCGCTCCTCCCGCTGCCGGCGCCACCTCTGCGGTCGAGAAGCCCGCCGCCGCTCCCAAGAAGGCCCATAAAGCCAAAAAACACGCTGCCAAGGCCGAAGCGAAAAAGCCTGGCACTGCTGCCATGCCTGCCGAGCCCGCCAAGAAGTAATCCTTCCGGGCCGCAACAAACCGTGCTCTCGGGCGCGGCTTGTTATGCTGGGCCGTCACCGTGCCGCACCGCGGGCTCACACGCAGGCATGCGTCCCATCCCACAAAGCCGTCGTTGGGATCCAGGGCCTTGCTGAAGCCGGGCGCATCGAGGCTGTCCGCGCAAACAATCGCGCAGCAATCCTCTTTAGCCAGAATCCGGGAAATCCCGTCAATCGTCAATCCAGCCTGAAACGCATCGCGGGCGGAAGCTCGATCAAGGCAACCTTCGTAAGGTTCGTGTAAGCATGGCGCCGCATAGTGACGTCGTGCAATTGCAGCCCGCGATTGCACGGCAAACCTACTTGATCACACTGGAGAAATTGATGAGCAAACTGATGTCTTCCCTGGTCGCCGCGGCTATTGCCGGCGCTTTCAGCATGTCCGCCGTCGCTGCCGATGCCCCTGCTGCCGGCGCCGCCGCTGCGGCTGAAATGCACGCTACCGCGCCCAAGAAGGCCGAAGAAGCCAAGAAGCACGCTGCCAAGACCGAAGCAAAAAAGTCTGACGCCGCTGCCATGCCTGCCGGGCCCGCCAAGAAATAATTCTTCACGGCCACAAAAAACCGCGCCCGAGGGCGCGGTTTTTTGTTTATGCCGGACTATCGAGAAACGACTGCCACCAGCGTTTGCGCTGGCCTGTCACCACACCGCGCATTTCAAGTTCGCGCGGTGGCATGCGGCTCATCAGCCAGCCCGGCAGGATCGACGATTTGGTCGCGCTCGATCCACACGAACTGCCGAGATGATTGGGGTCGTAGATCTTGATGATGCTGGGCGTATCCAGATTGTCCGCGTATACGATCGCGCAGTAATCTTCATGATGCTCGCGCCGCAGCAGTTCATCCAGCTCGCGCATGAACTGCTGCACTTTGTCGGCGGCAGCGGGGGCCTGCGGTGCCTGCTGGCCTACCGCATAGAGATACCAGCCGGCCCCGGCATCCACTCTCTGCCAGAACGCCGTCAACTGATCCCAGCGCATCACGCTATAAAGCGTCCCATTGTAATAACGGTCGAACTCGTCGGTATCTGCCATTGCGTGAATCAGCTTGTGAATCGGAAATGACCTGGCAATCCGGGACGCCAGGCTTATTTGGCGACCTGGCGCTCGCGGATTTCCTCGAGCGTCTTGCAGTCGATGCACAGCGTCGCGGTCGGGCGCGCCTGCAGGCGGTCGAGCCCGATTTCGACACCGCAGGATTCACAGTAACCGTATTCGCCACTGTCGATCTTGGCGATGGTTTCATTGATTTTCTTGATCAGCTTGCGCTCCCGGTCCCGATTACGCAGTTCCAGCGCCATGTCCGATTCCTGAGTGGCGCGATCGTTGGGATCGGCGAAGACGGTCTGCTCATCCTGCATGGAATGCAGGGTGGTATCGATGTCCTGCGACAATTCCGCTTTCCAGGACGCAAGCATCTTGCGAAAATGCTCGAGTTGTTTTGCGTTCATGTATTCTTCGCCTTTTTTAGCCTTGTACGGCTCAAAGCGCATCAAAGTTTCAGCCATCTCGTTCTCTTTGAAAATTTTGGTTCATCCCGGGCGAAGCCCAACCCGACTTAATAACAGAATCATTTAACCGCCGCAACCCACATGACATTACACGCCCTACTCTTCGACGTTGACGGCACGCTTGCCAACACCGAACGCGACGGCCATCGTCCTGCCTTCAATCAGGCGTTCAAAGATGCCGGTCTCGACTGGCACTGGGACGTCGCCCTCTACGGCAAACTGCTCGCCGTGACTGGCGGCAAGGAGCGGATGAAACACTATATCGACCACTATCGGCCGGATTATAGAAAACCGGACAATTTCGACGCAATGGTGGCCGAGCTGCATCAGGCCAAAACCCGGCACTACGCGGCGCTTGCCGCGCGCGGTGGCATTCCGATGCGGCCCGGGGTCGAGCGTCTGCTGGTCGAAGCGCGTACCGCCGGGCTGCGGCTGGCGATCGCCACCACCACCACCCCGGAAAACGTCACCGTGCTGCTGGAACACAGCCTGGGTGCCGGCACGCCGGACTGGTTCGAGGTGATCGCTGCAGGCGACATTGTTCCGGCGAAGAAACCCGCGCCCGACATCTATCACTACGCGTTGCAGAAAATGGGGATCGACGCCGCCGACTGCCTGGCATTCGAGGATTCGGAGAACGGCCTGCGCGCGAGCCTGGGCGCCGGTCTGAAAACGCTCATCACGGTCAACGACTACACGCTGGACCACGATTTCAGCGGCGCCGCCGTGGTGCTGTCCGACCTCGGCGACCCCGACGCACCCAACCGTCACATTGCCGGTGCCGATCTCGGCCAGCCGTTCGTCGACGTGGCTTATCTGCGGGCGCTGCACCGCGGCTGAACTGACGACAGGATTCAGGGGCCAGAACTCAGGGAATGAGCGGCCTCAGGCCGCGACCCTGACCCCTGACCCCTGACC
>DAOMWT010000033.1:0-23421 GCA_035436705.1 Thiobacillus sp. | reverse complement strand
CCGCGGCCACAAGGTGCTGGTCGAGTTCGTCTCGGCCAACCCGACCGGTCCGCTGCACGTCGGCCACGGCCGCCAGGCGGCGCTCGGCGACGCCATCTGCAACCTGTACGCGGCGCAGGGCTGGAGCGTCTATCGCGAGTTCTACTACAACGACGCCGGGGTGCAGATCGCCACGCTGGCCAGCAGCGTGCAGGCGCGCGCGAAGGGGCTCAGGCCGGGCGACGCCGAATGGCCGGAAGCAGCCTACAACGGCGACTACATCGCCGACATCGCCGCCGACTTTCTGGCCGGGAAAACCGTCAGGTCTGACGATCGCGAATTCACCGCGTCGGGCGACGCCAACGACCTCGACTCGATCCGCCAGTTCGCCGTCGCCTACCTGCGCCACGAGCAGGACCTCGATCTCAAGGCCTTCGCGGTGCGCTTCGACCACTACTATCTGGAGTCGAGCCTGTACACCGACGGCCGCGTCAAAGCGACGGTGGGCAAGCTCGTCGCCGCCGGCAAGACCTACGAGCAGGATGGCGCGCTGTGGCTCAGGACCACCGACTACGGCGACGACAAGGACCGCGTGATGAAAAAGTCCGACGGCAGCTACACCTATTTCGTGCCGGACGTCGCCTACCACATCGCCAAGTGGGAGCGCGGCTTCGACCGCGCGATCAACATCCAGGGCACCGACCACCATGGCACCATCGCCCGGGTGCGCGCCGGCCTGCAGGCCGCCAACGTCGGCATCCCGCAGGGCTATCCCGACTACCTGCTGCACACGATGGTCCGGGTCATGCGCAGCGGCGAAGAGGTGAAGATCTCCAAGCGCGCCGGCAGTTACGTCACTCTGCGCGACCTCATCGAATGGACCAGTAAGGACGCGGTGCGCTTCTTCCTGCTCTCGCGCAAGGCCGACACCGAATACATCTTCGACGTCGATCTGGCGCTCGCCCGGAACAACGACAACCCGGTGTACTACGTGCAGTATGCCCATGCCCGGATTTGCCGGGTGTTCGAGGAATGGGGCGGGCAGGCCGCAGCGCTCGATGCCGCGGATCTTTCGCCGCTGACCGCGCCGCATGAACTCGCGTTGCTGCAGCGCCTGGCCGAATATCCGGAAACCGTCGCCACCGCTGCACGCGAACTGGCGCCGCACCTGCTGGTGCATTACCTGCAAACGCTGGCGGGCGATTTCCACGCCTGGTACAACGCCGAGAAATTCCTCGTCGACAATGAGGCGACGAAACTCGCCCGCCTCGCACTGGCCGACGCCACCCGCATTGCGATCGTCAACGGCCTGGCCTTGCTCGGCGTGTCCGCCCCGGAGAAAATGTAAGCATGGCAAAACCCGCATCCCGCAAGTCCGGCCGCTCGGGCGGCAGTTCCATTTTCACCGGCGTGCTGATCGGCCTCATCGTCGGTGCGGTGCTTGCCGTGGGCGTGGCGCTGTGGGTCACCGGCAACAATCCTTTCAAGTTCGTCGCGCCGGAATCGGCACCGGCCAAGCCGGCGCCCGCCATGCCCGCCACGCCGGAGACCGCGCCCAGCTTCGACTTCTACAAAGTGCTGCCCGGCGATGCGTCCACCGGCTCGCTGCCGCCCGCAGCGGATAGCGCAGCGGCCTCGCCCCTGTATTACCTGCAGGCCGGCGCGTTCCAGAACCCGGCCGATGCCGACAACCTGAAAGCGCAACTGGCCCTGCTCGGCATCGAGACCGCCATCCAGACCAGCGACCTCGGCGACAAGGGCGTATTCCATCGGGTGCGTGTCGGCCCCTTCCGTGCCATGGACGAAGTCAACCGCACCCGCAGCCTGCTGACGCAGAACAATATCCCGGCCACACTGGTCAAAGAAGTTCCCACCCCACAGGAGACGCCTTGATGTTCACCCGCGCACTGGCCATGCTGGCCGCAGCCGTATTGTCCTTGTCCGCCTTTGCCGCACCGAATGCCGCCGTCGAAGGCCGCGATTACGCCCGCCTGAGCAACGCCCAGCCGGTCGCCACCGGCAACAAGGTCGAAGTGCTGGAGTTCTTCTGGTACCGCTGCCCGCACTGCTTCCAGCTTGAGCCCGGCCTCACCGCCTGGCTGAAGACGCTGCCCAGGGATGCGCAGGTTCGCCGCGTACCGGCGGTATTCCGGGACGACTGGATGCCTGGCGCCAAGCTCTACTACACGCTGGAGCAGATGAATCTTCTCGGCAAGCTGCACAACAAGGTGTTCGACGCCTACCACGTGGAAGAGATCAATCTCAACGACCCGGCGGTGCTGGGTGGCTGGGTTGCCAAACAGGGCGTCGACCGCAAGAAATTCGAGGCGATCTACAACTCCTTCTCCACGCAATCCAAGGCTACGCAGGGCGCGCGGCTTGCTGCCAGCTACGGCATCGGCGGCGTGCCGGCTTTCATCATCGACGGCAAATTCACCACCTCGCAGTCAATGGCCGGCAGCGAACCGCGTCTGTTCGAAGTACTCGACCAGCTCATCGTCAAGGCGCGCACCGAGCGCAGCGGCAAGAAGCCCGCCAGGTAATCATGTGCCTGATGCGTGCGGCCGCCACGGGTTTGGGCTAAACCCTCCGCAAGCGTGAGTCCCCCGTTACGGGTTTTCATCACCGGCGCCAGTTCCGGCCTGGGCGCGGCGCTGGCCCGGCACTACGGCGCACTGGGCGCGCAGCTGGGACTGGCCGGGCGCCGCCTGGCGGGCTTGCAGGACACCGCCTCAGGGCTGGACGCGCGGCTGTACCAGGCCGACGTCCGCGATGCCGCCGCCATGCAGGACGCGGCCGGGGCTTTTCTGAACGATATCGGCGTACCCGACATCGTGATTGCCACAGCGGGCATCAGCATCGGCACCCTCACCGAGGAAGCCGCCGACGCGCCGGTGTTCCGTGCCGTGATGGACGCCAACGTGCTGGGGCTGGTGCACACCTTCCAGCCCTTCATCGCCGCCATGCAATCGAACGGCGGCGTGCTGTGCGCCATTTCCAGCGTGGCCGGGGTGCGCGGCCTGCCGGGCGGCGGCGCCTATTCGGCATCGAAGGCCGCCGCCACCGTCTACCTCGAAGCGCTGCGGCTGGAACTGAAAGCGCGTGGCATCGCCGTCGTCACCGTTGCGCCCGGCTACATCGACACGCCGATGACGCGCGTCAATCCCTATGCCATGCCGTTCAAGATGAGCGCACCGACGGCGGCGGCCAGAGTGGCGCGCTGCATTGCGCAGCGGCGTTCCTACACCGTCATTCCCTGGCAGATGGCGTGGGCAGCGCGCGCGCTGAAATGGCTACCGAACCCGGTCTATGATTTAATATTCGAGAAAGCCCCGCGCAAGCCGCGCAGCTTGCCGACATAATGACGAAGCGCTCGCCTGACGGCAGCCACTCACCATCTGCGGAGCACCGATGCCAGCCCCCTTGAACATCATCCTCATCGACGACCACCCGCTCCTGCGCATGGGCGTGGCAGGCTATATCCAGCAGGAACCGGACCTGACGCTGACCGCGCAGCTGGCCAATGCCGCAGAACTGCGCGCCTGGCTGGCAGCAGGCAACCGGGCCGATGCCGCGTTGCTCGACCGCTCGCTGCCCGATGCGGACGGGCTGGACCTCGTCTCCGACCTGCACGACCTCGGCATCAAGGTCATCATGCTCACCATTGCCGATTCCGACGAGGAAATTTTCGAAGCCATCTCGTCCGGCGTCGATGGCTACGTCATCAAATCCAGCGAACCCGACCAGGTGCTGGCGGCCCTTCGCAGCGTATGCGACGGCCAGAGCAGCTTCCCGCTCAACATCATGCAGAAGATGGCGCGCGGCGAGCTCAACAACAGCGCGCTGTCCGCGCTGACCGCGCGCGAAATGGAAATCGTCGACCACGTGAAGGAAGGACTGTCGAACAAGGCCATCGCCTACAAGATGACCCTGTCCGAAAACACCGTGCGCAATCACCTGCGCAACATCATGGAAAAACTCGGCCTGCGCAACCGGGTCCAGGTCGCCACTCTGGCGCTGAAGGAAGATCACAAGCGGCACTGAGCCGCACCATTCGATTCCGCGGCACGGCTGCGCCGCGGACCGCTGGCCTCACTCCACGGTTACCGATTTCGCCAGGTTACGCGGCTTGTCCACGTCGGTGCCTTTTTGCAGGGCGGCGTGATACGACAGCATCTGCAGCGTCACGGTATGCAGGATCGGTGACAGTGCGCCGTTGCTGCCGCCGGGCAGTTTGATGACGTGCACGAAAGCCGACTCCTCAAGGTGCACGTCGCCGTCGGCGAACACATACAGTTCGCCGCCGCGCGCGCGCACTTCCTGCAGGTTCGACTTCAGCTTTTCGATCAGCTGGTCGTTGGGGGCGATGGTGATCACCGGCATGTCCTCGTCCACCAGCGCCAGCGGGCCGTGTTTCAACTCGCCTGCCGGGTAGCCTTCGGCGTGGATGTAGGAAATCTCCTTCAGCTTCAGTGCGCCTTCGAGGGCGATCGGATAATGCACCCCGCGGCCGAGGAACAGCGCGTGGTGCTTGTTGGCGAAGCGCTGCGACCAGGCTTCGACCTGCGGCTCCAGCGCCAGCACCTGCTGCACTTTATTCGGCAGACTGCGCAGCGCCGTCAGATGCGCGGTCTCCTGCGCTGCAGTAAGGCGGCCGCGCAGTTTGGCCAGCACCAGGGTCAGCAGGAACAGGGCGGCGAGCTGGGTGGTGAAGGCCTTGGTCGAGGCAACGCCGATCTCGGGGCCGGCACGGGTGAGAAATTTCAGCCGCGATGCGCGGGTAAGCGCCGATTCGGGCACGTTGCAGATGGTCAGCGTCTTGTCCTGGCCCAGTTCCCTGGCGTGGTTCAGCGCCGCCAGCGTGTCGGCGGTTTCGCCCGACTGGGAGATGGTGACGACGAGCGCATCGGGATTGGGCACCGAGGTGCGATAACGGTATTCGCTGGCGATTTCCGCATGCGCCGGGATCCCCGCAATCTCTTCCAGCCAGTACGTGGCCACCTTCGCCGCATGGTAGCTGGTGCCGCAGGCGAGGAAGGTCACCGCGTTTACCTTCGCCAGCACCTCGGCGGCATCGAAGCCGAACCATTCGGGCTGGATATGATCCTGCGCCACCGCGGTCAGCAGGGTGTCGGTCAGCGCGCGCGGCTGCTCGTGGATTTCCTTCTGCATGAAATGGCGGTAGTTGCCAAGCTCGGCCATGTCGGCCGACAACTCGGAGATGTGCACGCTGCGGTCGGCCCTGTTGCCCGCGGCGTCGTACACCGTCACCGCCAGCAGCCCGATGTCGGCGACATCGCCTTCATCCAGATACATCACCCGCTGAGTCACCGGCAGCAGCGCCGAGACGTCGGAAGCAATGAAATTTTCCTCGATGCCCAAGCCCACCAGCAGCGGGCTGCCCCTGCGCGCACAGATCAGCCGATGGGGCGCGTCTTCGCTCACCACGCCGATGGCATAGGCGCCTTCAAGCTCGGCCACCGCGGTACGCACGGCCGCGAGCAGGTCTTTCGACTGGCGGTAATACAGATTGACCAGGTGCGCGATGACCTCGGTGTCGGTTTCCGAGGTGAAGACGAAGCCGGCGGCCTTGAGTCGGGTGCGCAGGGCTTCGTGGTTCTCGATGATGCCGTTATGCACCACTGCCAGGCTACCGCTGACATGCGGATGCGCATTGGCTTCCGACGGCGCGCCGTGTGTCGCCCAGCGCGTATGCGCGATGCCGAGATGGCCGTGTATCTGCTGCGCCACGCAGTCGTCCGCCAGCGCGGCAACGCGGCCCACGCTGCGCACCCGCTTGAGGCCGCCATTGATGGTGACCAGGCCTGCCGAGTCGTAGCCGCGGTATTCCAGCCGCCGCAGGCCTTCGAGCAGGATGGGAACGACGTTGCGCTGCGCCACCGCGCCGACTATGCCGCACATGATTAGCCTTCCTTTTTCTGTTTGGCCGGGCGTTTCCAGCCGCCGATGGTGAGCTGCTTCGCCCGCGATAAAGTGAGTTCGCCGGCGGGGGCATCCTTGGTCAGCGTGGTACCGGCGCCCAGCGTCGCCCCCTTGCCGACCGTAACGGGTGCTACCAGCTGCGTATCCGACCCCACGAACACCTCGTCCTCGATTACCGTGCGGTGCTTGTTCGCACCGTCGTAATTGCAGGTGATGGTGCCGGCGCCGATGTTGACCTTCTTGCCCATCGTGGTGTCGCCGACGTAGGACAGGTGGTTAATCTTGGAACCGTCGTCGATCTGGCTGTTCTTGATCTCGACGAAGTTGCCGACGTGCACGTCGCGCGCAAGCCGGGTACCGGGACGGATGCGCGAGAACGGTCCCAGCCGGTTGGCCTCGCCAATGACGGCGTCGTCGACCAGGGTAAAGGCATCGATTCGCGTCCCGCTTGCGATACGGGCGTTGCGCAGCACGCAGTTAGCGCCCACTTGCACGCCATCGCCCAGCTCCACGTGCCCTTCGAACACACAATTGACGTCGATCACCACGTCGCGCCCGCATCCCAGGTTGCCGCGCACGTCGAGCCGCGCCGGGTCCATCAACGTCACTCCCCCTTCGAGCAGCGCCTGTGCGATCTCGTTCTGGTGGATGCGCTCGAGTTCGGCCAGTTGCGCCTTGCTGTTCACGCCCAGCACTTCCCACTCGAATGCCGGCTGGTGGGTGTCCACGGCCACCCCGTCGCGCACCGCCAGCGCGATGATGTCGGTGAGATAGTACTCACCTTGCGCATTTTCATTCTTCAGTTCGTCTATCCATTGTTTGAGGTGGCGGGTCGCCACCGCGAGGATGCCGGTGTTGACTTCCTGAATCACACGCTCGACCGGCGTTGCATCCTTGTGCTCGACGATGCGCACAACCTTGCCGTTTTCGCGCACGATGCGGCCATAACCGTCGGGCTGCGTCAGGTCGACCGTCAGCAGGCCCAGCCGATCGGCCTGCGCCGCCGCCACCAGCGGCTGCAAGGTGGCGGCATGGATCAGCGGAACGTCGCCATACAACACCAGCGTGACGCTGGTGTTCGAAAGTCGCGGCAGCGCCTGCTTCACCGCATGTCCCGTGCCGTGCTGTTCGGCCTGAAGCACAAACGTCAGCTTGCCGTCAGCCATCGCCTGCGGCACCGCCTCGCCGCCGAAGCCATACACCACACAGATCTGCGCCGCGCCGAGTTCATGGGCCGTATCGACCACATGCCCGAGCAGGGGTTTGCCCGCCAGCTTATGCAGCACCTTGGGCAAATCGGAGCGCATACGGGTACCCTTGCCCGCTGCGAGAATCAGGATTTCAAGCATGGAATGCATTCGTGTCGTGTGGGATGTGTCGCGTCAGCAAAATGGGGCAGCAAAACCCGCGCCAAGTATAAGGCCTGAGCGCGTCCGCCCGATAATTAAGCCCGCCTGGAGGCGCTAGCGTGGCGCTAAAAAAACGGGGGCCGAAGCCCCCGTGTTCAATTATCCACGCTGGACGAAAGCGCAATTATTGTTGCGGCACCAGTTCGACACGACGGTTCTGAAAGCGGCCGTCCTCAGTCCCGTTATCGGCAACCGGCTGGGATTCGCCGTAACCCTTGGCGGTCAGGCGGTCGGCCGCAACACCTTTGTCGATCATGTAGCTGCGAACGGCATCGGCGCGGCGCTGGGACAGGCTCATATTGTAGTCATCCGTGCCCCGGCTGTCGGTATGGCCCGCAACTTCCACCTTCACTTCACCCCATTCCTTCAGCGTCGCGGCGGCCTGCTCGAGGACAGCGAAGTCTTCCTGACGCACAACAGCTTGGTCGTAATCGAAATTGACGCCTTCCAGCTTCAGTGCCTTCGGAGCAGGCGCGGCTACTGGCGCGAGGGCGGCGGCAGGGGCGGGGGCAGGTTCCGCTACCGGCGCGGGAGCGGGTTCCGCTACCGGCGCGACAGCGGCGACAGGCGGCGGGCAGCCGTCAGCCGTTTTGGCGTACACCGTGGGGCATTTGTCCTCGCCATCCACAATGCCGTCGCCGTCACTGTCCAGTTCGCAACCGTCGGCATTGACCTTGCGGCCAGTCGGCGTGCCGGGGCATTTGTCCTTGCTATCGAACACGCCGTCGCCGTCACTGTCGAGATCCTTGCAAGGCGTATCGAGAAGCCCTTTGCCGGGGCAGCCGATAGTTCTGAAAAGTTCGTAACCAATGGTTTTTCCCGTCGGGCTGGCCGCATTGGTCGGGTCGTAAAAAGTGCCTTCGGCCGCTTGTGCGCTGACGACTCCGGCAGAAATCAAAGTTGCACCAAGAACGCTGAAAAGAAAAGGTGTTACTCGCATGTTTAAGCTCCTGTGATGAATTCCAACAAACTCTAATGTGTATTGAGGAAGTTATTGCATTGCATACACCCCGTCCATGCCCGTAGATTGATATCTACGGGCCAGCGAAACGGAACATCGTCAACAATGCCTGAAATGTAAACCTATTCATGGCTGGTAAATTGGCTCTCCCCGTTTTTTATCAAGTTTTTACACTTTGCGCTTAAATCCGCAAGCGGCTTGGCCCATTAAATAATCATGCTCGGCTTTCATTCAGCTCAATCATGATTGCTGGACTAATCACGGTATAGCCAAGCATACACTGTATTTCCATCCGCCTTTTCATCCATCTGGCGCTTTGTGTTTCTTGCGAACCATACAGGCTTCGATATCCTCACCATAATTTGCACCATAAAAAAAGCAACCTGCAGGTTGCTTTTTTTCAGGCTGCCAGTGGGTAGTCGATCAGGTCAACTTGCGTAACTTCTTGATTGCAGCCAGTTGCGCCACGGCCTGAGCGAGTTCAGCCTGGGCCTGCGCATAATCGATGGTGGCCGCCTTGTTTTTCATCGCTTCTTCGGCTGCGCGTTTGGCTTCGAGAACCTTGGCTTCGTCAAGGTCGGCGCCGCGAACCGCCGAGTCGGACAGGATCGTAACGACGTTAGGCTGTACCTCGAGGATGCCGCCGGATACATAGACCAGTTCTTCTTCGGCCTGGTCGGGCACCTTGATGCGTACCGAACCGGGCTTCAGCGTGGTCAACAGCGGGGTGTGGCGCGGGTAGATGCCGAGTTCGCCGCGCACGCCGGGGGCAATCACCACTTCGGCGGTGCCGGAGTAGAGTGATTTTTCTGCGCTGACGATGTCGACGTGTAGTGTCATGGCCATTTTAGAACCTCGTGAGGCGTAAGGCGTGAGACGTGAGGTGCGGCTTTTTCGCCTGACGCCTCACCCCTCACCCCTCACTGCTTTATTGAATCGTCTTCGCCTTTTCGACCGCTTCCTCGATCGGGCCGACCATGTAGAAGGCCTGCTCGGGAAGGTGGTCGTATTCGCCGTCGACGATCGCCTTGAAGCCGGCAATGGTTTCTTTCAGCGTGACGTACTTGCCCTGCGCGCCGGTGAATACTTCGGCGACGAAGAAAGGCTGCGACAGGAAGCGCTGGATCTTGCGCGCGCGGGCCACCGCCAGCTTGTCTTCGGGCGACAGTTCGTCCATGCCCAGAATCGCGATGATGTCGCGCAGTTCCTTGTACTTCTGCAGCGTGCCCTGAACGGCGCGGGCGACGTTGTAGTGCTCTTCGCCGACGACCTGCGGATCGAGAATACGCGAGGTCGAATCGAGCGGATCCACCGCGGGATAGATACCCAGTTCGGCGATCTGACGGCTCAGCACCAGCGTTGCATCGAGGTGCGCGAAGGTGGTGGCCGGCGACGGGTCGGTCAAGTCGTCCGCCGGCACGTACACGGCCTGGAACGAGGTGATCGAGCCGGTGCGGGTGGAGGTGATGCGCTCCTGCAGGCGGCCCATCTCGTCGGCCAGGGTCGGCTGGTAGCCCACCGCGGACGGCATCCGGCCCAAGAGCGCGGACACTTCCGTGCCGGCCAGGGTGTAACGGTAGATATTGTCGACGAACAGCAGCACGTCGCGGCCTTCGTCGCGGAAATATTCGGCCATGGTCAGGCCGGTCAGCGCGACGCGCAGACGGTTGCCCGGCGGCTCGTTCATCTGGCCGTAGACCAGTGCGACCTTGTCCAGCACGCCGCCTTCCTTCATCTCGTGATAGAAGTCGTTGCCTTCGCGGGTCCGTTCACCGACGCCGGCGAACACCGAGAAGCCCGAGTGCGCCACCGCGATGTTGCGGATCAGTTCCATCAGCGTCACGGTCTTGCCCACGCCGGCGCCGCCGAACAGGCCGACCTTGCCGCCCTTGGCGATCGGCATGATGAGGTCGATGACCTTGATGCCGGTTTCGAGAATTTCGACCGTCGCGGCCTGGTCGGCGTACGCCGGCGGCTTGCGGTGAATCGGCATGTGGGTGTCGGTATTCACCGGGCCCATTTCATCGATGGGGGTGCCGAGCACGTTCATGATGCGGCCGAGCGTTGCCTGGCCGACCGGCACCATGATCGGATTGCCTGTGGAGAGCACTTCCATGCCGCGGCGCAAGCCATCGGTCGAGCCCATTGCAATGGCACGCACCACGCCGTCGCCGAGCTGCTGCTGGACTTCCAGCGTCAGCTCCGGGGACTGCATTTTCAGTGCTTCGAAGACCCTGGGCATGGCGTCACGTGAAAACTCCACGTCCACCACGGCGCCGATGATCTGAACAATTTTTCCGTTGCTCATGTTGCCTTCCTAATTAAATTAAATCTTGGCCTAATCAATTGAATTCTGTTGACCTTAAACCGCGGCAGCACCAGCGACGATCTCGGACAGCTCCTTGGTGATCGCGGCCTGGCGGGTTTTGTTGTAAACCAGCTTGAGTTCGCCGATCACGTCCTTGGCGTTGTCGGAAGCGGCCTTCATCGCCACCATCCGCGCCGACTGTTCACACGCGATGTTCTCGGCCACGCCCTGATATACCAGCGATTCGATGTAGTGCATCAGCATGCCGTCGACCACCGGTTTGGCATCGGGCTCGTAGATGTAGTCCCAGTGCGTTTTCAGGCTGGCCTCTTCGGCGTCTTCCATCTGCGCCAGCGGCAGCAGCTGGGTCAGCGTCGGTTCCTGCTTCATCGTGTTGATGAAACGGTTGTAGACGATGTAGAGGGCATCGATCCTGCCTTCCATGTAGGCATTCAGCATGACATTGACCGGGCCGATCAACTTGTCCATGTGCGGGGTGTCGCCCAGGCCGGTGAGCTGCGATACCACATTGACGCCGAGACGCTGCATGAAACCCAGTCCCTTGTTGCCAATCGCGGTGACGTCGATGCCGACGCCGGCGGCTTCCCACTGTTTCATCTGGTTCACCACCACGCGGAAAGCATTGGTGTTGAGTCCGCCGCACAAGCCCTTGTCGGAGCTGATGAGGACGATGCCAACGCGCTTGACGTCGTCGCGCGCGATCACGAACGGATGCTTGTATTCCGTGTGGGCGTACGCCAGATGGGCGGCTACGCGAGCGATTTTTTCGGCGTACGGGCGCGCGGCCTTCATGCGTTCCTGCGCCTTGCGCATCTTGGACGCCGCCACCATTTCCATGGCCTTGGTGATCTTGCGCGTGTTTTCCACGCTCTTGATCTTGGTCCGTATCTCTTTTCCGGCTGCCATACTTGCTCCTTAAACCAGCGGCTGCAAATCAGCGCGGCCTATCAATAGACGCCGGTTTTCTTGAACTCTTCCGCCGCGGCGGTGAGCGCCGTCTCGGTGGCCTCATCCAGGTTGCCGCTGGTTTCGATGGTGTCCATGATGCCGGCGTACTTCGACTTCATGAACGCCAGCAGCGCGGATTCGAACGGCAGAATCTTGTTGACTTCGACGTCGTCCATGTAGCCCTTGTTGACGGCGAACAGGGACAGCGCCATCTGCGACACCGACATCGGCGAGTATTGCGCCTGCTTCATCAGCTCGGTGACGCGGCGGCCGCGCTCGAGCTGCTTGCGGGTGGCTTCGTCGAGGTCGGAGGCGAACTGGGCGAAGGCCGCGAGTTCACGGTACTGCGCCAGCGCCAGGCGGATACCGCCGCCGAGCTTCTTGATCACCTTGGTCTGCGCGGCACCGCCGACGCGGGACACCGACAGGCCGGCGTTGATCGCGGGACGGATACCGGCGTTGAAGAGGTCGGTCTCAAGGAAGATCTGGCCGTCGGTGATCGAGATCACGTTGGTCGGCACGAAAGCGGAGACGTCGCCAGCCTGCGTTTCGATGATCGGCAGCGCGGTCAGCGAGCCGGTCTTGCCCTTGACGGCGCCGTTGGTGATCTTTTCGACGTAGTCGGCGTTGACGCGCGCGGCGCGCTCCAGCAGACGCGAGTGCAGGTAGAACACGTCGCCCGGGTAGGCTTCGCGGCCCGGCGGACGGCGCAGCAGCAGCGACACCTGACGGTAGGCCCAGGCCTGCTTGGTCAGGTCGTCGTACACGATCAGCGCGTCTTCGCCGATGTCGCGGAAGAATTCGCCCATGGTGCAGCCGGAGTACGGTGCGATGTACTGCATCGCGGCAGCGTCGGCAGCGGTCGCGGCGACGACGATGGTGTGGTCCATCGCGCCGTGCTCTTCCAGCTTGCGCACCACGTTGGCCACCGAGGACGCCTTCTGGCCGATGGCGACGTAGATGCACTTCACGCCGGTGCCCTTCTGGTTGATGATGGCATCGATCGCGACCGCGGTCTTGCCGGTCTGGCGGTCGCCGATGATCAGTTCGCGCTGGCCGCGGCCGACCGGCACCATGGCGTCGATCGACTTCAAGCCGGTCTGCACCGGCTGGTCGACCGATTTACGTTCGATCACGCCAGGCGCGATGCGCTCGATCGGCATGGTGGTGTCGGCGGCGATGGGGCCCTTGCCGTCGATCGGCTGGCCCAGCGAGTTCACCACGCGGCCGAGCAGCCCGCGGCCGACCGGCACTTCCAGAATGCGGCCGGTGCACTTGGCGACGTCGCCTTCGGTGATGTGTTCGTAGTCGCCCAGGATCACCGCGCCGACCGAGTCACGTTCGAGGTTGAGCGCCACGCCGAAGGTGTTGCCCGGCATTTCGATCATTTCACCCGACATCACGTCGGACAGCCCATGAATGCGGACGATACCGTCGGTGACGGACACGATCGTGCCCTGGGTGCGCAGTTCGCTCGAGGCACCGAGGTTTTCGATCTTGGCTTTAATCAGTTCGCTGATTTCGCTTGGATTCAATTGCATTTCTGTTCTCCGAACCGTCGGGTTCCGATAAATGTGAGGTACTTGTTAATTCGCCTTGCCGCGCGGATTAGCCCTGCAACGCGAAAGACATGCGCTGCAGCCGCCCTTTCACCGAGCCGTCCATCACCTGGTCGCCAATCGCGATCACCGCGCCGCCGATCAGTTCTGCATCGACCGCCACCTGGACGTTCACCGCGCGGTTGAATTTGGCCTTGAGCCCGGCAACCAGATCGTCGATCTGCGCCTGGGTCAGTTCCTGAGCGCTGGTGATGGTGGCTTCGAGGGTGCCCTCGGCACTCGCCTTCAAGGTTTCGAACTGCCCGCTGATCTCGGGCAGTAGCGGCAGGCGGTCGTTTTCGGCCAGCACCTTGATGAAATTGGCGCCGTGCTCGCCGAGGTCGGCTCCGGCCACCTCGATGACCAACTCGGCCACGCGTTCGGACGCCACCGCGGGATCGGCAATCAGGCGCGCCACCTGGGCATCCGCCACGATGAGCGCCAGCGACTGCACGCGTGCCGACCAGCCCGCCAGGTCGTTTTCGCCCTGCGCCAGGCGGAACACCGCTTCGGCGTAAGGGCGTGCCAGGGTAGACAGTTCACTCATGGTTTACAGCTCGGCTTTCAGCTGGCCCAAGAGGTCAGCGTGCGTTTGCGCGTTGACTTCGCGGCGCAGGATTTTCTCCGCGCCGGCCACGGCCAGCGCGGCGACCTGTTCGCGCAGGCTTTCGCGTGCGCGGTTGGCTTCCTGCTCGATATTGGCCTGAGCAGCAGCGAGCTGGCGATCGCCCTCTTCCTTGGCGGCCATTTTCGCCTCTTCGATGATTTGCGCCGCACGCTTTTCAGCCAGGGCGATCACTTCGGCGGCCTGCGCCTTGGCGTCACGCATGTTGTCGCCGGCCTTCTTGGCGGCCAGCTCCAGCTCGTGCTTGCCGCGATCGGCCGCGGCCAGGCCGTCGGCGATCTGCTTCTTGCGCGTTTCGAGCGCATTCATGATCGGCGGCCACACGAACTTCATGCAGAACCACACGAAGAAGATGAACGTGATGGACTGGCCGATCAAAGTTGCGTTGAAATTCATATCCGCACCTTTTAATGACGGGAGTTAAAGACGGGGGTTGGCGACTGGTTTCGCAGCAACCCGCGAATTAACCGGCAACGGCGAACAGGACGTACATGGCCAGGCCGACAGCGATCATCGGCACGGCGTCGACCAGACCCATCACGATGAAGAACTGGGTACGCAGCATCGGGATCAGTTCGGGCTGGCGGGCGGCGCCTTCGAGGAAGCGGCCACCGAGGATGCCGATACCGACGGCTGCACCGAGCGCGCCCAGACCCATCATCAGGGCACCAGCGATATACAGCACGGCTTGAGTCATTTCCATTTGTTGCTCCTAAAAGTAAAAATCAAAGTTAAAAACAAAGTGAATCAAAACGAAATCAATGGTGTTCGGCGTGCGCCATGTCCAGATACACAATGGTCAGCGTCATGAAGATGAACGCCTGCAACGTAATGATGAGGATGTGGAACACCGCCCACGCCCACTGCAGGGCTCCGCCGAACACAGCCAGAATCCAGCCGCCGCCGAACATCAGCGCAATCAGGATGAAGATCATTTCACCGGCATACATGTTGCCGAACAAACGCAGCGAGAGCGAAATAGGCTTGGCAATCAGGCCCACACCCTCAAGCAGCAGGTTGACCGGGAACAGGAATTTGGGGAAAGGCTGGAATGCCAGCTCGGAGAAGAAGCCGCCTGCGCCTTTCATCTTGAAGCTGTAGTACAGCACCAGGAAAAAAACCGCTAGCGACATGCCAAAAGTCACGTTGGGGTCGGTCGACGGCACGATCTTCATGTAGGGAACGCCGGCCATCGTTGCGACGAAAGGCAGCCAGTCGACTGGGAACAGATCCATCAGGTTCATCAGGAACACCCACATGAACACGGTCAGCGCCAGCGGCGCAACCAGTGCATTCTGATGGGAGAAGGAGCCGCGCACCGAGTTGTCGATGAACTCGATGACCCATTCGACGAAGTTCTGCAGGCCGGCGGGGACTCCGGTGCTGGCCTTCCTGGCCACTACGCGGAAGAGGAACAGGAAGATCAGGCCGAGACCGATCGAGAACAGCATGCTGTCGACGTTGATCGCCCAGAAGCCCATGGCCTTGGCCTCCTCGGCGCCATGGGCTATACCCCAGGTGCCGTCGGCATGTTGTCCATAGGTCAGGTTCTGGAGGTGGTGCTTGATGTACTCGCCAGAGGAATGGTATTCCGAAGCCATAGTGATCAAATTCAAAAAGTGGGTTTTGGATGGGAACGCAGCACGCCCCCATTCAAAACCAACCTTGGCAAACCCGTCGGATGGACAGACTAGTTATTACTATTGCGGCCAGCCACCACGGCCAGCCAGGCAAACTGAGCCAGCACCAGGCCGAGCAGCAAGGGCAGAGGCGCCAGCTTCAACACCCCGAGTCCACACGCCAGCAGCCCGACCAGCAGCATCAATCGTTCGACCCCGGTACGCAGGAACAGCTTGAACAAACGATGCGGGTCCCACTCGGGGTGCCGCATCGACTGCCGCTCGCGCCACACCAGGACCAGGCTGACCGCCAGCGCTACCAGCACGCCATACAGCACGGCCAGCCCCGTATCGCCTCCCGCCACCACGCTGCCAAGCATCCCCGCCACAGGTGCGAGTCCGGCTTGCGCCAAGGCTACCCGCAGGGTGCCCGATATGCCGATACGGCGGGTGCCGGTGAACATTAGCCAGTTATGGTACTAGAATTAGTGCGGTCTATGCAATCATCAAGCAGCTTGATGATGAATTTCATTATGTAGTGATGTTGTATAGGCGAGAATAGTCCGTCTGCCAGCCATCGCGGGTTTACAGCCGGATGCCCAGACGTTGCAGCAAGCCCTGAAGCTCGTCCGCACTGGCGAAATGTAACGTCAGCTTGCCGCGGCCCTTGCTGCTGGTTTGCACGTGGGCGGTCATGCCAAGCGCATCGGACAGCGCCTCTTCCAGCCGCAGGATATCGCGCGACACCGCCGGCTTGGCCGGCGCAGCGGTAGCGTCCTTCAGCCGCGCCACCCGGCGCTCGACCTCCCGCACCGACAGGCCACGGGTTTCGATTTCATGCGCCAGCTCGCGTTGCGCGCCCGCCTGCAGGGGCAGCAATGCGCGTGCATGGCCCATTTCGATCAGTCCGGCGACGAGCATGTCCTGCACCGGGTGCGACAGATTCAACAAGCGCAACAGGTTGGACACCGCCGCACGCGATTTGCCGACCGCCTGCGCAACGGCATCGTGCGTCATGCCGAATTCGTGAATCAGGCGCTGCAGGCCGTGCGCTTCGTCGATCGCGTTGAGGTCCTCGCGCTGGATGTTTTCGATCAGCGCCATCGCCGCCACCGCATCGTCGGCGACATCGCGCAGCAGCACCGGGATTTCGCTCAATCCGGCCAGCTGCGCCGCACGCCAGCGCCGTTCGCCGGCGATGATTTCGTAGCCGCCCGCGACCTCGCGGGCGAGGATCGGCTGCATCAGCCCCTGCGCGCGGATGGAATCGGCCAGTTCCTGCAGCGATTCGCTGTCCATCTGCGTGCGCGGCTGGTATTTGCCGGGCGCCAGGTGCGCCACGTTCATCATGCGCAGGTCGCCCTGCGGCGGCGCAGCGCTGTCTTCGCCGCCCAGCAGCGCGTCGAGTCCGCGCCCGAGTCCCTTGAGTTTGGCCATTATGCAGTTTCCCCTACGGTGATGCCGGCGCGCCTGAGTGTTTCCCCGGCCAGTTCCATATACGCCTTCGCCCCCTTGCACTGGCGGTCGTAGGCCAGCACCGGCAAGCCGTGGCTGGGCGCCTCGGCCAGCCGCACGTTGCGCGGGATCACGGTGTCGTACACCTTGTCGCCGAAATGCTGCTTGATCTGGTCCGACACCTGTTGCGCCAGCGTGCTGCGCGGGTCGAACATCACGCGCAGCAGGCCCTCGATGCGGATATCCGGATTCAGCCGCTGTTTCACTTTCTTGATGGTGGCGACCAGGTCGGTCAGCCCTTCCAGCGCGTAGTACTCGCACTGCATCGGGATCAGCACCGCCTCCGCCGCCGCGAACGCGTTGACGGTCAGCAGGTTCAGGGTCGGCGGACAGTCCATCAGGATGAAGTCATAGTCGTCGGCGACCTGCGCCAGCGCCACCTTCAGGCGCAGGTCGCGCTGCTCCAGATTCACCAGATCGATCTCCGCGCCCGCCAGTTCGCGGTTGGCCGGGATGACGTCGAAATGCCCTGGTTCCGAGCGCATGCGCGCCTCGCGCACGCTCACCTGATTGAGCAGGATCTGGTACACAGTCGGCAGTGCGGTGCGCTTTTCGATGCCGGCGCCCATGGTCGCGTTGCCCTGCGGATCAAGGTCGGCCAGCAGCACGCGCTGCCCAAGTTCGGCCAGGCTCGCGGCCAGGTTCACCGCCGTCGTCGTCTTGCCGACGCCGCCTTTCTGGTTGGCAATTGCCAGGATTCGACTCATTCAACAGGCTCCAGAACAATCAGGTGGCGGGTCACATCCAGACCTGGAACGGCCAGTGCGTGGTCAGCGCTCACTCTCACGCCAGATGGCAGTCCAGCGATCTCCTCGTGCGGATACAGGCCTTTCATCGCCAGCCAGCAACCGCCTGGATTGAGCAGGTGGCGGGTCAGCGTGGCGAACGTATTGAGGTCGGAAAACGCCCGCGACGTGATGACGTCAAAGCCAGCCTCGGGCCGAAAATCTTCCACCCGGCCGGTGATCACCTGCACATTGGCCAACCCCAATTCGGCCTTGGCCTGCAGCAGGAATGCGGTTTTCTTGGCAATGCTGTCGATCAGCGTCACCCGCAATTCCGGCCGCACGATCGCCAGCGGAATGCCCGGCAAACCGCCACCGCTACCGACGTCGAGCACCTGTTCGCGCGTAAAAAAAGGCACCGCTGCCAGCGAATCGAGCAGATGATGGCTGACCATACGCCCGGCGTCGCGTACTGCGGTGAGGTTGTAGACGCGATTCCATTTGTCCAGTAGCGCGAGATACGCCAGCAGCCTTGCCTCGGCCCCGGCGGGCAAGGCCAGCCCAAGGGCGGCGATTCCCGCCGCGAGTTGTGCCTGAGGCGTCATGCGCTTTTCTTCTGCTCGTCGGGCTTGAAGCCGCGTTTGGCATACACCAGCAGCACCGAGATCGCTGCCGGGGTGATGCCTTGCAAGCGGGACGCCTGCCCCAGCGTTTCGGGACGGGCCTTTTGCAGGCGCTGGCGCACTTCCATCGACAACCCGGTGAGCAGGCCGTAGTCGAGATCCGCGGGCAGGCGCAGGCTTTCCTGTTCGCGCTGCTTGTCGACTTCCTCGTTCTGGCGATCGATATAACCCTGGTATTTGGCGGCGATTTCGACCTGCTCGGCAACGCGTGCGTCCTCCTCCCCTACCTCGCCACCGGGCAAAGCCAGTATCTGCGTGTAGTTCAAATTCGGACGGCGCAGCAGTTCGAACAGGCTGTATTCGTGTTCGATCGGCTGGCCGATCAGGCGGGTGGCCGCAGCGGCCGGCAGGATGGTCGGATTGACCCAGGTCGATTTCAGCCGCCCGGTTTCGCGCGCCACCGCATCGCGCTTGCGGTTGAAAGCATCCCAGCGCGCGTCGTCGATCACGCCCAACTCGCGGCCGATTGCCGTCAGCCGCATGTCGGCGTTGTCCTCACGCAGTTGCAGGCGGTATTCGGCGCGGCTGGTGAACATGCGGTAGGGCTCGGAGACGCCGCGCGTGATGAGGTCGTCGACCAGCACGCCGAGATAGGCCTCGTGGCGGCCCGGGCTCCAGGCGGCCCGCTCCTGTGTCTGCAAAGCGGCATTGATGCCGGCAAGCAACCCTTGCGCCGCCGCCTCTTCATAGCCCGTGGTGCCGTTGATCTGGCCGGCGAAAAACAGGCCGGCGATCGACTTGGTCTCGAGCGAGGCCTTGAGGTTGCGCGGGTCGTAGTAATCGTATTCGATGGCGTAGCCGGGGCGCAGGATGTGCGCGCGCGCAAGGCCCGGAATCGAGCGCACGATGGCGAGCTGGACGTCGAACGGCAGCGAGGTCGAGATACCGTTGGGATAGATTTCGTGAGTCGTCAGCCCCTCGGGCTCGAGGAAGATCTGATGACTCGCCTTGTCGGCGAAACGGGTGATCTTGTCCTCGATCGACGGGCAGTAGCGCGGCCCCACCCCTTCGATGACACCGGTGTACATCGGCGAGCGGTCGAGCCCGCCGCGGATGATGGCGTGCGTTTCCGCCGTGGTGTGGGTGATCCAGCACGGCCGCTGCGCGGGATGCATCGCCGCGTCGCCCATGAAGGAGAACACCGGTGCCGGATCGTCGCCGGGCTGCGTCTGGGTCTGGCTGTAGTCGATGCTGCGGCCGTCGATGCGCGGCGGGGTGCCGGTCTTCAGCCGCCCTGCCGGCAGACTCAGTTCGCGCAAGCGCGCGGCGAGCGATACCGCGGGTGGATCGCCCATGCGCCCGGCCTGGAAGTTTTCCAGCCCGACGTGCACCAGGCCGGCGAGGAACGTGCCGGCGGTCAGCACCACCGCACGACCGCCGAACTCGATGCCGAGCTGGGTTCTCACGCCGACGACACGGTCGCCTTGCAGCACCAGGTCGTCGACCGCCTGCTGGAACAGCGTGAGATTGGGCTGGTTTTCCAGGCGCTGGCGGATCGCCGCCTTGTACAGCACGCGGTCGGCCTGCGCGCGGGTGGCGCGCACCGCCGGCCCCTTGGACGAATTGAGGGTGCGGAACTGGATCCCCGCCGCGTCGGTGGCGAGCGCCATTGCGCCGCCGAGCGCGTCGATCTCCTTGACCAGATGCCCCTTGCCGATGCCGCCGATCGACGGGTTGCACGACATTGCGCCGAGGGTTTCGATGTTGTGCGTCAGCAGCAGTGTTTTCACGCCCATGCGCGCGGCCGCCAGCGCAGCCTCGGTGCCGGCATGGCCGCCACCGACGACGATGACATCGAAGGACTCGGGGAATTTCATGGGCGCCATTCTACCCGTTGCCGGGTTCCGTTTCACGTGACCATGTTTCACGTGGAACATGGTCACGTGAACGGCGAACCCGCGGGTGCCGGCCTTCGCCGTTCAGCTGGCAGCCGCCTTGGCCTCCAGCGCCTCCCAGCGCGCCAGCGCGTCGAGCAACTCGGCATCGATAGCCTCGCTGCGGGCATGCAGGGAAACGGCGTCCTGAGGATGGGCCTGATAAAGTGCGGGGTCGGCCAGCCGTTCGGCAATCTGCGCCTGTTCGGTTTCCAGTTCGGCGATCTGCGCCGGCAAAGCTTCGAGCTCGCGCGCCTCCTTGTAGCTGAGTCTGCTTTTGGGCTCGGGTTTCGCCGCCCCGGGCTGCGCCGCGGCCTTGGGGCTTGCCGCCCGCATGGGCTCGGGTGCGCGCTGCTGTTGCTTCCATGCCTGCCAGTCGGCATAGCCGCCGACGATCTCGGTCAGCCGGCCCTCACCCTCGAACACGATCGACTGGGTGACGACGTTGTCCAGGAACGCGCGATCGTGCGAGACGATGATCACCGTGCCACTGTAGTCCTGCAGCAACTGTTCCAGCAACTCCAGGGTATCGATGTCGAGATCGTTGGTCGGCTCGTCCAGCACCAGGAGGTTGGCCGGGCGCGCGAACAGCCGCGCCAGCAGCAGCCGGTTGCGCTCGCCGCCGGACAGCGCCGAGACCTTGGCGCGCGCCCGTTCGGCGGGGAACAGGAAGTCTTCCAGGTAGCTGATGACGTGCTTTTTCTGCCCGCCGATTTCCACGTAGTCGGAGCCCGGCGAGATGGTGTCGATCAGCGTCGCCTCGTCGTTCAGCTGGTTGCGGAACTGGTCGAAATAGGCCACTTCGAGCTTGGTGCCCTGCTTGATCCAGCCGGATTGCGGCTTCAGTTCGCCGAGGATGAGGCGGATCAGCGTGGTCTTGCCGGCGCCATTGGGGCCGAGCAGGCCGAGCTTGTCGCCACGCAGGATGGTGGCGGAAAAGTCACGGATGAGGACGCGGCTGTCGTAGCCGTAGCTGACATGGTCGAGTTCGGCCACCACCTTGCCGGAACGATCGCCGGTGTCGAGCTGGAACCCCACCTGGCCGCCATGGGCGACGCGCGCCTCGCGGGTACGGCGCAGCGCCTCCAGCCGTCTTACCCGGCCTTCGTTGCGGGTGCGGCGCGCCTCGACCCCTTTGCGGATCCAGGCTTCCTCCTGCTTCCAGAACTTGTCGAACTTGCGGTTGTGCACCGCCTCCACCTCAAGCTGCTCGGCCTTTTTGGCCTGATAGGCGCTGAAATTGCCCTGGTATTCGCGCAGCTGGCCGCGATCGAGCTCGACGATGCGATTGGCGACGTGGTCCAGGAAGCGCCGGTCGTGGGTGATGAAAAGCAGCGCGCCGCGATAGTCGTTGAGCAGGGTTTCCAGCCACTCGATGGCGGAAAAATCCAGGTGGTTGGTCGGTTCGTCCAGCAGCAGCAGTTCGGGCTCGGCCACCAGTGCGCGCGCCAGCGCCACGCGCTTTTTCAGGCCGCCGGACAGCTTTTCCACCGCCGCCTCGGCATCCAGGCTGAGGCGCTGCAGGGTTTCTTCCACCCGGCTGTTGAGCCGCCAGGCATCGGCCAACTCCAGCGCGTGCGACAACCGTTCGAAATCGGCGTACACCGTCTCGTCGCCTTCGGCCATGGCATGCGCAACGGCATGGTATTCGGCCAGCAGCGTCTGTGCCGCGCCGATGCCTTCCGCCACTGCCTCGAACACGCTGTGGCCGGGCTGGAACTGCGGCTCCTGCGGTACGTAGGCCAGCTTCAGGCCCGGCGCACGCCAGACTTCGCCGGCATCTGCCTGGCTCTCGCCGGCGATGATTTTCAGCAGGCTCGACTTGCCGGTGCCGTTGCGGCCGATCAGGCCAATACGCTCACCCGCCTCGATCACCAGTGAAGCGCCGTCGAGCAGCGGCCAGTGGCCGTAGGCCAGTTCGAGTCGGTCAAAAGTGAGGAGCGGCATGATCAGGCATCAACAAGCGTAGGAGCGGAATTATCCGCGATTGAGCGCGGCATGGACGGCTCGGGCAATTTTTAATGCGCCAGGGGTGTCGCTGTGCAGGCAGATCGTGTCCGCTTGCACCCGGATGGTGGCGCCGCCGAGCGCGGAAACCGGTTCACCATGTGCAAGCGCGTGCGCCTGCTGCGCCGCCAAGTGCGGCGAGGCGATCAAGGCACCCGGGGTTTCACGTGAAACAAGTCGGCCGTCGGCCCGGTAACGGCGGTCGGCAAATGCCTCGTTCAGCACCGGCAAACCCGCAGCCCGCCCGGCGGCAATCAACTGCGCTCCGGACAAGCCCAGCAGTATCAACGCCGGGTCCAGTACCGCCACCCCACGGGCAATCGCCCGCGCCACCCGTTCATCCTGCGCCGCCGTGTTGTACAGCGCACCGTGCGGTTTGACGTGCGCCAGCCGCAATCCCAGGCGCGCAGCCTGCTCGGCCAGCGCCTCCAGCTGCTGCGTCACCCATGCCGCAATTTCCTCTTCCGACGCGGCCAGCGCCCGGCGGCCAAACCGGGCGCGGTCGGGATAACCCGGATGCGCGCCCACTGCCACGCCGTATTCAGCCGCCAGCCGCAGCGCCGCCGTCATGCTGGCGGCGTCGCCGGCATGCCCGCCACAGGCAATCGACACCCGCGCCAGATAGGGCATCAGGCTGGCGTCGTCGCAGCCTTCGCCAATATCGGCATTCAGTTCGATCATGCCAGCGCCTCGATCGCCCACGGCGCAGGCGCCTGCGCAGTCGCTGCCTCGACGGTTGCAAACCGCACCGCATCGCCCGGCCGCAATTGCGCCAGCTGCGGCCAGTCGGCGGCGATCACTGCAGCGATCGCCGGGTAGCCGCCGGTCACCGGACCGTCCCAGCCCAGAATGATCGGTTGGCCGTCGGGCGGAACCTGCACCGTCCCGGGCAACACGCCCTGCGACGGCAATTCAGCCCGGGCATGCGTCACCGCCGGACCGATCAGGCGCAGCCCGCGCCGGTCGGATGCGGCACCCACCCGATAGCTGCCGCAAAAAAATGCCGTCAGCCCGGCATCGTCGAACCGGCCGGCCTGCGGTCCCGCCACCACCCGCAGCGGCGCGTCCAGCGGCAGGACGGGGGGATGGGCGCGCAGCAGATGCATTTCGCCCGTCGGGGTAGCGCATGCCAGCGTATCGCCCGTCCGCAGCGCACGCCCCAGGTATCCGCCAAACCCAGCCGGCAACAGCGTGCTGCGGCTGCCC
>DAOMWT010000032.1:0-23508 GCA_035436705.1 Thiobacillus sp. | reverse complement strand
CTGTCCGTGGGCCGCGACAGCAATGTGAACCTTGGTTCATACCTGGACAGAACCACGCTGGTTTCGGATGCCGGTGTGGTGGAGGTGCTGCTGGCCGAAGGCATGCAGCCACGCGCGGATTCTTTCACGGAGGTCCGGCTGGAGGGCAACTGGCACGATGTCCCGGGGCAGCCACGGGCCTCGCTGGCGCAGCGCCAGTATGCAAACGAATCAGCCTACGATACGACCGAGCTGGCGCTGGAGGGGGGGCATACCTGGCTGGGCGAGCGCGCCGACGCAATCGTCCGGGCACGCTGGACGCATAGCCGCCTGGACAATCAGCATTTTCTGGATGCGCTGACGCTGCACGCCTGGATGGCAGGCAAAGCCGTGTGGCAGGGTACGCACCCGGTTGCGGAGGCGCGCGCGACCTATCACCGTTTTGCCCATCATTCGGCTTTCAATTCCTGGGTATGGGAAGCGCGCATGGGCATGGCCGCCCGCCACGGGGCTTTTTTTGCGCGGGCGACGGCGCTGGTTTCGCTCGACCAGGCGCTCGGCCAGCGCCCGGGCGACCATCGCATGGGTTACGGTGCCGAACTGGCCGGCGAGTGGCAGGTTTCGCGCCGCCTCAATGTTTCCGGGTTGCTATGGATGCAACGCATCCGCGATGACACGCCCTATTTCGACCCGCTGTTTCCGCTGCGACGGGAACAGGCGCTGTTACAGGGAAGGCTGGACTTGTCGGTGCCGCTTCGCGACGATCTTGTATGGAACATGAGTTGGAGCGGACGGCGCAGCAAAAACAACCTGAACTTTCTGGACTACGATGCGTACACGATACAGACAGGACTGACGCTGGTTTTTTAAGCTATGGGGGCGCCTCGCCGCGATTCGTCGCCCCCCGCTTGAGACAGGCTCCGCCGCAATCCCGCGGGGCACAATCCGGGAGGATGGGCGCCCTCCCCGCGGTTCGCCGCGCCAACCGCCGCCCCGAGGCGGTATGATTGCGAGTTTTTCCGCTTCTTCAAGTTCGTGAATACACACATTTCCCCTGCGCAGGCAGTTTCCCGCCTGGCCACGCCCATGGTGTTCGAGTTGCCGGCCCTGGAAAGCCCGGATACCGCCTGGAGTTGCCACATTCCGTTCGCTTTCTGGATCATGGAGGCGCTGCGTCCGCGTGTGCTGGTGGAGCTTGGCGTCCATACGGGGGTGTCCTATTGCGCGTTCTGTCAGGCAGCGCAACGCTTGGGGCTGCCGACGACGCCCTACGGCGTGGATACCTGGGCCGGGGACGCTCACGCCGGAAATTACGGCGAATCGGTGCTGGATGTCCTGCGCGGACATCACGATCCTCGATATGGCGGTTTTTCGCACCTGATACAAGCTACGTTCGAGGAGGCGCGCGAGCACTTTGCGTCGGGGTCCATCGATCTGCTGCACATCGACGGCTATCACACCTATGAGGCGGTGCGCCATGATTTCGAGACCTGGCTGCCGGCGATGTCGGCGCGGGGGGTTATTCTGTTTCACGATGTGACGGTGCGCGATCGCGATTTCGGGGTTTGGCGCCTGTGGGACGAACTCACCCAGCGCTACCCGGGATTTCTGTTCCCTTTCGGCCATGGACTCGGGGTGCTGGGCGTAGGCCCGGATTTGCCCGAGCCAATACAGTGGCTGCTGCAGCCGGATTTTCGGCTGGACACACCGGACGATGCAATTGCGCGCTTTTTCGCGCCGCTGGGTCAGGGTCTCGAGGCACGGGCCGGAATGGCACGAGCCATGCGGGAACGGGCGGCGGCGCAGGGGGAACTGGCGACGATGCGGGACGCAATGAAACAACAGCACGCGGAAGCCGGGCTGGCTATAGAAAACTTGCACGGCCAGATCGAACTCCGGGAATGCGAGCTGGCCGCCATGCGCGCCTCGACTTCGTGGCGCGTGACGGCGCCTCTGCGCCGGGGAGGCGTGGTGGCGCGCATGCTGGCGCGCCACGCCCGACAGGCACTGATACGACGCGCCAAGGCTCAAATGCTGTTTGCGGCGGATGCGAAAACGCTGCCGGATATCCAGTCTTCGTTGCACTCCCCCCTGCGGAAGGCCTGGTATGACGCGGCGGCGCCCGAAGTTTCGCTGATTGTGCTGAATTACAACAAGCCCGGCCTGACTTTTGCCTGCCTGGATTCGATCTGGCGCCATACGGCGGGCTTCCGCTACGAGGTGGTGCTGGTGGATAACGGCAGCGAGCCGGAACTTTTTTTGAAGCTGGCGCCGCTTGCTGCAAGCGCGCGAATTGTGCGGCTAGGGGTAAACCGTTATTTCGGCGAGGGCAACAATATCGGCTTCGAGGCGGCGCGCGGCCGCTATGTGGTGTTTTTGAACAACGATGTGACGGTGACGCCAAACTGGCTGGAACCGCTGGTGGGACGGCTGGCGCAGGATGCCTCGATCGGCGGCATCGGCCCGATGATGATCTACCCCGATGGGCGATTACAGGAGGCGGGAGCAAGGGTGCGGCCGGACGGATCGAGCGAACAGTACGGCAAGGGCGGCGATCCCGAGGATCCGGCCTGGGCGGCGGAGCGCGACGTCGACTATGTGTCGGCAGCGGCGTTCGCGATGCGGCGTGAGGCCTTCGAGGCGGCGCTGGGCTTCGATCTGTGCTACGAACCCGCCTATTACGAGGATGCCGATCTGTGCATGAAGCTGCACCAGCTTGGCCTGCGGGTGGTGTATTGCCCGGCCAGCCGCATCGTGCATCACGAGAATGCAACATCGCGCGATTACGCGAAGAAGCTGCATATCCAGAGTGTGATCGAGTTGAACCGGCAGCACTTCGTCGAGCGTTGGCAGAATGTGCTCAATGGTGAAGAGTGCCAGGTGCCGGGAATTTTCCCGGCTCCGGCAGCGATGCCCGCGCCGCCGCAAGGGGCGCCGTCGCTGTTGCTGTACACGCCTTACGCCCTGATTCCGGGCGGCGGGGAGCGCTATCTGCTGACGCTGGCGGCGGGACTGTCGGCAAGCATGCAGGTGACGCTGGCAACCGAGCATCCCTACTCCCGGCTCAGGCTGCGCACGCTGGGGCGCGAGTTGTCGCTGAATCTGGACGCGGTGAAAATTGTGCCGCTGGCGCATGTGCCGCGCGACGCCGCCTTCGACTGGGGAATTGTGATGGGCAATGAGGTGTTGCCGAGCCAGCCGGCACTGGCTCGGCGCAATCTGTACATCTGCCAGTTTCCTTTTCCGGCGGCATCCGACTGGCTGGGCGCACGCTGGGATCTGCTCGACGATTACGAACGGGTGGTGGTGTATAGCCCGTTCGTTGAACGGCACTACGGGCGGGCATTGTCCGCGCTGGGCAGAGGGCCGCAGCCCATCTCGGTGGTGCGTCCGCCGGCGGTTCTTGCACCCCAGGCCGCATCCGGCGCACCGATCGCGGCCAAGCGGTGCATGGTCGTGAGCGTGGGCCGGTTTTTCCCGGGAGGCCACGACAAACGCCACGATCTGATGATCAAGGCGTTCGAGAGCTTGCTTAAAACCAGCCCCGCCGCCACGCTGCATCTGGCCGGTTCGCTTTCGGCCGACCCAGCCCATATCGCGCATTTCGATTCGCTGAAACAGCAGGCCGCCGGCTTGCCGGTGACGTTCTATCCCAATGCCTCGCCCGCAACGATCGCAAGGCTATACGACGAGGCCTCGGTCTACTGGCATCTAAGCGGTTACGGCGTTGAGGAAGCAATAGAACCCCATCGCTGCGAGCATTTCGGGATTGCGGTTGTGGAGGCAATGTCGGCGGGCTGCATCACGATCGTGGTGAATCGCGGCGGCCCGCCTGCGATTGTCGAGAACGGTGTGACCGGTCATGTTTTCGATACGCTGGACGAGCTTGTCGCGCTGACCGGCCAGGTGCTTGCCGCGCCGGCCGGTGATGTCTCGCTTGTCGCGATGCGTGAGGCGGCCGTCGCGGCAAGCCGTCAGTACACGGGGGAACGGATGGTGGCGGACTTCTCGATGCTGATGCGTCCGCGCGGCGAGGCGTGAAGCGGCAGGGTCAGCCATCAGCCGAGTTGGCGAATGAACTGATTGACCACAATCTTGTGCTGCCATTACACACTGCACCGGTCATCGCGAGCGCAGCGCGGCAATCCAGCGCATTGATCAAGCGGGCATTTCTGGATTGCCACGTCGCTGCGCGCCGCGCAATGGCAGCCCATTTATTTGCGTGTCTGAACGTTGTGGCCTATCGCTTTATGGTGAATCGGGACGAGTGATGCGCGAGGCGAACGAACCATGAGCAGCGGCAATGCGATCATCCAGGTGAGCGGCCTGTCAAAGTGCTACCAGATATATGGCCGGCCGCAGGATCGGCTCAGACAGGCAATCGTACCGCGACTGCAGCGCTTGGCCGGGCGCCCCCCGGTTTGCTATTACCAGGATTTCTGGGCGCTGCGCGAGGTGTCCTTCGAGGTGGGATACAACGAAACGGTGGGCATTGTGGGCCGCAACGGTTCGGGCAAGTCGACGCTGCTGCAACTGATCTGCGGGACGCTGTCGCCAACCGCGGGCAAAGTCGAAACGCATGGCAGGATCGCCGCGCTGCTGGAACTGGGGGCGGGGTTCAACCCGGAATTCACCGGCAGAGAGAATGTTTATCTGAACGCGGCAGTGCTCGGTTTGAGCCAGGATGAGATCAGGGGGCGTTTCGACGCGATCGCCGCGTTCGCCGATATCGGGCCATTTATTGATCAGCCGGTGAAAACTTATTCCAGCGGCATGGTGGTGCGGCTGGCGTTTTCGGTGGCGATCAATGTCGAGCCGGATATTCTGGTGGTGGATGAGGCGTTGGCCGTGGGCGACGAGTTGTTCCAGCGCAAGTGCTTTTCGCGTATCGAGGCATTGAAGGCGGGCGGAACGACGGTGCTGTTCGTGTCGCATTCGGGCTCGACGGTCGTGGAGCTGTGCGACCGCGCAATCCTGCTTGAGGGTGGGGAGTTGCTTGCCATGGGCTCGCCACGCCATATCGTCGGCCATTACCAAAAGCTGCTGTATGCGCCGCCGGACAGGCGCCCTGCCCTGCTTGACGAGATGCGCACGGGCGAAAAGGCATCCACGCAGGCGGGAATGCGTCTTGCGACGGCGGCGCAGGCGGAGGCGCCGCACCCCGAAATGGAGACCGCTTTTTTCGACCCGAATCTGCAGCCCCTGAGCACATTGAGCTACGAGTCGATTGGTGCGGCGATCGAGACACCCCGGATTACGACGGAGGCGGGCGAACCGGTCAACTGTCTGGTGCGCGGACAAACGTATCGCTACCGCTATGGGGTTCGCTTCGCGAAGGCCGCGACCCAGGTGCGCTTTGCCATGCTGATCAAGACCATGACCGGCCTGGCAGTGAGCGGCACCCGGTCAGCGCCGAGCCTTGGCGAGGCGCTGCCATTTGTCGAGGCCGGTGCTTATCTGGAAGCGGTGTTCGAGTTTGTCTGCCGGCTGAATCCAGGCACGTATTTCCTCAACGCCGGGGTACTCGGAACGGATGGCGGGGAGGAGTTCTTTTTGCATCGACTGGTGGATGCCTGTGCGTTCCGCGTGCTGCCGGTGTCCGGCGATACCGCGACCGAAATCGCCAATCTTTGCCAATTCGTGAGTCACCATGAACGTTGATCCCCTTTTCCAGAATCTGCTGATTTCCTCACCCAACGGAGGGGGGCTGTTCGCGGTGCGTTGCGGGGAAGTCATCCATGTGGATGGCAAATCCTCCACCGGGATCGATCTGCGCGGGGACTGCCTGTTGCGCGCCATGCAGCCTTCCGGATGGATTTATTACGGCAGCACGCCCGAAACGACGCTGATGGCGCCTATCGCGGTGCCGGATATCCATGATGCGCTGCTGGTCGATGATGGCTTTCTGGTAGTTTGTACAGAAGGCAACGAGGTCGTTCGGTATGGCCGTGATTTCGCCATGGAAAGGCAATGGCGTTTTGGAGGGGCACCGGATTCGATGCACGTCAATTGTCTGGCCAACTGGAACGGGAGGATCGTGTTTTCGGCTTTTGGGGCATTCGCGACCCATCACGGTTACAAGGCCGGAACCATGGGGACGGGTTTCGTTCGCGACCTGGAAACGGGCGAGACACTTATCGCGGGCCTGTCGCAGCCGCACAATCCGACACCGCTTGACGATGGGCTGCTTCTGGCCGACTCGGAACGCCTGAGCCTGGTGCTGTATGACGGCTCCGGCGCCAAGATACGGGAGGCGAACCTGGACGGCTACACGCGCGGGGTTGCGGTGAACGAGCGCACGATTTTTGTTGGACTGAGCTGCTCCCGAAATATCGAAGGCGACGCGGAAGGCTCGGCCTGTGTCGTAGCGCTCGACCGCCATTCCTGGAAGGCTGTCGCCAGAATATCGATCCCGGCGCGGGAGATCTACGATATCAGGATCGCAGCGGATGCCCGGACGCTGGACGCAGTGCTGGAAAAGATCGCTCGAACAGTGCCGCGAAAGCTGCGGGCTCACGCCTGACCAGGGTGAATGCTTCCTTTAGGTCGGGATAAAGCTCGGCCAGGTTCTGCTCGAAGTGCGTCACGATGAGATCTGCGCGGTGGGTGTAGAGATCAAGCATGGCAGGCGGCATCAGGCATCCTTCGCACAGGCTGCCGAGACGGGCAAAATCCTCGTTGCTGCGTACCAGGCCAAGTTGTCCGGTTCCACGTAACCAGGAAATTAAACGGTGGCCGGAAACGTCCGCTCTGGCTCGCCGATAACGCGCGTTGTTCCAGATGTCGAGAAAGCCCTGCCGCCCCGGCTCGACGCTGCCCACATCCCAGTCATCCTCCCAGGGCGCGCAGCAGGGCGAAACACTGCCATCCGCATTGACCACGGAGTAAAAATAATGCCAGGCGCAGCTTGCTTCGCCGCGGTTTTCAAATTCGGCCGGGTCGAAGGGCTGCGCCCTTTTCTCAAAGAAGCCTTCGAGGCGTTCGCCCGCGCGGTAGGTGGGCAAAAATTCTTCACGCAGGGCTTCCGATAACGCGGCCTCGCGGCGCACGAATTCGATGCCATGATCGTCGCAGTAGGCGCGCGCTGCATCAATCTCGTGTTCGTTGAAGCGGAACACGAGGTAATTCCAGGCGAGCTGCAGCGGGCTGTTCAGGCGGTCGCGCGCCTGGGCCAGCCGGACCAGGTTGTCGCGCGCCAGTTCGAAGCGCCCCTTGACGCGATAGCGCCCGTAGCTTTCCTGGCTGAATCCGTCGATGGATGCTTCGATGCGATCGATTCCTGACATGACCAGTTCATCAATGGCACGGTCCGACAGGGGCAGGGAAAGATTGGTGTTGGTGTCGGTGGTGATGCCACGTTCCGCAAGCCGACGGATAAAGTATCCCAGGTCCGGATTGAGCAACGGTTCACCCCAGTTGTAAAGGTGCACGAAGTAGAGCTGGCCGCCGAGTTCGTCAAGGATGGCATCGAACAGGGCGCGCCCCATCAATCCGCGCTTGCGATATTGGGCGCGGTCGTGGCGAACCTGCCTGGCATTCTCTAGCCCGGTTGGGCACATGGGGCACTGCAGTTGGCAAATCGAGGCGGGGTCGAGCAGAAGCAGGAACGGTGCGGAGCGGACCCTGACACTTCGTGTATGGCGTTCATAATGCGCCAGCAGAAAATTCTCGAGGGCCGGGCGGTCGGTCCGCTTGGCTGCGATCATAGAGGTCGCCGCGCGGTGATGATGTAGGCATGCAGCGGCGGCGCTGTCGGGTCGGCTTGCGGCAGCGGCGGCCAATAATAGCCGATCGACAGATCGGGCTGGTCGTGGACACGGATTTCGCAGAACCCGGCACGGGCCAGCCGATCCAGGACATCGGCCTCGCTGAAAATCCGCATCTCCAGTGTGGCGCCGTCTCCGCCGTGGAAAACCAGGTTGTCATAGACGGCATACCGGCCGGGCGCAAGCCGGTTGATCAGGATCTTGTCACCGGAAAAATCGTGTATCTCGAATTCAACCAGGTTTTCAAAGTGTTCGACGGTGGCGGCTTCACGGCTGTAAGGCACGCTGAAAACAAGGTGTCCGCCGGGTTTCAAAAGCCGCAACAGGTTGTCGAATGCGGTCTGGATCGGCTGCACGACATGCTCCAGCACGTCGGTTGAGATCACGAAGTCGTTGCGTCCGAGGCGCCCGGCCTCAGGACCGAGGATATCGAGCTGCGGCACCCTGTCGTAATGGGTGTTCTCGTAAGCATATTTACGCGCCAGGGGGCCGGCATAACCCGGCCAGTCGCTCATGCCAATGCCACGCAGATCGCTGCGTGGCGGCCAGTCCCGCAGGATTTCACCGGTTGGCATGCCAAGACATTCGGCCAGGGCGTGCACGATACCCCGGAAGCGGGCGTTCGAACCACACCCCGAGCATACGGCCAACTCCCTGTGAAAGGTCGCGACTGACAAGGCATTGTGGCTGCCGCAGATGTTGCAGCGAAAACGCGCGATTTCGGGTGCGTGTTCGGGCAGCTTCACGCCTAAACCCCTTGCCGGAGGGCCGGGGCAGCCGGAGCCGACCGGTTTAGCCAGTACGCAGCCCAGTAATCAAGCAGGCTGTGCAGGATGTCTTCGATCGACCGTGTGGGCTGCCAACCGGTGTGGGCGGTGATCTTGCTGTGGTCGCCATAGATGCGGCGATGCTCGGAGGGGCGAAGGCGCTGCGGGTCAAGCGCGATTTCTGCCTCCACGCCTGCCAACTGGAGCATTTGCTGCAGCAGGTCGGCGAGGCGATATTCCCGCCCCGAACAAACATTGTAGGCCTCACCGGCCCGGCCTTGCGCGAGAAGGACAAAATAGGCATCGATCACATCGCGCGCGTCGCTGAAATCACGGGTGACCTGAATGTCGCCCACCTCGATGCGGGGCGGCTTGATGCCCTGGGCGATCGCGGCAATATCTCGGGCAAAGCCGGAGAGCGCATAACCGGGATGCTGGCCAGGCCCAGTGTGGTTGAAGGGCCGGGCGATGACCACGTCCAGCCCATTGGTAATGTGCCACTGCCGGCAGAGCATTTCTGCGGCGGCCTTGCTGACCGCATAAGGATTGCGCGGGGTGGGCAGATAGGTTTCATTCACGGGCAGGTCGGACACGCTGACAAGGCCATAAATGTCCGCACTGCCGACGTAAAGCATTCGGCCTTCAAAGCCCGTTTTCGTGAGGGCCAGCAGGAGGTTCGCGGTGCCGTTGACGTTGACCGCAAGGGTGCCCGCGGGATCGATAAAGGATGTTGGAACATGGCTCTGGGAAGCCAGGTGGATCACGAGATCGGGCTTCGCCTGGACAACAAGATCATCAGCCGATCCCGGCTGGGTGATATCGAAATCTGGCGGCGGCGCGCACAACTCGAACGTTCCTGCCCGCAGTGTCTGCGGCAGATATTGCCGAAGTGTTTCGCCTACGAAGCCGGTTAGGCCGGTTACCAATAATCGGGACATGAATACGCTTTGGCGCCAGGACGAATCGGCACGATCGCCGGCATGATGGATCGATCCGGCTATTTAAGAAAAGGATTCCGAACCCCTCGGCAGACCTGCCGAGGGGCCGCACAATGCCTTGTTACTTTACACCAAAAAAGATCAGTCAATTGCCTGACCGGCTCTTTTCCGCCGGCGATGTCCATGTTCGGGAGGCATTTGCGGCGCCTGTAAATATAACATCTTTGCAGGGGCGACCGCCTGAACACCCGCTGTGCATGCCCCTACTCCCTTCAAGCGGGAAGGTACAATGCCCCCCTTGAAAAGCCGGCGCGGGCTTTGCTCTAAAATAGGCATGGACAGCCCCTGATGCGCAAGAAAAAGTATTTCGACGAAATCCATGATACCCACCATTTCTGTTGCCCTCCCGCTTAAAGCCCATTTTTTCGCCAATTGCCGAAGCCTTTTCTTTCAACACCTCAACAATCCACATGCCTTCGGCCAAAAGGCCCGCCTGGAGACGAAATTCGGGAAACACCATGTCGGCTACCGCATCAAAACCGAGGTAGCCGGGCGTGGCCACAGGATTTCTATGCCCAAAGCGCGAGGCAAAAGCACAACACGGCTCAGTGGCTTCTGCTGATGCGGAATTTTTCACCTTCCCCCATTGAGATGCTCCACAGTCTCTGGCGCAACCGTGGCCTGATTAGCTCGCTCATCAAGCGTGAGGTCGTCGGCCGGTATCGCGGCTCTTTCATGGGCATTCTCTGGTCCTTCTTCAATCCGGTTTTCATGCTGGCCGTCTATACTTTCGTTTTTAGTGTGGTTTTTGAAGCTCGCTGGCGCGGTGGCAGCGATTCCAAAACCGAATTTGCCCTTATCCTTTTCGCCGGAATGGTTGTTTTCAATCTGTTTGCGGAGTGTGCGAACCGCTCGCCAGGCTTGATTCTGTCCAATGTGAATTACGTCAAGAAAATCATCTTTCCTTTGGAGATCCTGCCCGTAGTCGCCTTGGGAGCGGCAGCGTTCCATCTGCTGGTCAGTGTATTGGTCTGGCTACTTTTCCATGTCTTGTTTTTCGGCATGCCGCACCTGACGCTGTTGTTGCTACCGTTTATCCTTCTGCCCCTGATGCTGTTCACATTGGGCATTGCCTGGCTGCTGGCATCCCTTGGCGTCTATCTGCGCGATGTCGGCCAGATCGTCGGTGTTGCCACCACTGCCCTGCTGTTCCTGTCTCCCATCTTCTATCCCGTATCGGCCCTGCCCGAAAACTATCAGACGCTATTGCACTTCAATCCGCTTACGCTCGTCATCGAACAAACCCGCCAGGTCCTCATCTCGGGCACCATGCCGAACATCAAGTTATGGGGTCTGTATCTGATTGGCAGTTCGACTGTCGCGTGGTTTGGTTTCGCTTGGTTCCAGCGGACGCGGAGGGGATTTGCCGATGTTCTTTGACAACGCTCTCGGGTACGTTACTGGCCCATACCCATCAGGTTGCACGTCATGAGGCCTCAGCCAGATACTGGACTCAACGGGCTTTCAGATGAGGAACTCAAGGTGACGCCCGATTTGCTGGCCAAGCTGCCACTATTGGCCGGCGTCGATGCGGCAATTTTGTCCCGGCTGGTCCAGTGCGCCCAGCTTCGAACCTTAGGCAAGCGCGAACACATCATCCGCAAGGGCTCTGCCGGCGACTATCTGTTGTTTTTGGTCCGCGGCAGTCTGCAGGTGGTTGACATCACGGAGGGTGGCCGTGAAATCGGGCTGAATTTCCTGAATGTGGGTGACTATTTCGGCGAGCTATCGGTCATCGACAACGAACCCCGCTCTGCTTCAGTGGTGGCCATCGAACAATCGGCCGTTCTATTGCTACCACGCTCGGAAGCCTTGAACCTGTTCTACCGTCATCCGCTGGTGGCAGAGCGCCTGCTCAAACGTTTCACCGAAAAATTGCGTCGTGCTTCCGACTACCAGGCAATTCTGAGCCTGCCCAACGCATTCCAGCGTGTCTTTGCCCTGCTCGCCCGTTTCTCCCGGGTGGGTCCGGGTGGCCTGGTGCTGATCGAGAAAATGCCTGCTCAGCAAGAAATCGCCATTACCGTCAACACCAGCCGGGAAACGGTTTCGCGCGCTATTCATCTGTTGATTCAGCGTGGCGTGGTGGAAAAAGACATGCGCCGCCTGATCGTGCGCAAGCCACAGGATCTATGGGCCGCAGCGGAACAAGACACCGGGTCGGTTGGCACGCCGGACAAGGAACAGCGTGCTGTCAAATGAAGCAACCGCTCAGGTCGTATAGTCGATTCCGTTTTCAATCGCGCCGATCACGTCTACCTGATTCTCGTTGGACTCCGAGAAGCCATAGAGTACCTGCTCACGAGACTGAAACCCATCGTTGAACTGCCATTCCCGGTAAGCCAGTCCGCCCGACCCACCCGCGCGATCCGGGATGTTCAGATGGAGTTGTTCGATGAATTGATTGTTGCTGAGATACCCGCCACACAAGACGAACTGACTGTTGAGATCGTAGCCCCTGCCTGTCGAATTGGCACACTCATGAAGTCAAGGCTGCCACTCCCCATCCCACCACTGAACCAATATCCCAACCGCCATTCATCGCTGTGCATGCCAATTCAAGATTGGCCGCAACGGAAAAAACTTGTTGTTACAGTAGCCACGAGAATTTATCCATTCAAATTATGTTGTGTGGCTCAGAATCCGAGTATGCCCCCTAAACCGCCCAGTGATACTACATGCCGTATGACCAGAAACCCTGCACTGGATTTATTTCGCAACGAAGAACGATTAAGAATTTCCTGGACTTGCTGTTTGCTCTTCTGCTACGTCGGCAGACTAAGATCGACCCAGTGCAATTCGATGGCGGCAGTGCCGCCGATCAGGTTATGGGAGCCGAGGCTGTGGGTTGGATAGTGCCGTTGGGCCTTTGCCACTTCGGCGCTCACCAGTAGACGGTGGGGTAGCCGGCGGGTTTGGCGTTCGATACGGTGGGCGATGTTGGCGACCTCTCCGAGCACGGTATAGCGCCGCTTTTCCCGGCCAAAACTGCCGGCGATCAACGGCCCGGCATGCAGGCCGATCCCCATATCCAGAGGGGGCAGGCCTTGAGCTCGGAGTTCCTGGTTGAGTGTCGGCAGCTTTCGACGAATGGCCGCTGCAGCTTCGATGGCCTGCTCTGCCTGTTCCTGGGGGCTGCCCTCGCGCCAGTAGACCAGGAAGCCGTCGCCAGCAACGTTATCGATATGGCCACCATGCGACTCGATCTCGGAAATTGCCAGATCAACTCCGGCGTTGCCCCAGTACGCCACTTTTTCGGGGGGCAGGCCGCGTGACACCACGGAATAGCCGACGATGTCGGCATAGAGCACGGTGGTCCAGGCCACTTCCCGATTCGGCTCTTCACCGCGCGACAGGCGAGCAACCAAGGGCGCGGGGAGGTAGGCTGTCAGTCCCTGCTGCAATGCTCGGCGCGATATGCTCATGTGCGCCAGAAGCAACAGCATGACCAGCAGGGGCGGATACAACAGCGGAAAGGAAACGGGTAACTCCCATTCCATGCGATACAGCACCGCGTTACCGATCGGCCAGAACAGGGATACACTCAAACCCATGGCAACAAGCGGCCAATGCCGATTGCGGAAAACCAGCAGGAGCATTGTCTGAAACACGACTATCAGCGCAAGCCATCCAGAAGCATGTCTCGGGATGTGAGTGAACGTGCCGGCCAGCAGGGCCGAGATGAAGCGTGCATGCGCTTCGACCCCAGGCACCTCCCCGTACGGTCCCTGAATGCGGTCGCCAAGACCCAAGGCATACCCGCCAACCAGGACAATGCGGTTTTTCAGCAGATCCGGAGGCAGCCGTCCCGTCCATACGTCAGCGGCCGAAACGTATACATGCGGGCTGGTCGGGCGCCAGGGGATGGCGAGCGTCAAGTCTTCTCCAAGCGGGATCGCCATGGCCTCACCGCTAACGGGATTCAGCCGCCAAGCCGCCTGCCAGATACGGCCCCGCGTCAGTCTCCAGGGGGGGTCGCCCAGCATGTTGGAAAAATAGGCCAGCCCCAGATTAAGACTGCAACCTTGCTCGGTACAGAGTAGCGGCGCCATGCGGCGGACGCTCCCGTCCGGGTCGATGACGGCATTGATATGGCCGATGCCTGCTACGGCATCGGACAACCCTGGGGAAACACCGAGGTGTCCAGAATAAACACGTGATAGCGACCGTTCGCCAAGCATATCCACGGACCGGTAGACCCCCTTGTAACGTGGATTGTCTACCAGCAACTGGCCGACTATGACTGGCGGAAGATTGCTGCGGCCCAGAACTCTGGCCAACGCTGCATCCTGCTCTTGCGGTGCTTCGGGCGGAAGCACCATATCGAGAATAATACCGGCAGGCTGGTGGTTGGTGCCCAGTCGATCAATAAACTGCCCCATACGTGATCTTGGCCAGGGCCAGGAACCCAGAACGTCGAGGGCTCGCTCGTCAATGGCAACTACAACCACGGCGTCAGCCATGCCTTCACGGCCGAGAAAGCGCAACCGTTGATCGCTTAAGGTCATTTCGACTCTATCGCCGACAGGGCTTTGCATGAGCGCCAGCGTGGCCGTTAGGGCAAGCCCTGTCAGCAGGACAAGCATCGGCAGAGACAGAGGGACTCCACGGGCAATAGTCATGGATTTTTATGATGTACCCGGATGCCAGAAACTAGTGGTCTGGCACGCACAGGCGATCAATTCAAGGATCTCGTAGCCATTTTTCAGCCACACCACATTGCGCTGCTCGATCTCCACCATCAGCCTTTTTTTGGCCGCAACGAGGAGCGGCGGCACAAAATCATGGCGTCTGGTTTCTGAGTTTGCGCATGGTCATCCATTCATCGGCCGGGGCAGCTGCGTGATGGCCTGGGCTTGATGGTCGGTCAGACGCATTGATTCCTTTTTCCGTTTCCAGGCGTTTGACCAAATCTAGCCTGCTACACCTGTGCCGACCGCTGACGCAAACGCATCGATCACCGGCTGGACCAACCCGCGCTTGAGCTTGAGTGCCGCCTGATTCACCACCAGCCGCGAGCTGATCTCGCTGATGTGCTCGACCGCCACCAGGCCGTTGGCCTTGAGCGTGCCGCCGGTGGAGACGAGGTCGACGATGACGTCGGACAGGCCGACCAGCGGGGCCAGTTCCATCGATCCGTAGAGTTTGATGAGGTCGATGTGCACGCCCTTGCTGGAAAAGTGGCTGCGTGCGGCGTTGACGTACTTGGTGGCGACGCGGATGCGCGCGCCCTGCTTCACCTTCCCCGCGTAGTCGTAGCCCTCGCGCACCGCAACCATCATGCGGCACTTGGCGATCTGCAGGTCGAGCGGCTGATACAGACCGTTGCCGCCATGCTCGTTGAGCACGTCCTTGCCGGCGATGCCGAGGTCGGCGGCGCCGTATTGCACGTAGGTCGGGACATCGCTGGCACGCACGATGATGAGGCGCACGTCGGCGCGGTTGGTGCCGATGATGAGCTTGCGCGAGGATTCGGGATTCTCGGCCGGAGTGATGCCCGCCGCCGCCAGCAGCGGCAGGGTCTCCTCGAAGATGCGCCCCTTGGAGAGGGCCAGCGTGATGCCTGGGTTGCTCATGGTCAATGTCTGTTTCAGTGCACGCGCTTGATGCGCGCGCCCAGCTGGGTGAGCTTTTCCTCGATGCGTTCGTAACCGCGGTCGAGGTGGTAGATGCGCTCGATGGTGGTTTCGCCCGCCGCCACGAGGCCCGCCAGCACGAGGCAAGCGGAGGCGCGCAGATCGGTGGCCATGACGATGGCGCCGTCGAGCCGCGGCACCCCGCGCACCAGCGCGGTGTGGCCGGACACCTCGATGTTGGCGCCGAGGCGGCGCAGTTCCTGCACGTGCATGAAGCGGTTTTCGAAAATGGTTTCGGTGACGCTGGCCGCGCCCTCGGCGATGGTGTTCATCGCCATGAACTGCGCCTGCATGTCGGTGGGGAACGCCGGGTGCGGCGCGGTGCGCACGTCGACCGATTTCAGCTTGCCGTCGGATTCGACTTCGATCCAGTCGTCGCCGGCGCTGACCTTGGCGCCCGCCTCGCGCAGCTTGGCGATCACCGCTTCCAGCGTATCGGGCTGGGTGTGGGTGGTGCGCACGCGCCCGCCGGTCATGGCGGCGGCGACGAGGAAGGTGCCGGTCTCGATACGGTCGGCCATCACGGAATAGTCCGCGCCGTGCAGCGCGTCGACGCCCTGGATGGTGATGACGTCGCTGCCGGCGCCTTCGATTTTGGCGCCCATGGCGATCAGGCAGCGCGCCAGATCGACCACCTCGGGTTCGCGCGCGGCGTTTTCCAGCACGGTGGTGCCGTCGGCCAGCGCGGCGGCCATCATCAGGTTTTCGGTGCCGGTCACGGTGACCACGTCCATCACGATGCGCGCGCCCTTGAGGCGCTTGCAGCGCGCGTGGATGTAGCCGTGCTCGATCTGGATGTCGGCGCCCATCGCCTGCAGGCCCTTGATGTGCAGGTCGACCGGGCGCGAGCCGATGGCGCAGCCACCGGGCAGGGACACGCGCGCCTCGCCGAAGCGCGCCAGCGTCGGCCCCAGCACCAGGATCGCGGCGCGCATGGTCTTCACCATTTCGTAGGGCGCTTCCTTGTGCGGGATGGATTCGCCGCACAGAGTGACGCGATTGCGCTCGTCCAGCGTGACGCGCACGCCCATGTGGCCGAGCAGCGCCAGCATGGTGCTGATGTCCTTGAGGTGCGGGACGTTGCCGAGGCGCAGCGGTTCCGCGGTGAGCAGGCTGGCGGTGAGGATCGGCAGCGCGGCATTCTTGGCGCCGGAAATGCGTACCTCACCGGCAAGCGGGCTGCCGCCGTGGATCAGCAGCGCGTCCATTCAGCGTGCGGCCCAGTCTTCGGGGGTGTAGGTCTTCATCGACAGCGCGTGGATCTGCGCGTGCATGCGCGTGCCGAGCGCATCGTAGACCAGCCGATGCTGCTGGATCATGTTCTTGCCGGTGAAGGCGGGGCTGACGATCACCGCCTGGAAATGCTGGCCGTCGCCATCCAGTTCGATGTGGTCGCACGGCAGTTTTTCGGTGATCCAGCCTTTGATGTCGTCGGGGGTGACCATGCTTGTTTTTGCCTCGCGAGTCTTGCTCAATCTTAGTGCCTGAGTTTGTAGCCGCTTTTCAGCAGCATCAGAGTGAGGGCGGATATTGCCACAAAGCAGGCACCGACGACCAGCAGACCGAGCCAGGGATCGGTGTCGGACTGGCCGACGAAAGCGTAGCGGAAGCCGTCGATCAGGTAGAACACCGGGTTGACGCGCGACACCGCCTGCCAGAAAGGTGGCAGCGAGTGGATCGAATAGAACACGCCGGACAGGAAGGTGAGCGGCAGGATCAGGAAATTCTGGAACGCCGCCAGCTGGTCGTATTTCTCCGCCCAGATACCCGCCATGATGCCGACCGCACCGAGAATGGCACAGGCCAGCAGCGCATACGCCAGCATCCAGAACGGGTGCGGCATCTGGAACGGGGCATACCACAGGGTCACCGCCCACACGCCGAGGCCGACGATCAGCCCGCGGATCACCGCCGCGCCAAGGTAGGCGAGGAAGAATTCCAGGTACGACAGCGGCGGCAGCAGCACGAATACGATGTTGCCGGTCATCTTCGACTGGATGAGGCTGGACGAACTGTTGGAAAACGCGTTCTGCAGCATGCTCATCATCACCAGCCCAGGCACCAGGAAGCTGGTGTAGGAGACGCCGGGATAGACCTCGACATGCGCTTCCAGCACGTGCGAGAAGATCAGCAGGTATAGCAGCGCCGTCACCACCGGGGCAACCACGGTCTGCACCGCCACTTTCCAGAAGCGCAGCAGTTCCTTGTAGAAGAGCGCTGACAGTCCGCTCATGTGCGCTTCATGATGTCGGTAAAGACATCCTCCAGGTCGGGCTCCTGCAGATGCATTTCGAGCACGCGCACACCGGCGCCGCGCAGGTCGGCAAGCAGGGTTTCCAGTTCGGCATAGTCGCCGAAATTGACGCGCCAGCAGCCGTCGGCATCGCGCTGCAGGCGGCCTTGCCAGGCGGCCGGCACGGTTTCGGCGTCGAGCCGCAGCTGTGCGCAATGCTCGTTGGTCAACTGCAGCAGGTTGCGCGTGGCGTCGAGCGCCACGATGCGACCGCTCTTCAGCATGGCGATGCGGCCGCACAGCGCCTCGGCCTCTTCCAGGTAGTGCGTGGTCAGCAGGATGGTGTGCCCCTCGCGGTTCAAGCGGCTGATGAACTCCCACAGCGAGCGGCGCAGGTCGACGTCGACCCCGGCGGTGGGCTCGTCGAGCACGATGACCGGGGGCTTGTGCACCAGCGCCTGCGCCACCAGCAGACGGCGCTTCATGCCGCCCGACAAACTCTGCGTGTTCTTGTCGGCGTGCCGGGTAAGATCGAGATGATGCATGATCTCGTCGATCCAGCCGTCGTTGTGCCTGAGGCCGAAGTAGCCGGACTGGATGCGCAGGGTTTCGCGCACGTTGAAGAAGGGATCGTAGACCAGTTCCTGCGGCACCACGCCAAGGGCGCGGCGTGCCTGCCGATAGTCGCGCACGACGTCGCAGCCCATGACGGCGGCACGGCCGGAATCCGCCCGGGTCAGGCCGGCGAGGATCGAAATCAGCGTGGTCTTGCCCGCTCCGTTGGGCCCCAGCAGGCCGAAAAACTCACCCTGCTGGATATCGAGCGAGACGCCGTCGAGCGCCTGGGTAGTGCGGAAGCGCTTGCGCAGTTCGCTGACGCGGATCGCGGGGTTTGCCTGGCTCATGCGGGCAACAGCTCGGCCACCCCATACAGTTCGGCCAGGGTAATAAAGCTGGCGGGCAGGCCGGCACAGCTCAGCGAGCGGCCGGCCTGCCGGGCCTGGCGCATGGCGCTGAAGATGAGCGCAAGAGCGGCCGAATCGGCAGTCTCGACCCCGCTGAAATCCAGCGTATCGACCTGCTGCGCGAGGTGCGGCCGCAATTCGCGCAGCAGGCTGCCGACGCTGTCGACGGTCACTGCGCCGGCGATGCGGCAGCGCGTGCCCTCACATGCAATCACGAGCCGGGGCGCGGCGCCGGTTTGGCCGTCCCGCGTTCGGACTGGGCAGCCAGGGTCTTGATCAGACCGTCGATTCCGTTCTGACGGATGGTGCTGGAAAAGGACGCGCGATAATTGGTCACCAGGCTGACGCTGTCGATCGCCACATCGTAAACCTTCCAGCCGAAGGCGGTTTTGTACATGCTGTAGTCGATCGGAATGGGCTGCCCGCCCGGCTGGCGAATTTCGGAACGCACGGTCACGTCGGTTTCGTCCGGCTTCATCGCCAGCGGCTTGAACTCGACCGTCTGGTTGGTGAACGCAGTAAGCGAACTGGAATAGGTGCGCACCAGCAGATTGCGGAACTCGGTCACCAGTTCCTGCTTCTGCTTGGCGGTGGCACGCGGCCAGTGCTTGCCGACGGCCAGCTGGGTCATGCGGTTGAAATCGAAGTTGGGGAGGATCTTGGCTTCGACCAGTTGATACACCCTGCTCTGGTTGCCGCTCTGGATATCCTTGTCCTGCTTCAGGATCGCGAGGACTTCCTGCGTGGTGGTGCGTGCCAGCACATCGGGCGGCATGTCGGCTGCCAACGCCGGTCCGGTGTTGAGTCCCAGCATCAGTGCCAGCAGCGAAAAGAATGTGCGCAACATGTTGTAGGTATTCCTGTTCGAGAAAATCGGAGTTGTATGAACCGGGTCAAGAAGTAGACGCCCGCCGCTTACTTGAGTTCACCCGTCAGGCGCGCCAGTTGCGCCACGTTCATGTTGTAGTCGTTGACCGTACGCAAATATTCGGTCTGCGTCAGGACGTAATTCTTGAGCGCATTGGCCACTTTGTCGGCGCTTTCGATCCCGGCCGCAAAATCGGCCAGCGACGCCACCATCCAGCGCCGCGCTGCCGCCGCGCCTTCGCCCAGGTCGCGCTGCGCATTGTAGTTGGCCTCGGCATTGGCATAGGCCTCGCCCACTTCGAACGGAATGCCTGCCACGGCAAACGCCTTCTTGTGGTTGAGCGCCTCCAGCTCGGCCTGCGCCTGATCGACGCGGGCGCTGGCGGCGCCGAACACGGTGTCCCATTTCACGCCCACCACCGGGGTCAGGCCGCCGCCATTGAAGGGGTCGTAGAGATAGGGGTTGTCCAGCCGCTCGCGCTGCGAAGCGTAGTTGAACTGCCCGATCACGCCGGCATACACGTCCGGCATGCGATCGGCTTTCTTGGCGGCCACCAGGGCGCGGCGGGCGCGCAGGCCGGCTTCGAGCTGCTGCATTTCGGGGCGCTCCTGCAAGGCGCGCGACTGGAACTCGGCCAGATCGACGCGCGGAAAGGCGACCGGCTCGATACGTTCGTCGGCCACCTTCAGGTCGGCCTGCAGCCCGGCACCGGTCAGCACCTTGAGGCCGTCGAGGCTGATTTTCTCGATGGCGCGCGACTGGTACACATATTTGGCCAGCAAGCCCTTGGCCGCTTGCAGCGCATACAGGTCGGACTGCTTGGCCTCGCCGGTCTCCTCCTTGAGATCACGCTCGACCGAGGCGATGGCCCGATCCAGCCGGCCCTGCATGTCTTCCAGGAAAACCCGGATATCGCGCGCGGTCAGATAGCCGAAATAGGCGCGCTTGGTGTCGTAGACCGTGTCGCCGCGCGTTTGCTTGAGTTCGCCGCGCTTGAGATCGATGTTGCCGCGCGCGGCCTCGCCGTAATGCTCGATCTTGCCGAAGGTATAGAGCGGCTTGATCAGGGCGAAATCCAGATGCGTCCAGTCGGAAATGCCTTCGATCCTGTCGCCGTCGGTGCGGAGCGGACCGGGAGCATAGCTGCCGCCTTGGTAGAAGCCGCCCTCGGCTTCCGGCGCCAGCCCGATGAAGGCGTTGGCGCTGACCCGCCAGCCGGCGTTGCCCTGTACTTCCTGCAGCATGCCGCGCGCAGCTTCGACCACCTGTTCGCGCTCCTTGATGCGGGGGTCGGCCGCCAGGCTCATTTCCACCGCCTGCTGCAGGTTGATGGTGTCCGCCTGCCCTGGCTGGGCGGCCAGCAACAGGCCGGCCGCCAGCAGGGTACGGGTGAGTGCATTGATCTTCATTGTGGCGCTCCTTCTTGAGCCTTGCCGTATAAAAAGTGGCCGATCAGATTTTCCAGCACCACGGCGTCCTGCGTGATGAGAACCCGGTCCTTGTCCTTCAGCTTCGCGCTGTCGCCGCCGGCCTCCAGGCCGATGTATTGCTCGCCCAGCAGACCCGAGGTCATGATGGCGGCAATGGTGTCCTTGGGGAAAGCATAGCGCTTGTCCACACGAAGTGTGACGGCCGCTTCGTAGGTTTCATTGTCAAAACGGATATCCGCCACCCGGCCCACCACCACCCCGGCACTTTTGACCGGCGCGCGCGGCTTGAGTCCGCCGATGTTCTCGAAGCGGGCGACGACTTCGTAACTGTCCGACGTGTTTACGGCACTCATGCTGCCTACCTTGAGCGCCAGAAACAGCAGCGCGGCGATGCCTGCGATGACGAATAATCCCACCCAGAGATCGAGTACGGTCTTGTTCATTGTCAGTTGATTCCCCGGAACATGAATGCAGTCAAAACAAAATCCAGCGCCAGCACGGCCAGGCTCGAAGTCACCACGGTACGCGTGGTGGCGCCCGACACGCCTTCGGCGGTCGGCGGCGCATCATAGCCCTCGAACAGCGCGATGGTGGTGATGGCGACGCCGAACACCACGCTCTTGATGACGCCGTTCAGAATGTCCTGCTCGAAATCGACCGCGCTTTGCATCTGCGACCAGAACGAGCCTTCGTCCACTCCGATCAGCTGCACGCCGACCAGATAGCCGCCGAAAATCCCCATCGCTGAGAACAGCGCCGCCAGCAGCGGCATCGAAATCACCCCCGCCCAGAAGCGCGGCGCCACCACGCGGGCGATCGGATCGACCGCCATCATTTCCATCGCCGACAGTTGCTCGGTCGCCTTCATCAGGCCGATCTCGGCGGTGATGGCCGATCCGGCGCGGCTGGCGAACAGCAGGGCGGCCACCACCGGTCCCAGTTCGCGCACCAGCGAGAGCGCCACCAGAACGCCCAGCGCCTCTTCCGAGCCGTAGGTCTGCAGCGTCTCGTAGCCCTGCAGACCGAGCACCATGCCGACAAACAGTCCCGACACCAGAATGATGATGAGCGAGAGCACGCCGGTGAAGTACATCTCGCGGATGGTCAAGCCGAAGCGGCGGAATGCGGTGCCCGAGTGCAGCAGCATCGCCAGGAAGAAACGGGTGGCGAAACCGATGCGCCACACGCCCTGTATCGTGCGATTGCCCAGGTTTTCGATCGATCGTTTGAGCACTTTATCCTCCCAGCCGCAAGTCGTCGGCGTAGGACGGCGCCGGATAATGGAACGGTACCGGGCCGTCGGCTTCGCCGTGCACGAACTGGTGCACATAAGGCAGGTCGGACGCGCGGATGTCGTCTGCCGATCCCTTGGCAACGATCACGCCTTCCGAGACGAAATAAACGTAATCGACGATTTTCAGCGACTCCTGCACGTCGTGGGTCACCACCAGCGAGGTCAGCCCCAGCGTATCGGTCAGGCGGCGGATCAGGTTGCCGGTTACGCCCAGCGAAATGGGATCGAGTCCGGCAAACGGCTCGTCGTACATCACCAGCGCGGGCTCCAGCGCAATCGCGCGTGCCAGCGCCACCCGTCGCGCCATTCCGCCCGACAGCTCGGCCGGCATCAACTGCGCGGCACCGCGCAGGCCGACGGCATGCAGCTTCATCAATACCAGGTCGCGGATGGCGTCTTCCGGCAGGTCGGTGTGTTCGCGCAGCTGGAACGCCACATTGTCGAACACCGACATGTCGGTGAACAGCGCGCCGAACTGGAACAGCATGCCCATCTTGCGGCGCAGGCGGTACAGGCCGGCCGAGTCGAGTTCACCCACCGACTCGCCTGCTACGCGCACCGTCCCCTGGCCGGGCTTGACCTGCCCGCCAATCAGACGCAAAAGTGTTGTTTTGCCGCAACCGCTGCTGCCCATGATGGCTATGATCTGTCCCCGTTTGGCGGTCAGATTGACGCCCTTCAAAACCGGCCGGGCACCATAGCCAAATACGACATCTTCGATTTCGACCAGATTATCGTGTTGCAAAAAAATCGAGCCTGTATTTCTGTTCGGGCTGCCATTTTACCGAAGAGCGGAACCCCCCACAATGACGCAGGCGTTTTGCCATTTATTCAGTAGCCCATTATCTGCCTCAGGGTATTGGCCTGCTCCAGCAAACCGAGATTGCCGCTGCGGCTAAGCACAAACAGGGGCTCGCCCGTCGCCGCCTGCTGCGCAATACGTTGTGCCAGCAGACGCAGGTCCGGCGTCTCGTCCAGCCACCAGATATGGCGCGCCTCCCATGCCTGCGTTGCCAGCAACACACGCGCCTGGGCGGGTTGGGCCGGCGCCGCGCCGGCCGGCTCCAGCACGAAATAAAACGCTGCACGGGTATCGTCCAGCCATTGCGCCCAGCTTGTTTTGGAGGCTGCCTGCCAGACGGATGCCGGCAGATAAACCGCCTGGAATTGCGTGTTGTAATAAGACAACATCCAATCATCCGGCAAGCCGTCCGGGTAGAACCCGTTGCGCCATGCGGGATGCTGCCAGCCCACGGCACCGACCAGGACAAGGGGGCTGGACGTCATGCTGCGGTCAGCGCACCCGGCACTTCAGGCACGCCGCCAGGTGGTGCCGCCCGGCCCGTCTTCCAGCACGATACCGGCTGCCGTCAGGGCATCGCGGACGCGGTCGGATTCGGCAAAATCTTTCGCCTTGCGCGCCGCCTGCCGCGCAGCGATCAGGGTTTCGATCTCCGCCTCGCCGATGCCGCCGTCGGCCGCCTTCGCCTGCAGGAAGTCCGCCGTGTCGCGCTGCAGCAGCCCCAGCACCCCGCCCAGATGGCGCAGCGTCCGCGCCGCGGCGGCATCGCC
>DAOMWT010000031.1:0-24520 GCA_035436705.1 Thiobacillus sp. | reverse complement strand
CGTCGATGATCTCACCCGGCGCGACGATGCCCTGCCGCGTCTTCGCGCGCGTGGAGATCGCCGCGGCGCGGCGCATCAGGGCCAGTTCGTGGCCATCCTTGATGAGGCGCATCTCGTCGAGCGCATGCCGCACGTCGATGATCTCACCCGGCGCGACGATGCCCTGCCGCGTCTTCGCGCGCACCGTGTTGAGCCAGCCGATCACCCGCGCATCCCACACCGGGTCCTGCCCCACCGCGTAGGCGAGGCGCGCGCGGTTGCCCATCAACTCGGGCAGCCTGGCGTCGAGTTCAGTGACCGAGTGGGCGGCATCGAAACCGAATTGCTGCTGCGCCGCCGCCGGGCCATGGCGGAAACCGTCCCAGATCTCGCGCGTCTCGTCCTTGTCGCGGCAGAACAGGATCGATTGCGGCTCCGCGCCGCCGACGAGCACCACCACCGCCTCGGGCTCGGCGAAGCCGGTCAGCCAGTAGAAATAGCTGTCGTGCCGGTAGGGATAGTGGGTGTCGCGGTTGCGCGGCACCTCGGGGGCGGTGGCGACGATGGCAATGCCCTCGCCGAGGGCGGCGGCCAGCCGCGCGCGGCGGCTGGCGTAAACAGAGGCGTCAAACATGGGTGCGCAGGCTTTGGTCGAGTTGGTGCAAACGTTCGGGCGTCCCCACATCGACCCAGCGGCCGGCGAAACGTTCGCCGGAGACGCGTCGGGCGTCGATCGCCAGCCGCAGCAGCGGCGCCAGCGGCGCTTTCTCGCCGGCGGGCGTGCGGGCGAACAGCGCGCGGTGATAGACGCCAATGCCTGAAAAAGTGAGGCGTGAGGGATGTCCGCAAGGGATACCGTCCCTGGCACCAGCGGTGCCCAGGACATAAGGCGTGAGCGGCGTGTCGGCGTTGACGACACGGCTGTTGTCGAGCACGAAATCACCATTCGGATGATGCGGCGGATTGTCGACCAGCACCAGATGCGCCTGGTCGTGCCCCGCGGCGAGCCGCGCCAGCGGTTCGGCCAGACGGGAAAAATCGTATTCGCAGTAGATGTCGCCGTTCACCACCGGGAAAACCTCGCTTTCGATCAACGGCAACGCGGTGGCGATGCCGCCTGCGGTCTCCAGCGCGCTGGCCTCGCGCGAATACTCGATCGTCACGCCGAACGCGGCGCCGTTCCCCAGCGCGGCTTCGATCTGCTGGCCGAGGTGGGCGTGGTTGATGACGATGCGGCTGAATCCCGCCGCACGCAGGCGCTCGATGTGCCATATGACGAGCGGCTTGCCGCCGACCGGCAACAGCGGCTTGGGGGTGCGGTCGGTGAGCGGGCGCATGCGCTCGCCGCGGCCGGCCGCCAGGATCATTGCCGTACTCGTATTCACCCCTTGCCCACCCGCTTGCTCCTTGAATCTTGAACCTAAAACGTATACCCCACCTGCGGCGCCCTGTCCTGCAGCGCATCGAGCAGGAACAGCAGCGGCTTCAATTCGTCGTAGCGCTCGCACGCCTTCCTCAGGTAATGCATCACCCGCGGCATATCCTTCAGATACCCGTCCTTGCCGTCGCGGTGGTACAGGCGGGCAAAAATGCCGAGCACCTTGATCTGGCGCTGCGCGCCCATCCATTCGAAATCGCGCCAGAACTCGCCGAAATCCTCGCGTACCGGCAGGCGCGCCGCGCGCGCCTTTTCCCAGTAGCGGATCACCCAGTCGAGCTGCATCTCCTCGTCCCACTGGACGTAGGCGTCGCGGTAGATCGAGGCGAGGTCGTAGGTGATGGGGCCGTACACCGCGTCCTGGAAGTCGAGGATACCGGGGTTGGGGTCGCTCACCATCAGGTTGCGCGAATGCCAGTCGCGGTGCACGTAGACCCGCGGCTGCGCCAGATTGTTGGCGAGCAGGCGCTCGAACACCGTGTCGAGGATGGCCTTCTGGTCGTCCTTCATCGTGACGCCGAGATGTTTCGCCACATACCACTCAGGAAACAGCATCAGCTCGCGGGTCAGCAGCGCGCGGTCGTATTCCGCCAGCACGCCGGGGCGGCTCGCCTGCTGGATGCGGATCAGCGCATCGTTCGACGCCAGATACAGCTCGCGCGCCACGTCCTGATTGAGTGCGGCTTGGTCGAGCGCCGACAGGTAGGTGACGTTGCCCAGATCGGTCAGCAGCAGAAAACCCTGTTCCAGATCCTGCGCCAGCACCTGCGGCACGTGCACGCCGGCGTCGCCGAACAGCCGCGCCACCGCGACGAACGGGCGGCAATCCTCGTGTGCCGGCGGCGCGTCCATCACGATATAATCGCGGCCTTTGGCAGTCACGCGAAAATAACGGCGAAAGCTGGCGTCCGCCGACGCCGGGGCGATGTCCAGCGCACCCCCCCCCAATTGACGGGCGGCCCAGCCTTGTAATGCTTGCAAACGCTCCACAGCCACACTGCTCCGAATAACGAACTTCCGGATTTTACATCGCTTGTCCACCCTGCCCGGCTTTGCGCTTGTCGTGTTGTTGCTGACCGCTGTTTCTGCGGCAGCGAACGGACTCGCGCTGAAAAAAGACGTCGAGCTCGCCGGCTCGGCGGCGGCAGGCAAGGCGGGGCCGCTGTTCGTGACGGCCGATCGCATCGAATCGACCGCCGCCAACGTCATCGAAGCCAGCGGCCATGTGGAAGCCCGCCAGGCCGGGCAGAACTTCTTCGCCAACTGGCTGCGCTACGACACCACGCTGAGCCAGGTGGAAGCACGCGGCCAGGTGCGGCTGGAGCAGGCCGCGCTGCAGGTAACCGGCGATACCCTCAAATTCAACCTCGATGACTATAGCGGCGAGCTCACCCAGCCGGTATACCGGTTCCCGTCGCAGCAGGGGCGCGGCAACGCCGACCGCATCGAGTTCATCGACGAAAACCACTTCAAGCTGCAGGACGCCACCTATACCACCTGTTCGGCGGACAACGACGACTGGTTCCTCAAGGTGGGCGACCTCGACATCGACCGGACCCGCAGCGTGGGCACGGCGCGTCACGCTTCCCTGCAGTTTCTCGGTGTGCCCATCCTGTATACGCCGTGGGTGGATTTCCCGCTCAGCGATGCACGCAAGACCGGCATGCTGGCACCCACTTTCGGCACCACCGAGCGCAGCGGCCTCGATATCCTGGTGCCGTATTACCTCAATCTCGCGCCCAACTACGACGCGACGCTGTATCCGCGCCTGCTATCCAAGCGGGGCGTTCAGTTGGGCGGTGAATTCCGCTACCTGCTGGCGGACGCGCGCGGTGAAAATCGCCTCGAATACCTGCCCAACGACAGCGAGGCCGAACGCACACGCTGGAGTGTGGCGCTGAAGAACGAAGCCTCCCTGAACGCGAACACCCAGGCCGGCATGGTGTTCAATCGCGTGTCCGACGACGATTATTTCCGCGACCTGTCCAATCTCATTTCCATCACCTCGCTTACCCATCTCAACCGCGAAGCCTGGCTGACCACGCAACACGCCAACTGGCATGCCGAATTACGCGCGCAAAGCTACCAGACGCTGCGGGACTCCACGTCGACCATCCATATTCTCGAACCTTACGCACGGTTGCCGCAGGCCCGCTTGGGCATGACGAAAACCTTCGGGAACGGGCTCGAGTTCAAGCTGGACAGCGAAGCCACCCGCTTTGCCCACCCCACGCAGACTGAAGGCACCCGCGCGCTGGCCTACCCGACGCTGCGCCTGCCGCTGACCAACTCGTTCGGCTTTTTCACCCCGCAGATCGGCTGGCACAGCAGCTATTACGACCTGGACGACAGCGTGGACAAACAGCGCATCTCGCGCAACCTGCCCATCCTCAGCCTCGATTCCGGCGTCACCTTCGACCGCCCGTTCCGCTTTGCCGGCCACGATTTCGAGCAGACGCTGGAGCCGCGCGCCTACTATGTATACGCTCCGTATCGCAATCAGGATGCGATCCCGGTGTTTGACACCGCGCTGCTCGATTTCAGCTACGCGCAGATGTTCACCGAGAACCAGTTCATCGGCGGCGACCGCGTCAATGACGCCAACCAGCTGACGCTCACGGTCACCAGCCGCTTCATCGAGGCCGAAAGCGGACTGGAGCGCCTGCAGGTCACCCTTGGCCAGCGCTATTACTTCAGCGCGCAGCAAGTCAGCCTGCCCGACGTGCCCCCGCGCACCAGCAGCGCCACCGATCTGCTCGCCGCCATCAGCGGGCAGATCACGCGCGACTGGCGCATCGATACCGCCTGGCAGTACGACACCCAGAACGGCACCACCATCCGCCAGAACCTGGGCGCGTCCTATCGCCCCGGGCCAGGCCGCGCGTTGAACTTCGGCTACCGTTTCATCGACCAAACCACCGAGCAGGTCGATTTGTCCGCGCAATGGCCGCTGGCCAGGCGCTGGTACGGCATGTTCCGCTACAACTATTCGTTCCAGGACGACAAGCTGGTCGAAGGGCTGGCCGGGCTTGAATACAATGGCGGTTGCTGGGCGGTGCGCGCGGTGTTCCAGCGTCTCGCCACCAAGGAAGACCAGTCCACCGATGCGCTGTTCTTCCAGCTCGAGTTGAGCGGTATGGGGCGCCTGGGCGCCAACCCGCTCGACGTTTTGAAACAAAGTGTTCCCGGATACAGGCCAAGCAATGAAATTCTTCAAACGCCCTGAATGGCACCGCCCGCACTGGGTACTGGTGCTGCTGATCGCCGCCTCCACCCTGCTGCCGGCCCACGCCGCGGTGCAGCCGCTCGACCATATCGTTGCCGTCGTCAACGACGAAGTCATCACCCGCCAGGAGCTCGTCAAGCGTTACGACGAAGTCGTGCGCAACCTGTCGCGGCAGAACACCCCGCTGCCGTCGCGCGAGATACTGGAAAAACAGCTGCTCGAGCGCATGGTCACCGAACTCGCCTTGCAGCAGCACGCCCGCAGTACCGGCGTGCGGGTCGACCCGACGCAGGTCGAACGCGCCCTGCAGCGCATCGCCGCGCAGAACAAGCTCGACATGGCCGGCCTTGCGGCCGCGCTGGAAAAGGACGGCCAGAGCCTCGATCACATGCGCACCACCATCCGCAATGAAATCCTTATTGCACGCGCCCGCGAACGCGACGTCGACAACCGCATCGCCGTCAGCGACGCCGAAATCGAAGGCTATCTGCAAACCCAGGCACAGCAGGGCGTGGAGACGGAATACAACTTCGCCCACATCCTCGTCACCGTGCCGGAGAACGCCTCGCCCGAGCAGATCCAGGCGCGCCGCGACCGCGCAGAGGACATCCTCGCCCAGCTCGCCAGGGGCGCCGATTTCGCCCAGCTGTCGGCCAGCCATTCCGATGCCCCCAATGCGCTGCAGGGCGGCGCTTTCGGCTGGCGCGCCAGCGGCAAGATGCCGGCGCTGTTCGCCGATGCGCTGAAGCCGCTGCAACCGGGCCAAGTCGCCCCGCTGCTGAAAAGCAGCAACGGCTTTCACATCCTCAAGCTCAACGACAAGCGCGGGCTGGACGTGGCGCTCAACGTCACACAGACGCACGCCCGCCACATTCTCATCAAGACCAACGAGCTCACCTCGGAATCGGATGCCCGCAACCGCCTGCTGCAACTGAAAGAGCGCGTCGACAACGGCGTGAAATTCGACGAGCTCGCACGCCTGCACTCCGAGGACGCCAGTGCCTCCAAGGGCGGCGACCTCGGCTGGATCAATCCCGGCGACACCGTGCCCGATTTCGAGAAAGCAATGGACGCCCTGCAGCCCGGCGAGGTCAGCGCGCCGATCCAGTCGCCCTTCGGCTGGCACCTGATCCAGGTGCTGGAGCGCCGCGAGCAGGACGTCACGCAGGAACGCCAGAAACTGCTGGCGCGTCAGGCCATCCGCGAGCGCAAGGGGGAAGAAGCCTTCCAGGACTGGGTGCGGCAGATCCGCGACTCGGCCTACGTCGAACTGCGCCCGCTCGATTGATCCGGGTATCCCGAGGGTGAACGAAGCCGCGAATCTGCCCGTTCTCGCCCTCACCGCCGGCGAACCCGCCGGAATCGGGCCCGACCTCTGCATCGCGCTGTCGCAGCAGGCGCTGCCATGCCGCCTCTCGGTATTGGGCGATATCGAAGTGCTGCGCGCGCGCGCCGTCCAGCTCGGTATCACGCCCGATTTCGTCTGCGGTGACGCCGTCCCCGCGCAGCGGCCGGGCCGCCTGCACGTGCGCCACATTCCGGCCGCGGCCCCCGTTACTGCAGGCGTGCTCGACCGCGGCAACAGCGCCCACGTGCTCGCCCTGCTCGACGCCGCCCTCGCCGGCTGCATGGACGGCAGCTATGGCGCCGTCGTCACCGCGCCGGTACACAAGGGCGTCATCAACGATGCCGGCTTTGCCTTCACCGGCCACACCGAATACCTGGCCGACCGCAGCGGCACCGAAAAAGTCGTGATGATGCTTGCCGGCGGCGGCCTGCGCGTTGCACTCGCCACCACCCATCTGCCTTTGCGCGAGGTGGCCGACGCCATCACCCCCGCGCTGCTCGATGGAGTGATCCGCATCCTGCACGCCGACCTGCAAAGCAAATTCGGCATCGCCCGGCCGCGTATCCTGGTGGCCGGGCTCAATCCGCATGCCGGCGAATCCGGCCACCTCGGGCGCGAGGAAATCGACGTCATCGGACCCACGCTCGATCGCCTGCGCGGCGAAGGCATCAAGCTCGTCGGCCCGCTGCCCGCCGACACGCTGTTCTCGCGCATCCGCCACGACCGCTGTGATGCCGTGCTGGCGATGTATCACGACCAGGGCCTGCCGGTGCTCAAATACGCCAGCTTCGGCGCCGGCGTGAACATCACCCTGGGCCTGCCGTTCATCCGCACCTCGGTCGACCACGGCACCGCGCTCGACCTCGCCGGCACGGGACGCGCGGAAGTGGGCAGCCTGCTGGCCGCGATTGAAATGGCCTTGGAGATGGCGAGCGGCAAACGGTAAACCGTCAGCGCCAGGGCGTACGCCCGTCCCTTGCACCTTGAAACTTGCCCCTTGAGCCCTGCCCCCTGACATGCACACCCCCCGCAAACGCTTCGGCCAGAACTTCCTCATCGACGACGGCATCATCCATGCCATCGTCAATGCCATCCAGCCGCAGATATCCGACATCGTGGTCGAGATCGGCCCCGGCCTCGGCGCGCTGACGCGGCCCCTGCTCGAGCGCCTGCCGCACCTGCACGCCGTCGAACTCGACCGCGACATCGTCGCGCGCCTGCAAAGAATCTGGCCAGCCGAGCGGCTCAGCGTGCACAGCGGCGATGCGCTGAAGTTCGATTTCGCCGCGCTGGGTCATGAGCTGCGCATCGTCGGCAACCTGCCCTACAACATCTCCACGCCGCTGCTGTTCCACCTGATGGCATTCGCCGGGCACATCCGCGACATGACGTTCATGCTGCAGAAAGAGGTCGTCGAACGCATGATCGCCGCGCCTTCGACCCCCGATTACGGACGCCTGTCGATCATGCTGCAGCGCCGTTTTCACCTGGAATGGCTGCTCGACGTCCCGCCTGCCGCCTTCAACCCCCCACCCAAGGTCGATTCCGCGGTTGTCCGTCTGATCCCCAAAACACCGGCTGAAATCGTCCCGCTCGACGAGGCGCTGTTTGCGCGCGTCGTCGCTGCCGCGTTTTCGCAGCGTCGCAAGACCCTGAAGAACACGCTTGGCAGCCTGCTCAAGCCCGGTGACTTTACCGCGCTCGGCATCGACGCCGGCAAGCGCGCGGAAAATCTCGCCGTCGCCGATTACGAAGCCATCACCCGGTATCTGGCCGGACAAAACCGCGCGGCGTAAACCTCACCTGCAGGCAAGGCAAGGCAGGGTGAGCGAAGCGGACTGGCGCTCAAGCTTGCTCGCCTAAATCCGATACTCAGGTAGTCGCCTGCCCAAACCTTATGGACACCCACACTCAGTACCCACCCTCAGCCTGCCCGCCGGGCCTGGAGCCCGAAATCGAGCGTGAGTTGCTGCGCGCCTATATCGATAGCGCCAACGACGGCATTTTTGTCGTCTGCGACGAGATGAAATTCCATGTCGCCAACCCGCTCATGGCCACCTGGCTCGGGGTCAGCGAAACCGAGCTGACCGCGCATGGGCGGCGCATGCCGATTACCGAGCTATTTGGCCTGGCCGAGACCGGCGCCCTGTTCCGCGAGCATTTCCGCACCGTGCTTGAGGGGCGGGCAACGCGTTTCGAAATGGAGATCAACCCGCCGCGCGGCGAACCGCGCTGGGTTGAAATCAGCATGAACCGCGTACGCCTGAATAGCGGCGAACTGGTGATCGGCATCCTGCGCGACGTCACCGAGCGCAGGATGCTGCAAGCCACGTTGCAGCACCATACCAGCCACGACGACCTGACTGGACTGGTCAACCGGCGCGAATTCCAGCAACGTCTGCATGCCCTGGTCAGCAACGCGAAAACCCGCCGCGGATCGCATGTCCTGGTTTACATCGACCTCGACCAGTTCAAGCTGGTCAACGACAGCTGCGGCCACCTGGCCGGCGACGAGCTGCTACACCAGTTGGGCCGGCATCTGAAGCGGTTGACGAAGCAGTGCGACGTGATCGCTCGCCTGGGCGGCGACGAATTCGGACTGCTGCTGTATGACCAGTCGATTGAAGAAGGCATGCGGGTGGCGGAAACCTTACGCGCCGCCATGGCCGGCTATCGCTTCGCCTGGAATGGACGCAGCTTCGAGGTGACGGCCAGCGTCGGCCTGTGTTCCATCGGCAACGACACGGTTTCCGCGGAAGACGCGTTGAGCGCGGCCGATGCCGCCTGTTACGTTGCCAAGGACCGGGGACGCAACCGCGTACAGGCCTATTCCGGCGGCACCGCCTGCACTGGCAGGCGCCAGGAAATGCAATGGGTGGCTCGCCTGCAGAAGGCGCTGGACGAAAACCGCTTTCAGATCTGGCAGCAGCAGATTCTCGATCTGAGACGCGTTCCAGGGGAGGGGGCCGGGCATGTCGAAATGCTGCTGCGCCTGATCGACGAGGACGGAGCGATCGTTGCGCCGGACCGGTTTTTCCCGGCGGCCGAACGCTACGGGCTGATGCCTGCCATCGACCGCTGGGTCATCCAGCATCTGCTGCTGGACGGGCAAGGCGGGCATCTGCAGGCGGAAATGGCACGCATCCCGGCCACGCATTGCGCCATCAACCTGTCCGGCGCCAGCCTCAATGACGACACGTTCATGGACTTTCTGGAAGACGCGCTGCGCCGCACAATGCTGGCGGGGGACCGGCTGTGCTTCGAAATCACCGAGACCGTGGCGGTGACCCATTTCGGGCGCACCCGCGAAGTGATGCACGCCATCAAGCGGTTCGGCTGCCAGTTCGCCCTGGATGATTTTGGCAGTGGCATGTCTTCATTCAGCTACCTGAAGAACCTGCCGGTGGACTATCTCAAGATCGACGGCGGCCTGGTGCGACATATCGCCGAGGATGCCGCCGATTTCGCCATGGTCGAGGCCATCAACCGCGTCGGCGCTGCGCTCGGGCTGAAGACGATCGCCGAATTTGTCGAGAGCGAGGCGGCGTTGCGGCGGCTGCGCGAAATCGGCGTCGACTATGCCCAGGGCTACGCCATCCACCGTCCCCAGCCATTGTTCGGCGAATCGGGCTCCGCCTGAAGCCGGAACCGTACGCTCCGCCGCGGCAAGTGAAAACGGTTCAGTCCGGCAGAAAGGGATAGTCGGTATACCCCTTCTCTTCCCCGGTGTAGAACGTTGCGTAATCGGGCGGATTCAAGGCCGCGCCGCGGCGGAATCGTTCCACCAGATCGGGATTGGCCAGCAGCAGGCGGCCAAACGCAATCGCGTCGGCGGCGCCCGACGTCACCGCAGCCTGTGCCGCTGCGAAGTCGTAGCCGTTGTTGAGGATCAGGTTGCCCGAATACAGCGCACGCAGCCTGTCGTAATCGAATGGCGGCCACTGTTCCCGGGGCGCGCCGCCGGCTCCCTGCAACACGTCCAGAAAAGCCAGCTGCAGCGGATTGAGCTGGCCGACAACGTAATCGAACGTCTCCTGCGGATGGTCGTCGCTGATGTCGTTGAATGGCGTCACCGGAGACAGCCGCAGACCGGTGCGGTCGCTGCCGATTTCCCGGCACACGGCATCCAGCACTTCCAGCAGCAGGCGTGCCCGGTTTTCCTTGCTGCCGCCGTAGGCATCGGTGCGCCGGTTGGTGGACGAGCGCAGGAACTGATCCAGCAGATAGCCATTGCCGGCGTGGATTTCCACGCCGTCGAAACCCGCGTCGGCGGCATTGCGCGCGGCCTGCCCGAAGTCGGCGACCAGGGCAGGGATTTCCGCAAGTTCGAGTGCGCGCGGCATGACGAAATCCTTCATTTCCTGCCCGGTGAACACCTGGCCGGCCGGCCGGATCGCCGACGGCGCGACCGGCAGGGCGCTGCCCGGCTGCAGATCGGGATGCGAAATCCGCCCCACATGCCACAGTTGCAGCGCGATCTTCCCGCCGGCGCCATGCACCGCATCGGTCACCTGCTTCCAGCCCGCGATCTGTTCGGGCGTATGGATGCCGGGTGTGCGGGGATAGCCGTGGCCCGCCGCGCAGATCGGCGAAGCCTCGGTCAGGATGAGCCCGGCCGAGGCGCGCTGGCGATAGTATTCGGCCACCAGCGGCGTCGGCACGTTGCCCGCGCCAGCGCGGTTGCGCGTCAGCGACGACATCACCACGCGGTTGGCAAGTTCGATGGCGCCGAAGCGGGCGGGGGAAAAGAGATCGGTCACGTCGGGATTCCTCTGGGTTGAGCTTGCAGGCAGGATAAAACGCGCTTGGCGTATCTTGGGGCACGATCCGGAAATGCAAGCTTGGCTGGCCGTTGACGGGTGCCTCGCTGCCGTCGATCGACGGAATGGCCCGGGTCGATGGCGCGGATGTTTGAGATAATGGGAAATGGAAGCCGATCCTGGTCGTGCGGCTTGCGGAACTATTCCGGCACATCCAGGAAAGGACCATGGATAGCCTACCCCCCAACCCAGGAATTGAATGATGATCGAGAATCAGGAACGCTTCAGTCGAGCGCTGGCACTGTTTGATGCCGCCAATGCGGAAGACCCCAATCTGGATGAAGGCCAGCCCAAGGAACTGCTTTACGGCCGCCGCATGTCGGACATGATCGCCCGCTTTGCACCGGAAGCCTCCGAGGTGGCGCAACTGGCAGTGCGCGCCCAGCACATCCAGCGCTGGAAGGTGCCGCGCAGCAGCTATCCGATGAACAAGGATGGCTATCACGCGTGGCGCACCGGGCTTTACACGTTTCACGCCGACACGGCAGGCGAGCTGATGCGCCAGGCCGGCTATGACGACGCAACCATCGAACGCGTCAAGAAGGCGGTGAGCAAGCGCGGTATCAAGAGCAATCCGGAAACGCAACTGCTGGAAGACATCGCCGATCTTGTCTTCATCGAGCATTACATACTGGCCTTCGCCCAGAGCAAACCCGACTACGATGAGGCGAAATGGCTGGATATCATCCGCAAGACATGGCAGAAGATGTCCAAGACCGCCCAGGCCTTCGCACTGTCCGGAAAAATCAAGCTGCCCGAGCCGCTGCTACCGCTGATCACCAAGGCAATCAGTTAGTACGCGCTGCGGCCCGGGCGAATGCCTGTTACTCCGCCCATTCCTTCACCCACCCGGCGGTTCCCTTCTGGATGAATTCGATCGGGTAGCCGTCGGGATCTTCGATGAACGCGATCACCGTGGTGCCATGCGACATCGGCCCGGCCGGGCGCAGCACCTTGCCGCCCCTGGCTGCGACGGCGTCGCACGCGGCGTAGGCGTCGTCGACCTCGATGGCGATGTGGCCGTAGCCGCTGCCGGCTTCGTATTGGTCGACGCCCCAGTTGTAAGTCAGCTCAAGCACTGCCGTACGGTCTTCCGTGTCATAGCCGACGAAGGCGAGCGTGAACTTTCCGCCCGGGTAATCCTTGCGGCGCAGCAGTTTCATGCCGAGTACGCTGGTGTAGAAATCGATCGAACGGTCGAGGTCGCCGACGCGCAGCATGGTATGCAGGATTCGCATGGTTTCAGACCTGAAAAAGAGAAGCTCCCATTGTGCGCAACTCGGCGCGCCGCGCAAGCGCGTCCGGACACAGCGCCGCGACCTGCGCCCAGAAGCGCGGCGAATGGTCGAGGTGGACGAGGTGGGCGAGCTCATGCGCGGCAACGTAGTCGATATGCGCGAGCGGCGCCTGCACCAGCCGCCAGTTGAGGCGGATGTGGCCGTGCCGGGTGCAGCTGCCCCATTGGGTTTGCGCGTCGGACAGGGCAAAACGGCGGGGCGCGCGTCCCAGTTTGCGGGCGATGCGCGCGAGCCGCCAGGCCAGCAGCCGTTCGGCGCGAAGTTGCAGCCAATCGCGGATCAAGGATCCGGCGTCGGCATCGTGCGGCGCATGGATGCGCAGCGTGCCGCCATGGCGGCGCACCTCGCTGAATAATGAAGGCCGGATATCGAGCGCAAGGACGCGTCCCAGATAACGCACCTCGTTCGCGGCGAGCGCCCCGGGTTGCGCTGTGCGCGCCTGCATCCGTGCCCAGGCGCGGGCGAGCCAGCCGCGCTGCAGCACGATATAACGTTCGATCTCGGCGCGCGGCGTCCAGCTCGGCGCATGAATGCGCACTTCGCACGAAGTCACGGTCAGGCCGAGGGTGCGGCGGCGGCGCGAGCGCTTGAGCGCAAACGGCACCGTGATGCCGCCGAGCTGCAACACCCCGTTATTGGCGTGCGGCAGCAGGGGGCAGCCTCGCCATTTCGGCCTCGATCCAGGCCTCGACCGCGCGGGTGAGTTCGGCCGCACTTTTGCCCGCCGTGGCAATGGCGGGGCCGATGCTGACGGTGATGGTGCCGGGACATTTGATGAAGGCATTTTTCGGCCACACCTCGCCCGCGTTGTGCGCCACCGGCACGATGGGCGCGCCGCTTTCCGCCGCCAGCCAGCCGCCGCCTATGCCATAGCGGCCTTTTTCGCCGGGGGCGACGCGCGTGCCTTCGGGAAACACCAGCACCCAGAATCCCTGCGCGATTTTTTCCTTGCCCCGGGCGACGATCTGCTTGAGCGCTTCGCGCCCGGCACCGCGGTCGATGGCGATGGGCGAGAGCATCCGGAACGCCCAGCCAAAAAACGGCACGTTCAGCAGCTCCTGCTTGATGACCGGCGAGACCGGCGGAAACAGGAACAGAAACGCCACGGTTTCCCACGCCGACTGGTGCTTGGCGAGAATGACGGCAGGCTGATCCGGCAGGTTTTCAGCGCCCTTCACCACATAGCGGATGCCGAGCACCCAGCGCGCCAGCCAGATCACGATGCGGTTATAGCCGGTAATCATCCGGTAACGCGTATGCGCCGAAAACGGAAAGCTGAGCAAGGCAATTAGACTGAAGAAAACCGTCAGCGCGGTTTGCAGAACCATGAAAATCAGCGAGCGGAGCAAATTCATGCCGCCGCCTTGAGCAGGTAATCAACCACCTCGCTCAGGTTGGCAAATACCGGCGTATTCTCGGGCAGGTTGCCTGCCGCCAGGGTTTTTTCGCCCTTGCCGGTTCGCACCAGCAGCGGACGGGCACCCACGCTGGCCGCCGCCAGCAGGTCGCGCAGCGAATCGCCGATGGCGGGCACATCCCGCAGATCCTGGCCGTAGCGCGCGGCGATCTCGTCGAACAGCCCCGGCTTGGGCTTGCGGCAGCTGCATCCCATGTCAGCCGAATGCGGGCAGTAAAACACCGCCTCAATGCGCCCTCCCGCCTGCGCCACTGCCTTGTGCATCTTGGCGTGGATGGCGTTCAGCGTGGCCATTTCGAATAGCCCGCGCGCCAGCCCGGATTGATTGGTGGCCACCACCACTCGCCAGCCTTCGCGCGTCAGCCGTGCGATCGCTTCCAGGCTGCCGGGAATGGGCTTCCACTCTTCAGGAGACTTGATGAACTGGGCGGAGCCGAAGTTGATGACGCCGTCGCGGTCGAGAATGATGAGCTTCATGATCCAACCCCTGCCTTTACCGGGCCCATGTTACGCCGCCAGGCGCGACAAGTCCGCAACCCGATTCATGGTCCGGTGCAGCTGGTTCAGCAGCGCCAGCCGGTTGGCTTTGAGCGCGGGATCGTCAGCGTTGACCATGACATGGTCGAAGAAGGCATCGACCGGCGTTTTCAGCGCTGCCAGCGCCTGCAGCGAGGCAGTGTAGTCGCCGGCGGCGAAGGCGGCGTCGGCATGCGGCCCGATCTCGTCCAGTGCGGCGAAGAGCGCCGTTTCCGCCGCCTCGACAAAGTGGGCGGAGTCGGCCACGGCACCGACGCCGCCCCCGGCCTTCTTCAGGATGTTGCCGACACGCTTGTTGGCGGCGGCCAGCGCGGGGGCTTCTGGCAACCCGGCAAAAACCCGCACTGCTTCCAGTTGTTTCGGCACCAGATAGATCGGCGTCGGGTTCAGGCTCAGCACCGCGTCGACCTCGTTCGCGGAATAGCCCTGTTCGCGCATCGCGCCACTGAGGCGCTCGAACATGAACAGGTACACATCGGTTTGCGCCTGTTCCAGCAATCCCAGGGGAAACGCGGCGAAAGCGGTATTGATCAGATCATTCAGGCTCAGCGGCAAGTTTTTCTCGACCAGCATCCGGATGACGCCCAGCGCATGACGGCGCAATGCGAACGGATCCTTGTCGCCCGTTGGCTTCTCGCCGATGCCGAACAGCCCCGCCAGCGTCTCCAGCTTGTCGGCCAGCGCCACGCACACGCCGACTTCGCTGCGCGGCAGTGCATCGCCGGCAAAGCGCGGCTTGTAGTGGTCCTCGATGGCCTCAGCCACCAAAGCATCCTCGCCGTCGTGCGCGGCATAGTAGCGCCCCATGATGCCCTGCAACTCAGGGAATTCACCCACCATGTCGGTGAGCAGGTCAGCCTTGGCAAGCAGCGCCGCGCGATCGGCCAGTATGGCCAGCTCTTCGCTGCCGAGTTGCTGGCCGATCGCACGCGCAATCGCCATTACCCGTTCAACCCGCTCGCCCTGAGTGCCCAGTTTGTTGTGATACACCACTTTCGCCAGCCCCAGCACGCGCGAATCGAGCGTCTTCTTGCGATCCTGGTCGAAGAAGAACTTGGCATCGGCGAGGCGCGGACGCACCACGCGCTCGTTGCCTCCGATCACTGCCGACGCATCGTCCGGCGAGATGTTGGAAACGATGAGGAACTGGTTGGTGAGCTTGCCGCTTGTATCCAGCAGCGGGAAATACTTCTGGTTCGCCTTCATGGTGAGGATCAGGCATTCCTGCGGCACTTCGAGGAAGGCTGCCTCGAACCGGCCGAGCAGCACATTGGGGCGCTCCACCAGCGCGGCGACCTCGTCCAGCAGGGCGGCGTCCTCGACCGGCACCAGGGCCAGCGGCGCGGCTGCGGCCTGCAACTGGCGGACGATCTCGGCGCGGCGTTCGGCAAAGCTTGCGATCACGGCGCCGTCGTCCCTCAATTGGGCGGCGTAGCTGTCCGCACCTTGAATGGACACCGGGCTGACGCGCGCCTCGAAACGATGGCCCTGCGTCTCGCGCCCGGCCGCAAGGCCGAGCACCGAAACCGGCACGACATCCGCGCCATGCAGCGCAATCAAGCCATGTGCGGGACGCACGAAATTGGCCGTTTCCCAACCATCACCTGACGGATTGGGATAGGTCATCACCTTGGGGATGGGCAGCTTCGCCATCGCAGCTTCGAGCGCGCGCTGCAGACCGTCCGCCAGCGTGGCGCCGGGCGCGATGCTGTCATGGAAAAGCGCCTCGTTCTTGCCTTCGCCCTCGCGCCGCAGCTTGGTCGCCGCGGATTCGTCCGCACCCAGCGCGGTCAGACGTTTCAGCAGCGCGGGCGTGGCCTTGCCATCCGCGTCGAGGCCGACGCCGACCGGCATCAGCTTGGTCGACACCGGCCTGTCGGCCGCACGCGCCAGCACGCCTTCGACGTGCACGCCGAGGCGGCGCGGCGAAGCGAAGTCGATGACCGCAGCATCGGCATCGACCAGCCCCTGCGTCACCAGGCTTTCGGCCAGCACAGCGGCAAACGTCTCGCCCAGTTTTTTCAGCGCCTTGGGCGGCAGTTCTTCGACGAACAGTTCAACCAGCAGATTCCGTGCGCTCATGCTGCCGCCTTCTTGTCGAGTTGTGCGATGACTTCGTCCGCCCACGCCCTAGGTGCCATCGGAAAGCCTAGCCGCGCGCGGCTGTCGAGGTAGCTTCTGGCCACCGTCCGCGCCAGGTTGCGGATGCGGCCGATATAGGCAGCGCGCTCGGTCACCGAAATCGCGCCGCGCGCGTCGAGCAGGTTGAAGGTGTGCGCGGCTTGCAACACCTGCTCGTACGCCGGCAGCGCGAGCTGCGCCGCCATCAGCTCCTGCGCCTTCTTCTCGTGCGCGGCAAACGCGGTGAGCAGAAAATCGACGTCGCTGTGCTCGAAGTTGTAGGCGCTCTGCTCGACTTCGTTCTGGTGGTAGACGTCGCGGTAGGTGAGCCCCTCGGTCCACACCAGGTCGAACACGCTCTCGACGCCTTGCAGATACATGGCCAGCCGCTCCAGGCCGTAGGTGATCTCGCCGGTAATCGGCCTGCAGTCGATGCCGCCGACCTGCTGGAAGTAGGTGAACTGGGTGACTTCCATGCCGTTCAGCCACACCTCCCAGCCCAGCCCCCAGGCGCCGAGCGTCGGGTTTTCCCAGTCGTCCTCGACGAAGCGCACGTCGTTCTTCTTGAGGTCGAACCCCAGCGCTTCGAGCGAACCGAGATACAGCTCCAGAATGTCGGCCGGCGCGGGTTTCAGTACCACCTGGAACTGGTAGTAGTGCTGCAGGCGGTTGGGGTTGTCGCCGTAGCGGCCGTCCTTCGGCCGGCGGCTCGGCTGCACGTAGGCCGCTTTCCACGGCTCGGGGCCGAGCGAGCGCAGAAAGGTCGCGGTGTGCGAGGTGCCCGCACCGACTTCCATGTCGTAGGGCTGCAGCAGCGCACAGCCGCGCTCGGCCCAGTAGCGTTGCAGGGTGAGGATAATGTCCTGAAAGGTGGGGTTCACGGCGGATGAGCGGCTTTTCGGCAAAGCGGCATTTTAGCGTGGTTGGCGGGGGTTTCGGCATTGCCCGATGGGCGGGAGCCGGCCCGGCCTCTCAAGCAGCCAATCCCGGATTAGTGTTAACACACCCTAGTCCGCATCCCGAATCCTTGCCGACAAAATTTTCGAACGGATCCGGCGTTTCAGATACCGCTGGGATTGCAAACGAATCCGCCAATGAACCCGCCACAACGGGACGATCTGGCAGGTTGGGGGGAAACGAAATCGATCAAATGCAAACTATCCTGAAGAAACGCGGGGTGTCGTGATCGTGACGCCCACCCATCCTTGATTGAATAGAGAAATCTTCATGTCCGATCAACTCGACTCGCTATGCATCGATACGCTGCGCTTCCTCTCGGTGGACATGGTGCAGCACGCCAGCAGCGGCCATCCGGGACTGCCGCTCGGCGCCGCGCCGATGGCCTACACGCTATGGACGCGCCAGTTCAAGCACCACCCGGCCAACCCGGACTGGGCCGACCGCGATCGCTTCGTGCTGTCGGCCGGACACGGCTCCGCGCTTCTCTACAGCCTGCTGCATCTGACTGGCTACGAGCTGTCGCTGGACGACATCCGGCAGTTTCGCCAATGGGGAAGCAAGGCGCCGGGGCATCCCGAGCGCGGCCACACGCCCGGCGTCGAAGTGACCACCGGCCCGCTCGGGCAAGGGCTGGCGAATGCAGTCGGCATGGCGATCGGCGAAGCCCACCTGGCGGCGCGCTATAACCGCGACGGTCACACGGTGATCGATCACCATACCTGGGCCATCGTAAGCGACGGCGACCTGATGGAAGGGATCGCCTCCGAGGCTGCGTCGCTGGCCGGGCATCTGCAACTCGGCAAGCTGATCTGCCTCTACGACGACAACAGCGTCACGCTGTCGGCCGGTACCGACATCACGTTTTCGGAGGATCGCACCCAACGCTTCGAAGCCTATGGCTGGCAGATACTCCACGTGGCCGACGGCAACGACGTCGCCGCGATTGGCGCCGCGCTCGACGCCGCGCGTGCCGACACCGCGCGGCCATCGCTGATCCTGGTGCGCACCCACATCGGCTTCGGCTCGCCCGAGCAGGACAGCTACAAAGCCCACGGTTCGCCGCTCGGCGTCGAGGGCGTCAAAAAGACCAAGCAGACGCTTGGCTGGCCGGTCGATCCGCCGTTTCGGGTGCCGCAGCCGGCGCTGGCGCATTTCCGCGCGGCACTGCAGCGCGGCGCCCGGGCGGAAGCCGAATGGAATGGACGGTTCGATGCCTATGCCCGGGCATTCCCTGAACTGGCCAGCGAACTGCAGGGCCGTCTGCGCGGCGAACTTCCTGCCGGGTGGGACGCCGACATCCCGGTTTTTCCCGCCGACGCCAAGGGCATGGCCACGCGCGTCGCCAGCGGCAAGATCATGAATGCGTTCGCGCCGAAGCTGCCGGCACTGGTCGGCGGCTCGGCCGATCTCGATCCGTCCACCCACACCGCGCTGACAGGGCTGGGCGACTTCAATCCGGCCCCGGCAAGCGGAACGGGCAGCGAGGGCTCCGGCCACGGCGGGTGGAGTTACGCCGGCCGCAACCTGCATTTCGGTGTGCGCGAACACGCGATGGGTGCGATCGTCAATGGTCTCGCCGCGCATGGCGGTTTCATCCCCTACGGCGCCACCTTCCTGATCTTCTCCGACTACATGCGCCCGGCAATCCGCCTGGCCGCGCTGATGGGCGTGCACGTAGTGCACGTGTTCACCCACGACAGCATCGCAGTCGGCGAGGACGGCCCCACCCACCAGCCGGTCGAGCACCTGGCCAGCCTGCGCGCGATCCCCGATCTCACCGTGATCCGGCCTGCCGACGCCAACGAAACCGCGGTGGCGTGGAAAGTGGCGGTGGAAACCCGCGACCATCCGGTGCTGCTGGCGCTGACCCGGCAGGATGTGCCCACGCTCGACCGCAGCCGTTATGCCAGCGCCGACGGTCTGCGCCGCGGCGCGTATGTGCTGAGCGATGCGAAACACGCCCAACCCGAGCTGATCCTGATTGCCAGCGGCTCCGAAGTCGGTCTGATCCTCGCCGCCGCCGAGCGCCTGCGGAGCGAAGGCGTCGCGGTGCGCTGCGTGTCGATGCCGAGCTGGGAACTGTTCGATACCCAGCCGCAAAGCTATCGCGACGACGTGCTGCCGCCGCGCGTGCCGGCGCGCCTGGCGGTCGAGCTGGGCGTGTCTCAGGGCTGGGGCCGCTACGTCGGCGCCCACGGTGACATGCTCGGCGTCGAACGCTTCGGCGCCTCGGCTCCGGCCGGCGTCCTGCTGCGCGAATACGGCTTCACCGTCGACCACGTGGCCGCACGCGCCAGGGCGCTGCTGGCGCGCCGATAGACGGAAGCGGCCACATCATCAACGGAGACCATGAGCATGAGCCATCCATTCAAGGTCGGCGACCACGTACGCTGGAACTCGGAGGCCGGCCTGGTGAGTGGCACGATCATCAAGGTGCATACGCGCGACACCCTATACAAAGGCCATATGCGCCGCTGCAGCCCGGAAGATCCGCAGTACGCGATCCAGAGCGACAAGACCGATCACATCGCGATGCACAAGGGCGCCGCGTTGCAGCGGATAGTCTGAGCGATGCCCTCCGGATGCGGCACTAGCGGAATAGAAACGATCTGGACGATCGGCCATTCGACCCGCACGCTGGAGGCGTTTCTCGACGCGCTGGCCACCTATCGCATCGAGACGGTCGCCGATGTCCGGCGCTTTCCCGGCTCGCGCCGCCACCCGCATTTCGCAAAGGATGCGCTGAGTGAATCACTGCCGTCGCACGGCATCGTGTATCGGTGGTTGCCCAAGCTCGGCGGACGCCGCCCGGTGCGGCCCGACTCACCGAACGACGGCTGGCGCAACGCCTCGTTTCGCGGCTACGCCGACCATCTCGCCAGCGCGGAGTTTGCCGAGGGCCTCGACGCCCTGCTGGCGCTGGCTGGACAGCGACGTACCGCGCTGATGTGCGCCGAGGCGGTGTGGTGGCGCTGTCATCGCGCGCTGATCGCCGACGTGTTGCGTGTGCGCGGCATCGAGGTGATCCATATCGTCGATGCCAGGCACAGCACGGTGCATCCTTACACTTCTCCGGCGCGCATTGTAGAGGGCCGGCTGACCTACGCGTTGGCGCGGGAACAGCCGCCTTGATGGCCCGTCATAAATCGATGCGAGAAATCATTATGCGGTGCGCTCACTCAGCCGCGGCAGGAACACGGATGGTCAAATGTCGCCCGATTACCAACCTATAAACAAGTGCTCGACGTCTCCAGCGCCTCGATTTCCCCCGATAACTCCAGCCATTCCCCCTCTTCGATCGCCAGTTCGTCAATGACGTGCTGAAGCTGCCTGCCGGTTTCGGTAATCGCTTCGACGGAAATCGTCCCGCTCAGGCGTGCTTCAAGCGCATTTTTTTCCACTTGAAGCGCAGCCATGCTCTTGTCGAGTTTTTCCAGCTTCTGCTTCAACGCCTTGATCTTGCCCGATGACACCACCGGTTTTTTCGCCGCTACTGGGGCAGGCTCCGGTTTTACTTCCGGAGCTTCGCCCCTCTTGCCCGCCTGCTTGAGTTCTTCACGCAGGCGCTTGCCCTCGTCCAGCAGATAGCGCTGGTAGTCGTCCAGGTCGCCGTCGAAGGGCTCGACCCCGCCACGGCTGACCAGCCAGAATTCGTCGCAAACCGAACGCAGCAGGGCACGGTCGTGGCTGACCAGCATCAGCGTGCCTTCGAATTCGTTCAAGGCCATCGCCAGCGCCTCGCGCGTGGCGAGGTCGAGGTGGTTGGTCGGCTCGTCCAGCAGCAGCAGGTTGGGGCGCTGCCACACGATCATGCACAGCACCAGCCGCGCTTTTTCGCCGCCGCTCATGGTGCCGACGGCCTGCTTGACCATGTCGCCGCTGAAGTTGAAGGTGCCGAGAAAATTGCGCAGATCCTGCTCGCGGCTGCTGAACTGGCCGGCGCCGCCGTTGGCAATGGTGTCGCGGGCAAGGCGGATCATGTGCTCCAGCGGGGTATCCAAGGGGCGTAGGACGTCGAGTTCCTGCTGCGCGAAGTAGCCGATGTTGAGGCCCTTGCCTTCGGTCACCGCGCCGGCAACGACCGCGAGGTCGCGCGCGACGGTCTTCACCAGCGTCGACTTGCCCTGGCCGTTGGCGCCGAGGATGCCGATGCGCTGGCCGGCGAAGACCGACTTGCTGACTCCCCGCACGATCACCGTCGGCTCGCCCGCTCCGTCCGCCGGCGGATAGCCGAAGCTGGCGTCGTCGATCGTCAGCATGGGGTTGGGTAGGTTGAGCGGCTCCTTGAATTCGAAGGTGAAGTCCGCGGTGGCCAATAACGGGGCCAGCTTTTCCATGCGGTCCAGTGCCTTGACCCGGCTTTGCGCCTGTTTGGCCTTGCTGGCCTTGGCCTTGAAGCGATTGATGAAGGCCTGCAGGTGGGCGATCTTGTCCTGCTGGCGCGCGAACGCCGCTTGCTGCAGCGCCATCTGCTCGGCGCGCATGTCCTCGAAGGTGCTGTAGTTGCCGCCGTAGCGGGTGAGCTGGCCGTTTTCGATATGGAGGGTGACGTTGGTCACCGCGTCGAGAAATTCGCGGTCATGGCTGATCACCAGCAGGGTGCCGGGGTATTTCTTCAGCCAGGCTTCCAGCCATACCAGGGCGTCCAGGTCGAGGTGGTTGGTGGGCTCGTCGAGCAGCAGCAGTTCCGACGGACACATCAGTGCGCGCGCCAGCTGTAATCGCATGCGCCAGCCGCCGGAGAAGCTGTTGACCGGTTGATCCAGCTCGCGTACCTGGAATCCCAGGCCGAGGATCAGGGCCTGCGCGCGCGACTGTGCATCGTGCGCGCCGGCGTCGTGCAGCGCCATGTAGGCGTGCGCCATGCGCTCACCATCGTCGCTGGCCTCGGCGGCGGCCACTTCTGCCTGCGCCTCGGCCAATTGGGTGTCGCCGGCGATGACGAACCCGGTCGCGGACTCGGCCGTTTCCGGCATGTCCTGCGCCACCTGCGCCATGCGCCACTGCGAGGGCATGGAAAAGTCGCCGCGGTCCTCGTGCAGGGTGCCGTTCAAGAGCGCGAACAGGCTGGATTTGCCGGCGCCGTTGCGGCCCACCAGGCCGACCTTTTCGCCCGGGTTGATCGACACCGATGCGTTGTCGAGCAGCACCTTGGCGCTGCGCCGCAGGCTGAGATTCTTGAGGATGATCATGCAGAAGATGCGGCGCGCCTGAAACGCTCCGCCCAAATCGAAAGCCGGATTCTACCTTGACGCCGCCATCCGCCTGGTGGGCGCCCGCTGTTTGCCGCCTCGACACGGATTGACGATTTTCCGTCAATCCGTGCCATGCCGCCTGTCGAAGTTTGCGGGAAACTGCTTTCAACACTTTGTTTCATATGATGTTTTTAACATCATATCGCAACAGACCCGGGTGGCACAGGCATTGCACGTATTAAGGCAAAACCTTCATCAAGGAGTGCATCATGAAACTGCAATTCGGCAAAAAACAACTGGTTCTCGAACTCAGCTCCTCGCCCTTTGCCTGGTTCCACGGTCAGACCGAGCGCATGAGCCTCACCAGCCTGTCGCTACTGTTCGTGCAGTTTTCCCTGTTTGCCCGCCAGCCGGCCGCCTGATGCAGCTGGGTAGAGCCACCCGCGTGAGCATCAGCCTGTCGTGCTCGCCGCTGGGATTTTTCAGCGGCAGCACCCGCCGCATGTCGATGTTCAGCCTGACGCTGCTATTCATCGAATTCAGGATGCTGCGGCGCGCCACCCCATCCTGCATCTGACGCGCTAGCGGCGGATTTCCAGCGTCGCTTCCAGACCGCCCGCCGCACGGTTCTTGAGAGACACGGTCCATCCATTGGTTTCCGCCAGCTGCCGCACGATCGCCAGCCCCAGCCCGGTTCCGCCGGTAGCCTGCGAACGCGACGCCTCGAGCCGGTAAAACGGCCTGAACACTTTTTCCAGCTGATCGTCGGGAATACCCGCGCCGCCATCGCGCACGATCACCCGCGCCTGTTTGCCGGTGCACTCCAGCGCCAGTTCGACCGGCGTGCCGCCGCCATAACGCTGCGCATTCTGGATCAGGTTGGTGACGATTTGCCGCAGCGCAAGCCGGCCGGCCTCGATCTCGCACGGCAGCGCACCCTGCCACGACAGTCCGGTATCAGCCGCGATCTCCTCCAGCAAACCCGCAAGGTCGAAACGCACTTTCATTTCGGCCTGCGTGGTGCGCGCCAGTTCCAGGTAGCCCGTAATCAGCCGGTTCATGTCGGCCAGATCGGCCACCGCCCGGTCGATACGTGCCGCGCTGGGGGCATCGCGCAGCATTTCCAGGTTGAGCTGCAGCCGCGTCATCGGGGTGCGCAGGTCGTGCGAAATCCCCGCCAGCAGGGTGGTGCGGTTATCCAGCAAGTCGCGTACCTCGGCCGCCATCCGGTTGAAACGACGGGCCAGCTCGGCCAGCTCGGCCGGGCCGGTTTCCGGCAAGGGCTCGGGCAGCTCGCCCGCGCCAACCTGGCTGGCCGCCTGCGCCGCACGCGCCAGCGGCACGGTGATGCGGCGCACCAGAAACAGGGCGGTCAGCAGACTGAGGAACGCGCCCAGCGCAATCACCGCGATGGCCGCCAGCGGCGGCTTGACGGCATAGCGATCAGGGAAGAATCCGGCGTGCAGATCATGCCCGGCCACCGGAATATCCAGCCATGCCGCCGCCGCCTCCGGCACCCCGCGCAACACGATAGGCTCGCCTAACCGGCGGCTCAATGCGGCTTCGATCTGCGCGCGAAAGGCGAATTGCGGGGCATCTGCGGTGGCGCCGGTGGCAGCGGTGGTCAGGCGCAGGCCATGGCGTCGCGCCAGTTCGCGCTCGAACGCGGCACGCGTCGGCGGCGGCAGCTCCACCCAGGTCTGCGCCGACAGCACGATCAATCCGGCCAGGTCGTCCGCCGAGCGCTCCGCCACCGGCACGATCAGGGTGCGATACACCACCCAGAACGCCGCCGCCTGGAACACGATGAAGGCGAGCGCCAGCGTCAGCGCGGTGCGAGCGTACAACGAGCGGGCAATGGGCTTCACCCCTTGCCCTGCGGTACGAACAGATAGCCCTGCCCGCGCTGGGTACGGATATAGGCCGGGTTGGCGGGGTCGTCCTCGATTTTCTTGCGCAGGCGGTTCACCCGCACGTCGATGCTCCGATCGAACGGGTCGCGCTCGAAGCCGCGCAGCTGGTCCATCAACCAGTCGCGCGACAGCGCGCGGTTGGCATGGGTGACGAAGATTTCCAGCAATGCATACTCGCCGCCGGTCAACGTGATTTCGGCGTCATCGCGGCTGAGGGTGCGGGCATCGAGGTTGACGCTGAACGGGCCGAAGCGCGCCAGCCTGCCCG
>DAOMWT010000030.1:0-24585 GCA_035436705.1 Thiobacillus sp. | reverse complement strand
ATGGCGCTACTGTCTCAAATTCCGGGATGGGTGGGGGGAGTTATGCAGACCTTCCCTAGGTGTGCAGGACACGACTGCCCAGGCCGCCATCCGGCCAGGGCGTGCCCGCGCGCTCCGGCTGACCAGACTGTTTTTGGAGGATCCCATGTCCACCCGGATATTCGTCAATCTTCCCGTTGCCGATCTCGCACACTCGATCGCTTTCTTTGCTCGTCTCGGCTTCAGCTTCGATGAAAAATTCACCAACGATTCGGCAACCTGCATGGTCGTCGGCGACAACATTTTCAGCATGCTGCTGCGCGAACGTTTCCAGAGCTTCACCTCCAACCCGGTATGCGATGCCACGCAGAGCACGGAAGTGCTGCCCTGCCTATCGCGCTACAGGACAGGCGGTGGATGCCATGATGCGCGAAGCCGCCGCTGCCGGCAGTCCGGCCTATAACGAGCCGCAGGATCACGGCTTCATGTACGGCCATGGCTTTCAGGGCCGGGGGGCATCTTCGGGAACTGGTCCACATACAAGTTCGGGAACTGGTCCACATACAAGCCGCATGAATCAAAGGAGATATCCATGCCCAAGGTTATCGCCAAGCTCGGTAGCAGGCTGAAAACCCGACGCGGGGCGCTGCGCCCTGTACCGGGTTTACGGGCTGAATGCTGTTGCAGCACGCATGATGGTCACTTGCAGGCATGCATTGTTTTGCCGGTGTACCGGCAGATTGTCGCCATCCTGCTTAGGGGGTGTTGCACGGCGATAAATGCCGATAGGGTCTGCTCGCCGTCCTGGTCCGCATGAACGCGGTGCCGTCATCTGAATGAACGGCTGGGGACAGGGCGCCGCGCGCATTCAGAACAGCAGGCGCCTACCCCCGCTTCGGGCCGCTACAGGGAGAATGCATTATCCGGCGCAACCAGGCCTTGCCCCATCCGGCGCAGGGTGTGCAAACCCCAATCGAAAGTGGTGCGCTCGATGCGCCTCGCATCGTGCCGGTCCGGGCAGGCGGCGAGCAGCGCGCGGGCCTCTCCGTGCCGGGGAATGACGCAGTCCGGCGCGATTTCCAGTAGCGGCACCAGCACGAACGGACGCACGTGCATGCGTGGATGCGGCAGCGTGACGAAACTGTCTTCGAGTACCCGATCCTGGTAGAGCAGCAGGTCGAGGTCCAGCGTGCGCGGGCCGTTGCGCTGGTCGCGCACACGGCCATGGCGCGCCTCGCAGGCGAGCAGTTCTGCCATCAGCGCCTGCGGCGGCAGCGCCGTGTCGATCAGGGCCACGGCGTTGACGAAATCGGGTTGCCCGGCGTAGCCCACCGGAGCGGTGCGATACAGCGAAGAGGCGCGCAGCAGACGGGTCTGCTGCAGGTTGTCCAGTTCGCCCATGACCTTGAGCAGACGGGCGGCGGGACAGTCGAGATTGCCGCCCAGTGCGATGAAGGCGAGGCTCATGCGGCTTTTTTACCCAGGATGCGTTCGCGATGCTCGACCAGCGCCTCGCTAACCAGGGGAGCGAGCGTGGTCGCGGTGCCCTGGTCGAAACTGGCGTAGAGGCTTTGCCGCATGCGTTTCTCCCAGAAGCGTGCCAGATGATCGGCCACGCCAGCGCGTCCGACGGCACGATCGGGTTCGGCTGCGAAATAGGCGCCAATCTGGTTGGCCATCTGGATCAGGTGCTCGACATTCATGAACATGCGTTCCTTGTTTATTCGATGATACGTTCGGGATGCGAGTAGAGCGTATAGCGCCGGTCGCGCACGAAGCCGGCCAGGGTCAGCCCGCATTCGCGCGCCAGGCGGATGGCGTAACCGGTCGGCGCGGACACCGCCGCCAGCATCGGGATGCCGACGCTGGCCGCCTTCTGCACCATTTCGAAGCTGGCACGGCTGGTGATCAGGGCGAAGCCGGCGCGCATATCGCGGCGCTCGCGCGCCAGCGCGCCTATCAGTTTGTCCAGGGCGTTGTGACGGCCGACATCCTCCCGCACCGCCAGAAGATTGCCTGCCGGATCGGCCCAGGCGGCAGCGTGTACGCCACCGGTGCTGGCATGCAGCGGCTGGTTTTGCTGCAGATGGGTCAGCGCTTTTTGCAGCGATGCAGCCGCAATAGCCGGCCCTGCCGGCAACGGCACCAGCACGCGCGCCACCTGTTCCAGGCTTTCCACACCGCACAGCCCGCAGCCGGTGCGTCCAGCCAGCGCCCGTCTACGCTGCTTGAGGCCGGCCAAGCGCGCTTCGGAGATGCGCATCTGCACGACGATGCCGCGTTCGCCTACTTCCAGTTCCAGGTCGTACAGTTCGGAGGGATCCGTCAGAATCCCCTCGCTCAGGCTGAAGCCGAGGCCAAAATCTTCCAGGTCGGCCGGGCTGGCCAGCATCACCGCATGGGAAATGCCGTTGTACGACAACGCCACCGGCACCTCCTCCGGCACGGTGTCCACGTGTGCGCCACCGCCGCTGTGGGCGGCCGCTTCCATCAGGGCGGGCGGCAGGATCAAGGCCAACTCGGGTAGATCACACAGGTGCATGATCCCTCTTCGATTTCGATTCCGCCTCCAGCAGGGCCATTTGCTCCGCGTCGAAACGGGCGAACTGCTGTTGCCAGGCAGAGGGCTGCTCCACACGGAAAACCTGCACGGCGGTCACTTTGTACTCGGGGCAGTTGGTGGCCCAGTCCGAATTCTCGGTGGTCACCACGTTGGCTCCCGAACCGGGCCAATGGAAGGTGGTGTAGACCACACCGGGCTGCATGCGCTCACTGATCCTGGCGCGCAGCATGATTTCGCCGGCACGGCTTTGCACGCCGACCGAGTCGCCGTCGCGGATGCCGCGGTCTTCCGCGTCCACCGGATGTAGTTCCAGAACGTCCTCCGGATGCCAGACGATATTGGCGGTACGCCGGGACTGGGCGCCCACGTTGTACTGGGTCAGGATGCGCCCCGTAGTCAGCAGCAGCGGGAAGCGGCGGTTGGCGCGTTCCTCCGTGGCCACGTATTCGGTGAGCATGAAGCGCCCCTTGCCGCGCACGAACTCCTCCACGTGCATGGTGGGCGTGCCGGTCGGGTGGGCCTCGTCACATGGCCACTGGATGCTGCCCAGTTCGTCTAGTTTGGCGTAAGTGACGCCCTGGAAGGTCGGCGTGAGACTGGCGATCTCGTCCATGATCTCGGACGGGTGCGTGTAGTGCATGGGATAGCCCAGGGCATTGGACAGCATCTGGGTCACCTCCCAGTCCGCATAAATCGCCATCGGGCGCATCACCTTGCGGATGCGGGAAATGCGCCGCTCCGAGTTGGTGAAGGTGCCGTCCTTTTCCAGGAAGGACGAGCCAGGCAGGAAGACGTGGGCGAACTTGGCGGTCTCGTTCAGAAACAGATCCTGCACCACCAGGCATTCGAGCGACTCCATGGCGGCGGTAACGTGCTGGGTGTTGGGATCGGACTGGACGATGTCTTCGCCCTGCACATACAGGCCCTTGAAGCTGCCGGTGATGGCGGCATCGAACATGTTGGGAATGCGCAGTCCGGGCTCGGCGGACAGCGTCACCCCCCAGGTGGATTCGAACAGCGTGCGCGTGGCGTCGTCGGCGACGTGGCGGTAGCCAGGAAATTCATGCGGGAAGGAACCCATGTCGCAGGAACCCTGCACGTTGTTCTGCCCTCGCAGGGGATTCACGCCCACACCGGGCCGGCCGATGTTGCCGGTGGCCATGGCCAGATTGGCGATGCCCATGACCATGGTCGAACCCTGGCTGTGCTCGGTGACGCCCAGGCCATAGTAGATGCTCGCATTGCCACCGGTGGCATACAGCCTGGCGGCAGCGCGCATCTCATCCGCGGGCACACCGGTGATCTCCGCGGTGGCTTCGGGACTGTGACGGGGATCGGCGATGAAGGTGCGCCATTTGGCGAAAGCTTCCGGCTCGCAGCGTGCTGCCACGAAAGCCTCGTCCACCAGCCCCTCGGTGACGACGACATGCGCCAGGGCATTGATCAGGGCCACATTAGTGCCGGGCCGCAACTGGAGGTGATGGGTGGCGCGGACGTGCGGGGTCTCCACCAGGTCGATGCTGCGTGGATCGGCGATGATGATCTTGGCGCCCTGGCGCAGGCGCTGCTTCATCCGGGAGGCGAACACCGGATGGGCGTCGGTGGGGTTGGCGCCGATCACCAAGATCACGTCGGCCTGCATCACCGAATCGAAATCCTGAGTGCCGGCGGATTCTCCCATGGTCTGCTTCAGGCCGTACCCGGTGGGGGAATGGCACACGCGGGCGCAGGTGTCGACGTTGTTGACGCCGAAGGCGGCGCGGGTCAGTTTCTGGACCAGATAGGTCTCCTCGTTGCTACAGCGCGAGGAAGTAATCGAACCGATCGACTCGGCCCCATATTGCCCCTGCAGGCGGCGGAATTCGCTCGCCGTGTGGGCAATGGCTTCTTCCCAGCTCACCTCGCGCCAGGCATCGCGGATCGAACTGCGGATCATCGGGGTGGTGATGCGGTCGGCGTGCGTGGCATAGCCCCAGGCAAAACGGCCCTTGACGCAAGCGTGGCCGTGATTGGCGCCGCCATTGATGTCGGGCACCATGCGGATCACCTTCTCGCCCTGCATCTCGGCATTGAGCGAGCAACCCACGCCGCAATAAGCACAGGTGGTGGTGATGCTGCGTTGCGGCTGGCCCTGCTCGATCACCGACTTCTCCAGCAACGACGCCGTCGGGCAGGCCGCCACGCAGGCACCGCAGGACACGCATTCGGAGGATAGAAAATCGTCGCCGCCCGCCGCCGCGATACGCGACTCGAAGCCGCGCTCGGTGGTGGTCAGCGCGAACGTGCCCTGTATATCGGAACAGGCGCGCACGCAGCGCGAGCAGACGATGCACTTGGCGGGATCGTAGGTGAAATAGGGATTCGAGGTATCCGCCGTCTCAGCCAGGTGGTTGTCGCCTTCGGCGTAACGCACCTCGCGCAGGCCGACGCGGCCGGCCATGTCCTGCAATTCGCAGTTGCCGTTGGCGGAACAGGTCAGGCAATCGAGCGGGTGGTCGGAAATATACAGTTCCATGACGCCACGGCGCAGGCGGAACAGGGCGTCGTTCTCCGTGGTCACTTCCATGCCCTCCTCCACCAGCGTGGTGCAGGAAGCGGGATAGCCGCGCCGGTCCTTCACCTGGACCACGCAGAGGCGACAGGAGCCGAACGATTCCAGCTGCTCGGTCGCACACAGTTTTGGGATGTCGATTCCTGCCTCGGCGGCGGCATGCATGACCGACGTTCCAGCCGGAACAGTGACGGGAACCCCGTCGATGGACAAAGTGACGCGCTGGGTGGACGTGCGTGCCGGGGTACCCCGGTCGTGGTGGCAATGCAAGCTCATGCTGAGGCCTCCTTTTGCTTCGGCGCCAGGCCGAAATCTTCTGGATAATGATCGAGTGCGGACAGAACCGGATATGGCGTCATGCCGCCCATGGCGCACAGCGATCCATCCAGCATGGTCTGGCAAAGATCACGCAACAGCGTGTCGTCGTTGGATTGCTGTGGGCGCGCGGCCATCATGCCGTCCAGCAGTTCCACGCCGCGTACCGAGCCGATGCGGCACGGCGTGCACTTGCCGCAGGATTCGATGGCGCAGAATTCCATGGCGTAGCGGGCCATCTTGGCCATGTCGACGCTGTCGTCGAAGGCGACGATGCCACCATGGCCAACCGTGGCGCCAACCGCAGCAAACGCCTCGTAATCCAGCGGCAGGTCGAAGCGCGATTCGGGTAGATAGGCGCCGAGCGGGCCGCCCACCTGCACGGCACGGATCGGCCGTCCGCTGGCGGAGCCGCCGCCGAAGTCGTAGAGCAATTCGCGCAGGGTCATGCCGAAGGCGACTTCGACCAAGCCGGGATGCTTCAGATTGCCGGCGAGCTGGAACGGCAGCGTGCCACGCGAACGGCCGCTGCCGTGAGCCTTGTAGGCCTCGCCGCCCTGCGCCAGGATCCAGGGCACGCTGCCCAGCGTGATGACGTTGTTGACCACCGTAGGCTGGCCAAACAGGCCCTGCAATGCGGGCAACGGCGGCTTGGCGCGCACCAGTCCGCGCTTGCCTTCGATACTTTCCAGCAACGAGGTTTCCTCGCCGCACACGTAGGCTCCTGCGCCCTTGAAAAGATTCAGGTCGAAACGCCGCCCCGAGCCGAGTACATTGTCGCCCAGCACCCCTTCGCGCGTGGCGGTGACGATGGCTTCCTCCAGTACATCCCAGGCCTCCGGGTATTCCGAACGCAAGTAGATGTAGCCGGTATCCGCACCCACCGCCAGGCCGGCGATGATCATGCCCTCGATCAGGCAATAGGGATCACCCTCCATCAGCATGCGGTCCGAGAACGTGCCGGAATCCCCCTCGTCGGCATTGCAGACAATGTATTTCTGGCCACCGCCCGCATTCATCACCGTGCGCCACTTGATCCCGGTGGGAAAGCCAGCGCCACCGCGGCCGCGCAGGCCACCCGTATCAATGGCGGCCACGATGTCTTCAGCCTTCATGGCGAGCGCACGTTCCAGCCCCTTTAATCCGCCATGAGAACGATAGTCCTCCAGCGACAGGGGGTCGGTGACCCCCATGCGGGCGAAGGTAAGCCGGGTTTGACGTTTCAGATAGGGGATGTCTTCACTGGGGCCATGGCACAAGGCGTGTGGGCCGCCCTGCAGCCATCCGGCATCGAACAAGCCGGCCACATCCTCCGGCCTGACAGGCCCATAGGCTATGCGCTGTCCGCTGGACTCGATCTCGATCAGCGGCTCCAGCCAATACAATCCACGTGAGCCATTGCGCACAATCTCCACAGTCAGCCCCCGGCTCTGTGCCTCGTGCTCGATCGCACGCACCACGCGTTGCGCACCGACCGAAACGGCGCTGGCATCGCGCGGGACAAAAATCCGTTGCGTCATGTTCCCCGCCCTTCCGCAAGAATTGCGTCGAGGCGCTCAGTACTGACCCGCCCATGAAGTTCGCCATCCAGCATCACGGCCGGTGAACAGGCGCAGTTGCCAAGACAATAGACCGCTTCCAGCGTCACCTCGCCATCGGCCGTGGTGGCGCCAAACTCGACGCCAAGGCGCTCGCTGGCATGCATGGCCAAGGCATCCGCCCCCATGGCCTGGCACGATTCTGCGCGGCAGATGCGGAGACGTTGGCGGCCGGGCGGCGTGCGATGGAAATCATGATAGAAACCAATCACGCCCACCACTTCAGCTCGTGACATGTTGTGGGTTCTTGCCAGATCGGCAATAGCATCGTCGGGGATATAACCGAATCTTTCCTGCAGCTGGTGCAATGCAGGTAACAAGTCGGCTTGATTTGTACTGGGCATAAATCCTCTGCAGCAATCAAGTAAACCATTGGGTATGCACTGCTTGAAGCAATTTACATACCAATTAATTTATCGAGCTGGCGGCAGGAGATAATCGCATCCATAAACAAGCACTTAAACCAAACGCTTACTATATGACCCCAATCCGGAAAGTATCTGCGCCGTGACAGAGTGTCCCGTTCAAACGGCCTAAAACAGGCGCTGGAACCTGGCAAATTGTCACGCTGTCACGACCCGCAATACCCATTTGGCTTTCCAGGGTACTTTCAGGCGGGTGACACATCGTTCTATGCAAGTGCTGTGATCGGTCAGATCAGGATGGGGCGGTTCCTGCTTTCTACGGATGCGGGAGATGCATCGGCCGTCAAGTACGGAAACGCTGAGAAGTACAGACATCATCAACACATTCGCGAACACTGGGCCGAGCCTCGTAAATATTGCCGAAAGCGCGGAGGCTATAAAAATCCCAATGTACGCAGCATGAGTCCGGCACCAACAAGAATGCACAATAAGCCTACACCGCCACGCAAGGATTGTGCGTTTACGGCATGTACGATCCGCGCGCCAAACACAACCCCAATGACCTCAAAGATTGTGCATATAGCCATGAACTTGTAATTAATTGACCCATACTGCAGATTCCCTGCCGTCCCCGAGATTGCCGCGAGGATCTGGATTACCTGGCTTGCCCCTATCGTGCTCAGAACAGGGAACCCCAACAGGATCATGATAGGGACGGACAAGGCCGGCCCCCCTACCCCGGTGAGACCCGAGCCAAAACCCACCACGGCACCGATTCCAAACAACAATGCCTGCTGTAATCTGGGCCAATCCTGAAAAATTGCCGATTTCGTCCGTTTATTGGTTAAAACAGTATAAATTCCCGAGAAAACAATTATTGATGCAAGGATCAAGGAGAGCCCTTGCGCATCGATTTTTGAATTTGCCCAGGCGCCGAAGAACCCGAACACTGCTGCCCCAATGCACAGCGGCACGGTAATGCTCCAGTTGATACTCCCATGACGCTGAAATGAAAAGGCCCCGATGAGGCCAGTAAAAATAAAGGTGAACAAGGCCGTGGCCATTGCCTCCTGGATTGTCAATCCGCCAAGAATGTTAAGCGCAGGGATTAGAAGAATCCCCCCTATTCCCACAGCGCCGATAAGGATGCCAACGACCAGGGAAATGGCGAGCAGCCAGGCAATAGTCATCGATATGGCGACATCAGGAATAGTGCAGCGGGTGCAGGCACTTCCATATAGCGCTGGAGGCGCATGGCGATTGATTGATCCCGGTTTTTCAAGGTTTTTACAATCAAGCAGCCACACTATTGGCTGTTCTTCCTCGGGTAAAAATCGGGCAATTTATTAATTGCCCGATCAACCGAGGAAGACTCGATGATCCCGCATCCCTGATAGATATTTTCGTCCAGATTAAAATGGGCCAACGTAAATTGCCGTCTGAACCAATAACCATAGGGAAGCATTCTGCTGTACTAGCTTTTGAGCTTAAGAACCCGTTTGGCATTCTTGTACAACACCTGATCGATAACGTCATCCTTGAATCCGAGGTTTCTGTAATCTTCAAGTGATTGCCCCATCGCACGGAAGGGGTACGAACTGCCAAACAAGAGTTGATCTTTCATGAAACCGTTTGCAGCTTCAACATAAAGGCTTCCACCCGGCAGGAAAATGTACATGTCCGGCACGAGGTGAACGTTCTCATAGCGGAAAGCGACTGCGATTACTTCGTTCACATAAGGATAAAACCCGTGATAGCAGACGATAGACAGGCCAGGGAATGCTTTTGCAATCCGGCCCACGGGAGCGGGGTCGGTAAGTTCGAGGCTGGGAGAAGTCGGCCCCGACATGAGGCAAACGGGAACGCCCAATTGATCACATGCGTCGTAGATCGGGTATAGCAAAGGATTGTCGGCCTTCATGGGCGCACTGCCAAACCCCGGTTCCAGGTTGATGCCCTTCAATCCGAGTTTCTTGACGGCTCTTTCCACTTCGGCGATCGAGCCTTTGACACCCAGTGCTAGCGGATCCACCGAGCCTATACCAATAAGCTCTTTGTGGCCTTTGGTTAATTCGCTGATCTCATCATTGGTATGCCGGATCCCCGGAATGTCACGGCCCACCACCACAGCCGCCGTTATGCCGGTTTCCCTGATTTCATCCACGAATCCTTCGACGTTTTTTGAACGCGTAAAATGTTCGTCGTCTTTTGAGCCCACCCGCCTGTTCAGCCATTTAACCACTTCATATTCATTCGTTCCCGGCGTTGCCCCATAAAAATCATGCAGAAATGAAGGCCTGCTGCGCATATCAATTACTTTTTTTTCCATTTTCTCGTCTCCGGATATTTAAAAAACAGATTCAACATTCAACATTAAATGACAACATGTAAAACAATGATGTCATGCCGGTTCCTTACTACCGGCAGTCCCATTGCCGCCTGACCGTTTTGAATAAGCTTCAACAAAATCTGCCGCTGCCTTGCTTCCGCCACTAAACGATTTCATTGCTTCCTGGTGAAGGATGGCCAAGGCCTCCATCTTCACGGCAATCGCCCGGTCATCGTCAAAAACAAAAGCCAGTCTTCTCGGCCGTGGCAAATCAACTTCGATGGCCGCACGGACCTGGCCCGGAATATTCGACATGATCAGCAGACGATCAGCCAGAAAAATCGCCTCGTCGATGTCGGTGGTAACGAAAAAGTTCGTTCTACGCGACTCTTCATAGAGCCCTGAGTAGTATTCCCACATCAATTCCTTGGACATGCAATCCAGGCCACGAAACGGCTCATCGAGAATCATGACATCGGGGTTATTGATCATCGCGCGGGCCAATTCAGCCCGGCGCTGCATACCGCCGGAGAGTTGCGGCGGATATTTCTCCCGGAAAGCCGACAAGCCCACCTTTTCAAGCAGGTATTCAGCCTGATCACGGTTTTTCTGTGTATTTTCACCGCGTGCCTTGGGACCGTACATGATGTTGTCGTGGCTGGTCATCCACGGAAACAATGCCGATTCCTGAAACACAACCAGGCGGTCACGCCCTGGGCCGGTTATTCGTTTCCCGTCGATTTCGATCGTGCCGGATGAAGGCTTTTCAAAGCCGGCAAGAAGCCGTATCAAGGTGCTTTTACCGCAGCCCGATGGGCCGATCATCACCGTAAGCTTGTTGCGTTCAATGGTAAATGAGCAATTTTTAAGTACTTCTTTAGCAAACAGCGCAGCACCATACGTTTTGCTGACATTGGTAACTTTTATTTCACCAACCTTCTTCAAATTCACGCTACTCGGCGTAGCAGTGGATTGATTCTGAGTAATATCGTTCATACGATTCATCCTTTACCGTTTTCTCAACCACGGGGTGAAGAAACTACCGAGCTTCCGCAAAAGCTCACTGCAGATAAATCCAGCAATGCCGATACTGATCATGCCTACGACAATTTGTTCGTATGATCCGCCGACATAGGAGTTCCAGATAAAGAAGCCAAGTCCCCCACCGGAGCCGCTTTCGCCGCCGCCGCCCGAAATCATTTCTGCAGCAACCACCACCTCCCAGGTAATCCCCATGCCCACAGCGGATCCAACGACGATCGATGGAAGGGTTGCAGGGAGCACGACTCGCCGAAAGACATCCCATTGCGAGGAGCCCATCGATTGCGCAGATTGGAAGAAGCGGACATCAATGGATTTCGCGCCGCCCACCACGTTGATCACGATGGTGTAAAAGGCCCCGAGAAAAGTAACGAATGCAATGGACAATTCCTGGGTTGGCCAGAAAATGATCGATGCCGGCACCCAGGCCAGCGGCGGGATCGGGCGCAAAATCTCAAACGCCGGGAAAACGATGCCGTTGAACGTTTTGTTCACCGCCATGAACAAGCCCAGGGGAATCCCGATCAGCATGGCCGCAAAGAATCCCGCCAGCACGCGGAGCGTACTCAAATACCAGCTTTGCCAGTACCCTGGGTCGCCCAGCAATGCATACCACGCAACAAGAACGGCGGTCGGTGCCGGTACATGGCCGATCCACGGCGGGGTAAAGCCAAACCATTCATTGGACCGCGAGCCCAACTCCCACAGCGCGAGAAACACGAAAATGGCAATGATGGCTCGTAGCTTGGAGCGACTAAACAATTCTTTTCTAAACCGTTTGATATTCATGTCGTCTACCCTTCTTTTTCGCCGGCCGAAAAAGCCTTCTTGGCCTCTTCATGTACGAGTTCCACGGTTTCATCCATCAGCTGGCGATACCGCGTACTGGTCAGCACGCTGTAATCGCGGGGGTGAGGAATATCAACGTCGATGATTTTCTTCGGCTTGCAGGGACGCGAGGTCATGATGACAAGTCGATGCCCAAGAAAAATCGCCTCTTCCAGATCGTGGGTGATAAAGAAAATGGTGACTTTGTTCTTGTAGTAAATTTCCAGTAAAGCCTCATGCATCACCGATTTGGTGAGCGAGTCGAGTGCCCGATAGGGCTCGTCGAACAGCAATACCTTTGGCTCATTCATCAGGGCCCGGACAATTTCTACACGGCGGCGCAAGCCCGAGGAAACTTCACCGGGGAAGTTGTGCTCGGTGCCGCTTAAGCCCGCATCCGCCATCATGCTGCGGGCTTTGTCGTAGATTTCCTTTTTGCCCAGCTTGCCTTGCATCATGAGGCCAAAAGCGACGTTATCCAGGTTGGATTTCCATGGAAACAGCGCCCCGTTCTGAAACACCACAATGCGATCCGAGCCTGGCTGTGCCATGGGCTTCCCGGGTCCGCACAAGAGCTCGTCATCAAGGAAAATCTTGCCTGAGGTGATGCTGTGGAATCCCGCAATCGCATTCAATAATGTGGTCTTCCCACAACCCGATGGCCCGACGATCATGCATATTTCGCCGGCCGGGATATCAAGCGAGCAATGATCCACAGCCATCACGGCCGCACCATCCGGATCATAGATCTTGACTACATCCTCGATCCGGATTGCGCCTTTCAGCATACCTTTTCCAGCCTTCTCGGCTTGTTGCAACACAGCGCTCATCAACGACCTCCTAAAGCAAGTTCACGAACCCGCCACTGCATCATGTAATCACCCGCCATACGCACGAGTGCGCTTGAAACGTAGCCAACTATGCCAAGCGTGACCATGCCGATCACAATGGTTGGATAGCGAACCATCGTATAAGACGTATTGATCACATAACCCAGCCCGAACTCGCCAGACACCATTTCTCCGGCCACCAGAGAAAACCAGGCAACGCCAATCGATATCTGCAAACCTGTAAAAATGAATGGCATGGCACCCGGCACGATCACTTCCTTGAAGGTTTGCCACTTGCTTGCGCCGAGACAAGCAGCCGCCCGGCTGTAGGATTCGTCGATGGTTTCGACGCCAAGCATGGTATTCAGAGCGGTGGCATAGAAGGATGCAAGGAAAGTAAGGAAGATGACCGGCGTTTCCGAGCCCTGGAACATCAGGATTGCCAGGGGTACCCAAGCAAGAATCGGAATGGGACGCAGTGTTTCAAAGACAGGGAAGACGTATTCGCGGAATGTCTTGGACCAACCTAAAAACAATCCAAGCGGCACGCCTAGCGCCGTGGCAAGAAAAAATGCGATCAGGATTCGGCGAACGCTGACCCAGATATGCTGGTAATACTCAGGCGTATAGATCGACAAGCCGTAGATCGGGTCTTTGCTGAACCATTCTTTAACCACCTCGGTCAACCCTGGCATGTCTGCAAACCTGGGCAATTTCCAGATTTCGACTGCGAGGTACCAGGTAGCCAACAGGATTCCGAATCCCGTGAGCATCAGATAGGGCTTGGGACTTTTCAGCCACTGCGACAGGCGAAACATCGTCAGGGTCAAGCCGGTTGCCACAGTGACTGGCACTTGCGTGAAATGCGGTACGTGGCCTGCCATTTCTTCAGGCAGGGTATATTCCTTATTGATCATGGTCGCGAAGCGGCTCATGACAATGTCACCTGTCTCGGGCGACGCCTTGAACAGGTTGATCAGTTCCTCGCCGTTGATCCGGATCAGTTCAGTCCGTTCCAAGCAGACGGTCTTTGCCAAACGGCTGCGCTGATTCTCGAGCACGGCTGCCCAGCCGAACACATCGCCGCTATGCAGGATTTTTTCCGGATGGATCGCCTGGAAGCCAATCCCAAGTGTGTGCTGCACGGCACCTGAAGACACGATATAGACATCGTCAGCGAAATCACCCTGGTGATAGATCACGTCCCCACGGGCGTAAGACTCATACCTGGCAAGTCTGGCGATTGCTTCGAGCACATCGTTCGGTACCGTCTGAAACGGCATGGATCGCTTCAGTAAGGCTACGGTCTGGTCAATTTCCATAAAATATTCCTTGTGGCATCCTTCTGGCTGAGTTCAGGGCGTTGGAGAAGCTGGCGCCCGTGCACTGCAGACGTCAAGATCCCGCCAGCCGTGCCCGTGTCATGCACACGGCTGGGGTAGTCTTGATTGAATAGGTAGACGTGTTATTTTTTGCCTGTGTAGGCCGAGTCCGGCATAGCCTTAATCGAGCCAATCGGAGCTTTCAATCCGCGCTCTTTCAATACTGCTTCGGCAAATTCCGGCATGACCGCTTCCGGCCGCAGCTTGGGCGTATGAATGCTCTTCACTTCATAAAGAAAGGTTGTCGCTTTTTCGATCAGATCCGAAGCTTCCGGTGTGATCGCAAATGGCAGCTTAACCCGTTCCGGAGTACCCCCCTGGGAGGCCGGGTAAGAGCCATACAGGGATGTCCACAGAACATGCTTGGTGAAGCCTGTGGTTTGTGATTCCACCGCCTCAACAATCTTTCCTGCATTTTTCGGGTCCGCCATATACAGCTGGGCATCGAGCTCGGCATTCAGCCATGCTTTGACCACATCCGGGCGCTGCTTGATGAGGTCATTGCGCATGACAATGAACGCACCGTCATGCTCATTGATGGACGTACCCGACGCGATGCGCTTGGCGAGGCCTTCCAGTACCAGACGCGACGCAGTGGGCTCCCATATAACCGCAGCATCGATCTTGCCAGCCCGGAAACCACTGGTAATGACCTCGATGTTCTGATTCAGATAGGCTGCCGGCTTGATCCCCTTCTTCTTGAACACTTCTTGCGCAAAGCGATCCGTACAGGAACCCTTGGGCACGGCCACCCGCTTCCCATTCAGCCACTTGAGGGCCTCGTCCTGATTGGCAAAGTTGGGGGCGTCTTTCCTCGCAAGAAAAATGTTGCACTGATCGACACCTAAACCCGGTGACGCAACAATGCGAAGATCCGCGACCCGCTCTTTTGTGGTGGAAACGATAGCCGGCATGTCGCCCATGTAACCGATATCCTGCTTGCCTGCGAGCATCGCATTGACGATAACGGCGCCCTGCAATCCAATCGAAAACTTCACGGTGGATCCCTTGGGCAGGTATTTCTCATAAAACTTCATGGGCTGCATCACCACACCCGACCAGGACTCCGTGTAGTAAGGTTGGTAGCCGATGGTCAGGTGAACGGGCTCACCCACCTTGCCATAGTTGAGATCAGCCGCGTAGGCGGAAAACGCGCTGCCAACGGCAAGGCTAAAGGTCGCGGCTAAAGCTGGTAATGCACGATAAGTACGACGATCAAACCAATTCTTAAGACAAGTCATGATGAAAATCTCCTCTTGTTAGACACTGATCCTTGATACGGGTCGTAATCAACATCGATTACTCTTTCATATCGGTACGAATTCACATGCTGTACAAAGCAAGATATTGGTGCTCATCCCGCTATTAATGCATTAATGGACTTGGGCTATTTTTCTCCTGGAGAGGCCAGATGCCGAGTGATCAGCGTCGAAAGTTTGCGCATGACGAAATACCCTGATGCCGGATCGGATTCGAGGACTTTCAAGGCTTCCTCGCCATTCAGCCGCAACAGGACCGAATCTTCCAGGCAGGTGGATTTTGCAATGCGCCGCGGTTGATTCTCGAGTAACGCCGCCCAGCCGAATACTTCTCCCTTGCGCAAGACAAAACCGGCAGGGCTGGTGCCATCGCGGCCAATCAGAAACTCAACGCGGCCCGATTCGAGAATATAAAGATCATCGGTGGGATCGCCGATGTTGTAGAGGGTGCTGCCACTTTCGTATTTTTCACGGCGTGCAAGCTGATCGAGCTTCTGCAGCGTGGCGTCGGAAACATCCATGAACAACTGTGCTACCTTCAGTGCGCTGGATTGCACTACAAATATCTCGCCATCCTCAACCTGGACTTCGTATTTCTCCAGCGGTGCTTCGGCGAGACCAATTTCCTTTCCGGTAGTAATATCCCACTGCCATAAATGCTGGTGGCAGGTAAGCACTGCACCATCGTAGTATCCTTCAGCCAGACAGACTTCCTGGTGAGGGCAAATGCCTTGATAGGCGTAATAGCTGTCGCCTGCGTTGGCTATCAGGACCTTGAGCCCGCCTTCAATGTCATAATCCTTCATCCCATTGCTGGGAATTTCGGCCGTATTACATACGCGTATCTTGCTCATGCCCATTCCTAACTGAATTTGTCATAACAAATGTTATCGGTGGTCATTCTCGCCATAAGCAATATCCGGACGGCCGCATCGACCATCGGCGGCGGCCCGGCAAGATAGGCTCTGACGTCCTGATAACTGCCCTGCATTTGACGTCCTGCCACCTCGTGCACATAACCTGTGTCGAATTTCAATTGCGGGTAATCACTCAGGACGGAACCGGGGGGCTCCTCTTTTGACAGGGCTATGGTCACACTCAGTTTGTCGCCGCACTGGGCACGCAACTGGGCGAGCTCCTGGAGTAAAAAGGCATCCTTCAGTGTCTGCACACCAAAGAACACATCACCTCTATATTGGGAAAAATAGCCGTCCTGCGCGGCACGGGATAGAATGGACATCATCCCTGCAATGCCGCTGCCGCCAGCGATACACAGTATGTTTTTGGCCAGAGCGGGGTAAAACGTCGCATGTCCCAGGGGACCGAACAACTCGACCGCCACCCCCTCGCACTGGTTGTTGAACAACCATTCGGATATCCCGCCACCAGGCTTTTTCTTGACAACAAACTCAAGTATTTCCGCCTCACGCTGGTAGTTCACGATTGACCAGCCGCGAAAGCCCGCTATGCCTGGCACCTGGACCATCACAAACTGGCCGGCATCAAACTCCATCGGCTGGCTCAGCTTGACCTGGAGATGGATCACGTCGGGCGTCAACAGCTTCGCCGAGCTGATATGCCCACTCAATGCAGCTGGCACGCTGACGCCCGACTTTTCCACGGTCTGGACAAAGCTTTCCACTGCGATCGTGGCATCAGTCTTGGCCATGCACTGGCACATCAGAAACTCGTCTTCGCCCTTCAGATATTTGCGTCCGGGCGCTTCAGGCCAGGGATCGACAATCTCCCCGGAGATCAGCCGCGCCTTGCATGTCCCGCATGTCCCGCTGGCACATTCATAAGGCAGGTCAATATCACCGCCCAACCCGGCGTAGAGTATTTTTTCTCCCTCGGCCACATTGAAGTTGTGTGCGCGGTTTCGGGCGTTGATCTGGATTTTCATAGTGTGTCAGTCCACTAAGGCCATTAAAATGGAATGTGATAGCCGGCACCAAGCATCCGTGTATCAAGACGAATATTCCGGTCCAGCAATTTTGGAGCGTCTCCATTCAATGCGACGGTGTCGTAGATTTTCCCCACCGCGAACAGTTCGGTCGCGCCGCCGTCAAGCGAAGTCTTGAAGACCTGCAGCGTGCTGATCGTTTTTGCCTGTTGCTTGGCTTCGTCCTGGTCGACGATACACACCGTGATGTGACGGCTTAATGGCGAATGATCACTGTTGTGCCTGGGCAGATTGTCGAACAAAAGCTTCATGCCTTCCTTGTCCTGCTCAAGCCAGGTCATTTCCTTGCGGATTTCCGGAATATAAGCAGTAATGGCATAACGAAATGCCGGGTCGCACAAGTCAAGAAATCCGGCAAAGTCCTTGCTGTCCATTGCAAGGCCGGATCGATAAATCAGTTCATCAATTGATTGTTTTGATGCCACACCAGTACTCCTCTTATTGAAGTAATGAAAGCCTGCAGATGGCTGCCGTCATATTCGTGGAACGGCAGCCATCAACCATTGCTCAGCTCAACTTGTTGTCGCCGAAGGGATCGTATGCCGGGCGCCCCATGCGCTTGCCCCACTCAGCATAGAAGTGCCGCATCCCAACCTCGTCATGGATCGTCGAGTTTTCTTCACGGCCATGCAGCACCCATTTGCTGTCGCTCTTCTCGCGCATGGCCAGCCCCTGGCCATGTACGCCCAGCAGGTCTTCGTGCAAGTTACGACCGAACGGTCCCCAAATCGTATTGTGGTCACGCACCCGTTCGGCACGCTGCTCCGGGGTGTCGCTCTTCAGCCCGAGACCACGGAATTCGATGATCAGCTTGTCCGGTCCCAGCGGAATAGCCGTGTCCATACGCAGCACCGATGTCCGCAGGTTGAAGGTCATTCCGGGGAAAAGGTCGATCAACACCCAGCCGCCCGGCGCCAGACCCGGCCAGCCCACAGCGCGTTCCTGACTACCTGCATAGGCATCGTATTTAATCTCCATCGACCCCACTGATGCATGGCCGCCGGGATAGCCTTTGTACTTGCGATCGAAATAGCCTGGCTGCATCATCCCCGTGATACGATCGAACAAATGAAACCATCCATCGCCGGTGTGATCGCGGATCCAGGAATGGCACCCTACGTTGCGGCGAAACACGCGGGGATCGGCCTGGCCAAGGCGGTCGCCATCGACTGCGCCAAGGCCGGCATCCGGGTCAATGCCCTGGCTCCGGACCTCGTGGAAACACCGATGACAAGGCACTGGCTGGATGATCGCCGTCATGCGGGACGCCGTATTGAGCGGGCCGCCGATGGGAAGGGCCGCGGCACCCGAGGAGATCGCCGGCACAGTACTTTATTTGTGTTCTACCATGGCAACCTTCGCAACCGGACAAACGTTCATTATCGATGGCGACCAGGTCGCGCATTGAGTGATCCGATGCAGATGCCGTCCAGCCTGCGCGCAAACCGGAGCCGATGCAAAGGTCAGAGGTCACGCTACTTACTCTCAGCCCATTGAAAAGACTTAGGAGACGCCGATGGAGCGCTAGCTCACTCCGCGATACGGTGCGCGACAGGAAGCACATTTCGCCTTGGTCGGGATGCTTTCAATTTTTATCCCACGCTACCATTCGTGCAGGCCTGAGCGTGGACCTGCCGCCGACTGTCGAAGGGGGTATAGCGAGGGCGCGAACCCGTCATTTATTGTTGGATATGCTTTACGTTACGGGTTTTTGGGGCATCACCGGATCATGGCGAAGAAACCGTTTTCGAACATGGCGCCGGCAGGCGCGGAACAGTCAAACGACGGGCAATGGCGGTCGTGGGCGAACAGCAGCGAGCGCTACGGATCGGTCGCCCAGACCTTGCACTGGAGCATCGCCATTCTGTTCCTGGTCTGCTATGTGGCGGTCTACTACCGGCACTGGCTTACGCTGCCGAAAACGCCCGCCAACTGGCTCGCCCTGCAAACGCATCTGGTCGCGGGCGTTGCCGTCGCCGCGCTGGTCGTGGCGCGCGTGCTCTGGTTCTTCCGCAGCATCCAGCCGGACGATCCGCCCGGCACCCGTTTCGAGCACCTCGCATCACGCTGGATGCATCGCGCGCTGTACCTGTTCATGATCGTCATGCCCATCAGCGGCTATCTGGGATGCGGGGTCGCGATCGAGTTCATGGGGCTGGGCGACATCCCGAGCTTCAAGGACACCGGACTCTTCAAGTCGCTCGGCGTGGCCTGGGAAGCATTCGAAAAACCGGTCGACTTCGTGCACAAGAATTCCTGTGCATATCTGGTCTGGGTTCTGGTTCTGCTCCATGCCGGCGCCGCCCTCTTCCACCATTACGTCAAGCGCGACGACGTGCTGCGCCGCATGCTGTCTTGAGCCCGGGCATCGGGCATTTTCATCCGGTCTGCGGCCGCCCCGGGCACCCCCCGCAAAGCGGGCCGCGCCATCCGCGACGTGGGGACGACCTCGCGCGCTCGCTTCGACCATGGGACGACCCAGCGCAAAGGAGATTCGTTGAATGAACTGGGCCATTTTGTTTGTCGCAGGATTGCTCGAGATCGGCTGGGCAATCGGCTTGAAGTACACCGACGGTTTTACGCGTTTCTGGCCAACCGTTGGAACCGTGGCGGCAATGGTGGCGAGCCTGGCATTGCTCGGCATCGCGATGCGTTCGCTGCCGGTCGGCACGGCGTATGCCGTCTGGGTTGGCGTGGGCGCTGTCGGCACGGCCTTGCTCGGCATCGTGTTGCTGGGCGAGGCGGTGAGCGCGGCGCGGATTTTCAGTCTTGCCTTAATTGTGGCGGGCATTGTCGGATTGAAGCTGGCGACGCCTGCCTGACCGCGGCGGCACCGACGGCCCCGCTGGGGGCGCGGCTCGATTTGCGCAGGTGCCGCTTGTCTGCGGAGTGACTATAGTGGTTGGGAGGGTGCTGGCCCGCCGCCTCGAGCGGCCGGCGATCCGACGGCGCTTTTTTCGACCAGGGAGGTTTCATGAACAATGCAATCACGCTGCTCGCACGGATTCTTCTCGCACATATTTTCCTCATCTCCGGACTGGGCAAACTCGGTGCCGGCTACATCGGAACGCAGGGCTATATGGAGGCCATGGGACTGCCCGGCATGCTGCTGCCGCTGGTCATCGCACTGGAAATCGGCGGCGGCCTCGCCTTGGTCGCGGGTTTCCTCACGCGCTGGGCCGCGCTTGCGCTGGCAGCATTCAGCATCGTTTCGGCCCTGCTCTTCCACGCCAACTTCGGCGACCAGACCCAGACGATCATGTTCATGAAGAACCTTGCCATGGGAGGCGGGCTGCTGATGCTCTATGTCCACGGCGCCGGCGCATTCAGCGTGGATGCGAAGCGCGGCGGGCAACGCGGATAGCCGGATGGAGCTTCGCGTCAAGCGCGTCTACGCATCCCCGTCGCCGGAGGACGGCGCGAGGGTTTTGGTCGACCGCCTGTGGCCGCGCGGCCTCAGCCGCGAAAAGGCCCGCGTCGACCTATGGCTGAAAGAGCTTGCGCCCAGCACCGAGCTGCGCAAATGGTTCAATCACGACCCTGCAAAGTGGGACGAATTCAGGCAGCGCTACCAGCAGGAGCTGCGCCAGCAGCCGGCGGCGCTGGCGCAGCTGGCCGAACTGGCCGGTACGCGTCCCGTGACATTGCTGTTCGGCGCGAAGGAAGAAAGGTTCAACGACGCAGTGGCCCTGAAAGCTTTCATTCTTGCCCATGGCCGCTAGCGCGATCCGACATCCCCACGCCCGGAAGGCTCCGCGCCTTGTGCGGCCAATGGGATCATTCAACCTTATCGAATTGCGGATCGGGAATGGCGGCGCGCTGGCCGGCACTCACCTCGGGCTCAGACCATGAAAAATCCTGTTTATCTCGCCAGCCTTGGCGCCGCTGCGTTACTGGCAGCATGCATCACAACGCCCCACCCGCCGCTTCCGACGGTTCAGGCGGTCGATCTGGGCCGCTATTACGGCACTTGGTACGAGATTGCGCGCCTGCCGAACAGCTTTCAGGCGAGGTGCGCATCGGATACCCAGGCGCTGTACCGTCCGGAGGGAACAGAAGTGGCAGTGGTGAATCGCTGCCGCACCGCAGACAACGCGATCAAGCAGGCCGACGGAATCGCCAGGGTCGTGGCGGGCAGCCATGGCGCCAAGCTGCGGGTCAGCTTCTTCCGTCCCTTCTACGGCGACTACTGGATACTGGCGCTCGACCCGGACTACCGCTGGGCGCTGGTCGGCGAACCCGGCCGAAAATACGCATGGATACTGGCGAGACAGCCGAAGCTCGACGAGGCGACGCTGGAAGCCTTGTTGAATCGGGCCGCAGCGCTTGGGTTCGATCGGCAGGCGTTCCTGAGAACCCCGCACACCGGAGCGATGCCTTGATGCCGTTGGCGCCCGCCGCCGGAAAATGGGGCATCAGCGGAAAAAAGAACACGCGCGGCATCCCATCGTCAAACCCTCCGCCATGCCCGCCATACTGCGCACCGTTCAGGCCGACATCGCCGGACATGGCAGGGAAACCCGGTCCGGACCTTGTTCCGCTCCTTCTGCAACCCACACAGTGCTTTTCGGCAACGCATGGACCTGGTTTTAATTCATGGAATGGGCAGAACCCCCCTCTCGATGGCGCGGCTGCGCCGGCGATTGCGGCGGGCCGGCCACAATCCGGTGCTGTTCGGCTACGTTCCCGCGTTTGAAACCCTGCAGGGTGCGGTCGAGCGCCTGGTGAAACTGATCGATCGCCGGGTGGACACCGGGAACTACGCACTGGTCGGGCATTCCCTGGGAACAGTGGTCATCCGGGCGGCGCTCGGCCAGTTGGAAAACCGGGCGCCATCCGCCTGCCTGTTCCTGGCGCCACCGATGGTTGCCTGCAGGGCCGCGAGATTTTTTTCCCGCTTCCGGCTCTATCGATTGCTGACGGGCGAAATGGGCCAGTTGCTGGCGCTCGAATCGTTCATGCTGCCATTGCCGATGCCGTCGATGCCGACCCGGATCTATGCGGGCGTTGGCTGCCCGCGCGCGCCCTGGCTGCCGTTCGGCATGGAAGCCAGCGACTGTATTCTCGGCGTGTCCGAAGCCACAGGCCGCTTCGAAGCGGAATCGCTCAAGGTGCCCTGCACCCACACCTTCATCATGAACTCGAAGCAGGTTTTCGACGACATGGTTGATTTCCTGAAACCGCTGGCCTGACCGCACACTCACCCGGGAGAACATCATGGAGCCACGCATCAGCCTCATCACCCTCGGCGTGGCCGATCTCGAGCGCGCCACCCGCTTCTACCAGGAGTGTCTCGGCCTGCCGCGGCTGGAGACACCGCCGTCGGTGACATTCTTCGAACTCGGGAAAACCTGGCTTGCGCTCTGGGCACGGGAAAGCCTGGCCGCCGATGCTGGCCTCGCACCGCAAGGCTCGGGTTTTCGCGGCTTTACGCTGGCGCATAACGTGCGCTCGGCGGCGGAAGTGGATGCGCTGCTTACCCGGGTTGCCAGCTGCGGCGGCACCGTCACCAGGCCCGGACAGCCGACGGACTGGGGCGGCTACTCCGGTTATTTCGCCGATCCGGATGGATTTGTCTGGGAGATTGCGCATAATCCAGGTTTTCCGCATGTCTGAATGACCTGGCGTCTCAACCGCATAAGGAGCCCCGTCCATGATCCACCTGCCCAACTCGTCGCATGCCTGGGGAACGCCCGGGTTCGAGGCTGTTCTCAAGCGGGAGGTCGAACAGCTGAATGCCGTTCAACTGCCGCTGCAACAGGGTCTGGCCATCAGCAGCCATGTCACGGAGCGGCCTTTCCAGGCGATGTTGATCAGCGCGCGCGAAGAATCCGGCCTGATCCGCGTCAAGGCGGGGATTTTTTATACGGGGGTGATTGCCGGCTGCAGTTGCGCGGACGACCCCACGCCCATCGACGAACAGACAGAATACTGCGTGGTGCAGTTCGATATCGATCCGGCGACGGCCCGCGCCACGGTGACACTGCTGGAGGAATAAGCGCGGCCGCCGTTTGCGTTCCGATCTTTCGAAAGCAGACCGCTAGGGCGCGGCAGGCCTGATTTCCAGTTCTTCCGAATACGGCCGGCTCGGGTACTGGAAGGCAACCGGTCCGTCGGGTTTCGCATGCACGAACTGGTGCACGAAGGGATCGGTTGAACCGGCCATCTCGGCGGCATTGCCCTCGGCCACCACCACGCCGTCGTGGATGAAATAGACGTAGTCGGCGACCTTCAGCGATTCCGACACATCATAGGTCACCACGACCGAGGTCAGCCCAAGCGCATCGTTGAGGCGCCGGATCAGGTTGGCAATGGTGTTGAGCGAGATCGGATCGAGGCCGGCGAAAGGCTCGTCGTACATGATCAGCATGGGGTCGAGTGCGATCGCCCGCGCCAGCGCCACGCGGCGCTCCATGCCGCCCGACAGTTCGCCGGTGCGCAGGGCATGGGCGCCGCGCAGGCCGACGGCATGCAGCTTCATCAGAACCAGATCGTGGATCACCTCTTCCGGCAGGTCGGTGTGTTCGCGCATCGGATAGGCGATGTTGTCGAACACCGACAGATCGCTGAACAGTCCGCTGACCTGGAACATCATCCCCATCTTGCGCCGCATCGCGTAGAGGCCGGCGTTGTTCAGTTCGTGTACCACCTGGCCGTTGAATGCCACGCTGCCGCGCGACGGTTTGAGCTGGCCGCCGAAGTGGCGCAGCAGCGTGGTCTTGCCGCAGCCGCTGACGCCGAGGATGGCGACGATCTTGCCGCGCGGGATGGCGAGATTGATCCCGCCGAGCACCTGGCGGTCGCCATAGGCGAAATGCAGGTCGCGGACCTCGACCAGGGTGTCGGTGTTCTCTTGCAAGGTCGGCATGATCAGATTTCGCTCAACAGTGCATCCGGCGCTTCCAGCGCGGCCTTCACCGCCACCAGGAACTGCACCGCGTCGCGGCCGTCGATCAGCCGGTGGTCGTAGGTCAGCGCCAGGTACATCATCGGGCGGATCACCACCTGGCCGTTTTCGGCGACCGGGCGTTCCTGGATGGTGTGCATGCCGAGAATGGCCGACTGCGGCGGGTTGAGGATGGGGGTGGACAACAGCGAACCGAACACGCCGCCGTTGGTGATGGAAAAGGTGCCGCCCGACAGGTCTTCGAGAGTGAGCCTGGCCTCGCGCGCGCGGCGGGCGAAATCGGCGATGGCCGCTTCGATCCCGGCCGGCGACAGCGTCTGCGCGCGGCGCAGGATCGGCACCACCAGCCCGCGCGGGCTGGAAATGGCGATGCCGATATCGACGTCGCCATGCCACACGATGTCGTTGCCGTCGATGGCGGCGTTGACGATGGGGAACTGCTGCATCGCCTGGCACACCGCACGCACGAAGAACGACATGTAGCCGAGCTTGACGCCGTGTTTCACCTCGAACTCGGCCTTGAAGCGCTGGCGCAATTCGTTCACCGGCTGCATGTTCGCCTCGTTGAAGGTGGTGAGCATGGCGGCGGTGTGCTGCGCCGCGACCAGGCGCTCGGCCACCCGCTGGCGCAGGCGCGATAGCGGTTCGCGGCGGCTTTCGCCTGGCGGGACGGCG
>DAOMWT010000029.1:0-24623 GCA_035436705.1 Thiobacillus sp. | reverse complement strand
CCCAGATGTTGGAGTGGAAGCCCTTATCGATGTTCTCGGCACCCATGCTGGGGCCGACGGTGCGTTCTTCCACAATCTGCATCGGCGCCGCGAGCGCGCCGGCGCGTAGCAGCAGGGCGACATCGGAGGCTTCCTGCGCGGTTTCCATGCCGGTGATCTGCACCCGGCCGCCGCCGATTTCCTCGCGGATGACCGGCGAGGTGATCGCCTCGGCGCGGCCTTTTTCGATCAGCAGAATGGCCATGCGCTTGCCGACGTTCTCGCGCGTCACGTCCTTGAAGATGCGTGCGCCTTTGCCGTCCAGATTGATGTGTACCGCGGCCTGGCCGCTCTGGCTGTCGAAGCCGGGCGAGGCGTCGGTGATCGAGTCGCCGGTCAGCACCACATCCTTCTTCACCGCGATATTGCCGCCTTCGCGGCTGGCCACGATGTCGTCGCCGAACGGTGCCTGTCCCTGACTGACGGCAAGCGGATCGGCCTGCTCGTCGACCATGCGGATTTCCAGGGTGGCGGTGCGGCCCAGAATGTCCTTTGCCTTGGCGGTGTCCTGCACGCCGGGCAGTTGCACCACGACGCGGCTGGCGCCCTGCTGCTGGATGACAGGTTCGGCCACGCCGAGTTCGTTGACGCGGTTTCTGAGCGTGGTGATGTTTTGCTGCAGGGCGAATTCCTGCACCTTGGTTTGGGTTTCCGGTTTCAGGCGTGCGGTCAGGGTGAAGCCGTCGGCCTGGTCTTCGGGGCTGAGGGCGAGCTCGGTGAACACCGAGCCCAGCTTGTTGGCGGCCGCATCGCGCTGGTCGCGGGTCGCGAAGTGCACGGTGACGGCATTGCCTGCGCGGCTGATGCGTCCATAGCGGATCTTGTCGCCGCGCAGCTCGGTGCGGAAATCATTCTGGTAACGGATGGCCGCTTTTTCCAGCGCGGCCTTCATGTCGACCTCGAGCAGGAAATGCACGCCGCCGCGCAAGTCCAGGCCGAGGTACATGGGCAGCGCATGGATCGACGACAGCCAGGCCGGCGAGGCCGACACCAGGTTGAGCGCCACGGTGTAGCGTTCGCCCAGGCTGTTTTGCAGCACGTCCTTGGCCTTGATCTGCACATCGGTGTTGGCAAGGCGCACCTTGATGCTGTTGCCCGCCAGCTCCACCGCGTTGTAGGCCACCTGGGCGGCCTTCAGCGCGGATTCCGCCTGCCCCAGCAGCGCGGTGTCGACCTTTTCGCTGGTGCGCACCGGCGAGACCTGCACCGCAGGCACTTCGCCGAAGAAGTTGGGCAGGGTGTAAAGGAATGCAACCACCAGCGTGATGCCGATGAGCACATATTTCCAGAGCGGGAAGCGGTTCATGGTGTGTTCAGTAAAGGGGGAGGGGTAAAGGGTGAAGGGTGGGGCGGTCGGGGTTGAACCCTTCCTCCTTGAGCGCCGCAGGCGCGATCCCTTCCCCCCTCACAATCACAGGCCTTTGATCGTGCCTTTGGGCAGCAGGGTCTGCACCGACTGCTTCTGCACGTGGGTAATCACGCCGTCGGCGATTTCCAGCGACACGTATTGATCGCCGATTTTTGCGACTTTGCCGACCTGGCCGCTGCTGGTAACGATTTCGTCGCCCTTGGCCAGTTCCGACAACATTTTCTTCTGCTCCTTGGCGCGCTTCATCTGCGGGCGAATCAGCATGAACCAGAACAGGATGAAAATGATAATCAGCGGCAGAAAGTCGGTAATGCCGGGGGTGGCCGATGCGGCGGTTTGCGCGTGGGCGAGTGAAATCATGGGTGAAGCTCCAAATTAAGGGCGGTTTGCTGTAAAACCCGGGGATTCTACCATCCGCGTGTTTGCATCTCGTGAAACTGCGCCGTGAAGTCGGCAAAGCGCCCGGCCTCGATGGCAGCCCGCATCCCGGCCATCAGCCGGTGGTAGTAATGCAGGTTGTGGATGGTGGCCAGCCGCGCGCCGAGAATTTCCCCGGCGCGGATCAGATGGTGCACGTAGGCGCGGCTGAAATGGGTGCAGGTGTGGCAGTCGCATTCGTCGTCGATCGGCGCAGTATCGGTTTTCCAGCGTGCGTTGCGGATGCGCATTTCGCCGCGCCGGGTGAACAGGATGCCGTGGCGCGCGTTGCGGGTCGGCAGCACGCAGTCGAACTGGTCGATTCCTTGGCCGACTGCGAACACCAGATCCGATGGCGTGCCGACACCCATCAGGTAGCGCGGCTTGCCGGCCGGCAGCTGCGGCGCGGTATGGGCGAGGATGCGCGCCATGTCGTTCTTGGGTTCGCCGACCGACAGCCCGCCGATGGCGTAGCCGTCGAAGTCCATGCCGATCAGTTCGCGTGCCGACTCGTCGCGCAAATCCTCGTACATGCCGCCCTGCACGATGCCATACAGCGCGTTGGGGTTGCCGGCGTGCGCCGCTTTCGAGCGCGCCGCCCAGCGCAGCGAGAGCCGCATCGAGTCGGCGGCCTCGCGCTCGGTGGCGGGATAGGGCGTGCATTCGTCGAAAATCATCACGATGTCGGAGTTCAGCGTGCGCTGGATCTGCATCGAGATTTCCGGGGTGAGAAACAGCTTGTCGCCGTTGATCGGCGAGGCGAATTTCACCCCTTCTTCGGTGATCTTCCTGAGCTTGCCGAGGCTGAACACCTGGAACCCGCCCGAGTCGGTGAGGATCGGCTTGTCCCATCCCATGAAGCGGTGCAGCCCGCCGAAGCGTTCGATCACGTCCAGGCCGGGGCGCAGCCACAGATGGAAGGTGTTGGAGAGCACCATTTCGAAGCCGGTTTCGGTAAGCTCGGCCGGCGCCATCGCCTTCACCGTGCCGTAGGTGCCCACCGGCATGAAGACGGGCGTCTGCACGGTGCCGTGCGCGAGGTGGAGCTGGCCGCGGCGTGCGCCGCCGTCGGTGGCGAGGAGGTCGAATTTCATTCGGATGGGCGTTTTTCCAGAAACATCGCGTCGCCGTAGCTGAAGAAGCGGTAGTGCTCCCTGACGGCATGGGCGTAGGCCGCGCGGATGGCGTCCAGCCCGGCGAACGCGGAGACCAGCATCAGCAGCGTGGATTTGGGGAGATGGAAGTTGGTGATGAGCGCATCGACCACCCGGAAGCGATAGCCCGGGGTGATGAAGATATCGGTTTCGCCGGACCCTGCGTGCAGTTCGCCCGATTGTGCCGCGGCTTCCAGCGCGCGCAGGCTGGTGGTGCCCACCGCCACCACGCGGCCGCCGCGGGCGCGCGTTTCGGCAATCGCCGCCACCGCCGCGTCCGGGATCGTGTAACGCTCGCTATGCATCTTGTGGTCGGCGATGGCGTCCACCCGCACCGGCTGGAAGGTGCCGGCGCCCACGTGCAGCGTCACCTGCGCCGTGCGGACCCCCTGTGTGCGCAAGGCGTCCAGCATTGCAGCATCGAAATGCAGTCCGGCGGTGGGGGCCGCCACCGCGCCGGGTGCGTCCGCGTACACGGTCTGGTAGCGCGCCTCGTCGTCGGCTGTCGGCGTATGTTCGATGTAGGGCGGCAGCGGCAACTGGCCGAGCCGCTCCAGCACATCCAGCACCGGGCGCGGAAAGCGCAGCCGGGTCAGGTCGTCCTGCCGCGCCAGCACCTCTGCCGCCACATCATCGGCGAGGCGAATCCGCGACCCCGGCCTGGGCGCGTGGCTGGCCCGGATGAAGGCCAGCGCATCGTGTTCATCCAGCACCCGCTCCACCAGCAGCTCGACCTTGCCTCCGCTTTCCTTGTGGCCGAACAGCCGCGCCTTGATCACGCGCGTATCGTTCATCACCAGCAGATCGTCGGGGCGCAGCAGGGCAGGCAAATCGCAAAACCGGCGGTCGTGCAGCATGCCGGATGCCTCGACGTGCAGCAGCCGGCTGCCGCCGCGCAGCGCGGGCGGAAACTGCGCAATCAGTTCGTCGGGCAGGTCGAAATCGAAATCGGCAACATGCATGGGGCGCGATTATAGCGGGCGCCTTGCGGCAGGCTGCCCGGTTCGGCGATAATGCGCGGCTTCTGTCGCCGGCCGCATCCGCGTTCGGCTTCCCTGCCGGGATGGCGGAATCGGTAGACGCAGCGGATTCAAAATCCGCCGCTGGTAACAGTGTGGGGGTTCGAGTCCCCCTCCCGGCACCAAATCAATTTTTTCTCACTGAATCCGAGCGCCGCCGTCTTGCTTGGGGCTGGCCTTGCTCCCCCTGTTCTTCTGCACTATTCAGGGGCATTTCTCCCGCCACATCAGGCGGCTAGCCCCAATTGGGCGCAGTCTTGATACGGTTTCATGGATTCGTCATCAGCGCCCCACGGATTTTTCCTATAGTTCTAAGTGACGGACGTAACCTCCGGTGCTATGGCACAGGCATTGCTCGATGAGCGTTGGAAGTCGCGCAGACAGAAGGGGCAGCATGTCTTCAGTAGTTCAAATGGTGCGGAACGGGGCGGGCGGGCCGGGTGTATTGCACCGGCCTGTATATCGTGTGTTGCAGGCGCATCACGCACAGATGGAAACAGTGCATATGCGCGATCTGTTTGCGGCCGATCCGGCGCGCTTCGAGCGGTTTTCGCTGCGGGTGGGCGCGTTGCTGCTGGACTATTCGAAGAATCGCATCACTGGCGACACCATGAGCTTGCTGCTACGGCTGGCCGAAGAGGTGGATGTGGCGGGCTGGCGCGAGTGCATGTTCACGGGCGAGAAAATCAACAACACGGAAAACCGTGCGGTGCTGCATGTGGCGCTGCGCAATCGCAGCAACCAGCCGATGCGTGTCGACGGCGAGGATGTGATGCCGAAGGTAAGCGCGGTGATCGGACGTATGGCGGCGTTTGCCGAGCAGGTTCGCAGCGGCGAGTGGCGCGGCTATACCGGCAAGCGTATCAGCGACGTGGTGAACATCGGTATCGGCGGCTCGGATCTGGGGCCGCGGATGGTGTGTCAGGCATTGAAGCCGTACCACCATCCACAGCTGAAGGTGCACTTCATTTCCAACGTCGACGGCGCGCATGTACAGGAAGCGCTGGAAGCGCTGAATCCGGAGACGACGCTGTTCATCGTGTCGTCGAAAACCTTTGCCACGCAGGAAACGATGATCAATGCGCACCATGCGCGCGAGTGGTTCCTGACACGGTCACTGGCGACCCGGCATATCGCGCGGCATTTTGTGGCGGCTTCCGCCAACCGAGACGCGGTGGCGGCATTCGGCATCGATCCGGCCCACATGTTCGAATTCTGGGACTGGGTGGGTGGGCGCTATTCGCTATGGTCGGCGATCGGACTGTCGATCGTGCTGGCGGTGGGCGCGGAACGCTTCGCCGAACTGCTGGAAGGCGCGCACGAGATGGACGAACATTTTCGCCATGCGCCGCTGGCGCAGAACATGCCGGTGATCCTGGCGCTGCTGGGAGTCTGGTACAACAACTTTTTCGGCGCCGAGTCACACGCGATCCTGCCGTATGACCACTACCTGCGCAGCCTGCCGGCGTACCTGCAACAGGCCGACATGGAAAGCAACGGCAAGTCGGTGGACCGCGGCGGCAAGGTGGTGGACTATTCCACCGGGGCCATCGTCTGGGGCGCCAGCGGCATCAACGGACAGCATGCATTCTATCAATTGCTGCATCAGGGAGGCAGGATGATCCCGGCCGATTTCATCGTCTCGGTCGAGCCGCACACCGAACTGCAGGAGCACCACGATATCCTCATCGCCAATTTCCTGGCGCAGACCGAAGCGCTGATGCGCGGCCGCACGCGCGAGGAAACCCTGCTTGAAATGGGCTCGCTTGAAGGGGAGCCGGCGCAGACCGGCCAGTTCGTCCAGCACAAGGTGTTCGACGGCAACCATCCGAGCAATGCGCTGCTGCTGCAGAAGCTGACCCCGCACGTGCTCGGCATGCTGATCGCGCTGTACGAGCACAAGATTTTCGTACAGGGTGTGATCTGGAATCTGAATTCCTATGACCAGTGGGGGGTGGAACTCGGCAAGCAGCTTGCCAGCCGCATCCTGCCCGAACTGCATGCCGCCGCGCCGGTGGCCGGGCACGACGCTTCGACCAACGCGCTCATCAATTACTACCGCCGCATGAGCCAGCCGCGCGCTGGCTTATAGTTCGAGTATGGAGTTGATCGCGGGCGATATCGGGGGGACCAAAAGCTGGCTGGCCTGGGTGGCCGGCGAAGCGGGCGGCGCGCCGCGCCTGCGTTTCGAGAAGGTGTATGCCAGCGCCGATTTCGCTTCGGCGGATGCGCTGTTGCGGCAGTTCGTGGCCGAGGCGCAGTCGGCCGCCCCGCCGAACGCACTGCTGCTGGCGCTGCCCGGGCCGCTGCATGTGCAACGCGTCAAGCTCACCAATCTGGACTGGACGCTCGATGCGGCCGACATGGCGGCCTCGCTGGGTATTGCCGACGTACGCTTCATCAACGATTTTCAGGCGGCGGCGGCAGGCGTGGCGACACTGACTGCATCCGACGTGATCGCACTCAACCCCCGGCCAGCCGATCCCGGCGGCGTGCGTGCCATTATCGGTGCCGGCACCGGCATGGGACTGGCCTTCATGGTGGCCGATCCCGGCGGGCGCTACCGGAGCTTCGCCAGCGAAGGCGGGCACACCGACTTTGCGCCGGGCAATGCGCTGCAGGTGCGGCTGCTCGAGCGTCTGCGCGCCGAATATGGTCATGTGTCATGGGAGCGCGTCGTGTCGGGCTCGGCGATGAACGACCTGTACCGCTTCTGCTGTACCGAGCAGGGCCTCGCGCTGCCCAGCGAACCGGTGGGCGGTGCCGAACTCGTTGCACGCGCCGGGGCGGGCGATAGGGCCGCCGTGGCCGCGCTCGATCTGTTCGTCGATCTGTATGGGGCGTGGGCCGGCAATGTGGCGCTGCTGTATCAGCCGCGCGGCGGGCTGTATATTGCCGGTGGCGTGTCCCGGCACCTGCAGGCACACCTGCAGGCGCCGCGTTTCATGGCCGCGGCCGGCGACAAGGGGCGGATGCGCGGGGTGGTCGAGCGCATGCCGGTTTTTTTGGTTGTCCAGCCGCGGCTGGGGGTGCAGGGCGCGATTGCAGCGGCGTTTGCGCCGCCCTGAACCCGGTGTCAACGATTCACTACTTGATCTCATAGGGCAGCAACAAGGAACGGACATGACGATTTCAAAAGACGAGCAGGAACGCCTCTATCGCTATTACACCGAGCCGAAGATGGTGACCAACCTCACGCGCAGGACACTGGCGCTGGTGCTGGCGGGCGGCGAGGGTTCGCGGCTGAAGCATCTGACTGCCTGGCGCGCCAAGCCCGCGGTGCCGATCGGAGGCAAGTACCGCATCATCGATTTTCCGCTGTCGAACTGCGTCAATTCGGGTATCCGTCGCATTGGCGTGCTGACGCAATACAAATCGCATTCGCTGATTCGCCACCTGCAACGCGCCTGGGGCTTCATGCGCGCCGAGATCGGCGAGTTCGTTGAAATTCTGCCGGCGCAGCAGCGCACCCACAAAAAAGAGTGGTATCAAGGCACCGCCGATGCGCTGTTCCAGAACATCGATATCGTGCAGCGCCATCACCCCGAGTATGTGCTGGTGCTGGGCGGCGATCATGTCTACACCATGGATTACTCCAAAATGCTGCTGTATCACGTGCAGACCGGCGCCGATGTTACCGTCGGCAGCATCGAGGTTCCGGTGGCCGAGGCAAGTTCGTTCGGCGTGATGTCGGTCGACGAAAACATGCACATCACTCATTTCACCGAGAAACCCGAGAATCCCGACTGCATACCCTGCAAGCCCGGCATTGCGCTGGTATCGACGGGTATCTACATCTTTTCCAAGGATTTTCTCTACAAGACGCTGGTCGAGGACGCCGGCAACCCCCATTCCTCGCACGATTTCGGCAAGGACATCATCCCGGCCAGCATCGCATCCGCGCGCGCGGTCGCGTTTCCTTTCCGCGATAAAGACGGCCAGCCCGCCTACTGGCGCGATGTCGGCACGCTGCATTCCTACTGGCAAACCAACATGGAGCTGTGCTCGATCGAACCCGAACTCAATCTGTACAACCGCGACTGGCCAATCTGGACCTACCAGCCGCAATTTCCGCCCGCCAAGTTTATTTTCGACGACGAGGGCCGGCGCGGCGAGGCGATCGACTCGCTGATCGCGGGCGGCTGCATCCTGTCGGGTGCGCGGGTCAAACGCTCGGTGCTGTTCTTTGCCACCACGGTGGAAAACTGCAGCCTGATCAAGGACAGCGTGATCCTGCCCAAGGTCAACATCGGCAGAAACTGCCGCATCACCCGTGCCATCATCGACAAGGGTACGGTCATCCCCGACGGCACGGTGATCGGCGAAGACCTGGTCGGGGATGCCAAACGCTTTCATGTGACGGATGAAGGCATTGTGCTGGTGACCCCCGCCATGCTCGGGCAGAACCTGTACGCCAGGTGGCAGGACGAATTCGATGGCTGAACCGCTCAATGTCGTGTTGTGCTGGCACATGCACCAGCCGTATTACCGTGAAGGCCTCAAGGGCGCATATCGCCTGCCCTGGGTATACCTGCACGGCATCAAGGATTACAGCGACATGGCCGCGCATCTGGAGCGATATCCGCAGATGCGCGCGGTGGTCAACTTTGCGCCGGTGCTGCTGGAGCAGCTCGATGATTACGCGCAGCAGCTCGATGCGCTGTTGCAGCACGGCAAGCCCACCCACGATCCGATGCTGAATCTGCTCGCGGGTGTCGAGCCGATTCCGGCGGATGCAGCCCGCCGCCTGCGTATCGTGCAGGATTGCCGACGCTGCCATGCGCCGCGCATGATCCATCCGTATCCCGCATTCCATTCCCTGCTGCGCATGATCGACGTCACCGACGAAACCGGAGCCGGCAGCGCAGACCAGCAGATGCACCTGGCGTATCTGTCCGAGCAATATTTTCTCGATTTGCTGACCTGGTATCACCTTGCCTGGCTGGGACACTCGCTCAAACAATTGCCGCTGGCGCAGCGGCTGATGACGCAGGAAAAGAATTTTTCCGCCGCCGATCGCCACGCGCTGCTGAACCTGATGCAGGGCTGCATGGCCGGGCTGATCCCGCGTTACCGCGCGCTCGCCGAACGTGGCCAGGTCGAATTATCGATGTCGCCTTACGGTCACCCCATCGTGCCGCTGCTCAACGACTTTGCCAACCTGCGCGATGCCCTGCCCGATGCGCCTGCCCCGCAGGCACCGGCCTATCCCGGCGGAGCCGAGCGCGCACGCTGGCATCTGCAGCGGGGCGTGGCCGTATTCGAACATTATTTCGGCCGCCAGCCAGCCGGCGTGTGGCTGTCCGAAGGCGGAGTGAGCGAGGATGCGCTGGCCCAGCTCGATGAAATGGGCTTTGCCTGGACCGCCTCGGGCGAGGGCGTATGGCGCAACAGCTGCGTCAAGTCGGGGCTTCCGGAAAGCGATATGCATACCAAGCGCGCGCTGTTCTCGCCTGCGCAGATCGACGGCTTCGCCACGCGGGTGTTTTTTCGCGACGATGGCCTGTCCGATCTGATCGGCTTCAAGTATGGCGACTGGCATGCCGACGATGCGGTGGGCGACTTCATTCAGCATCTGGAAAACATCGCCCATTTTTTTGGTGAGGACGCGAGCCGGCATGTGGTCTCGGTCATTCTCGACGGCGAGAACGCCTGGGAGTACTACCCCGACAACGGCCACTATTTTCTCGATGCGCTCTACTCTAGGCTGTCGAGCCACCCCGCGCTCAATGTCGGCACTTTTTCCGGGCAGGTCACGCAAGCCGCCGTCACGTCGCTGAAGCGGCTGGCGGCGGGCAGCTGGGTATATGGCAGCTTCTCGACCTGGATCGGTTCGGAAGACAAGAATCGCGGCTGGGATCTGCTGGCGATGGCGAAGCGCGATTATGACCGTGTCGTCAAAGGCGGCGGTTTGTCCGCCGTGCAACTACAGCAGGCGACACAGCAACTGGCGGTATGCGAAGGTTCCGACTGGTTCTGGTGGTTCGGCGACTACAACCCGTCCAGCAGCGTCAGCGATTTCGAACAGCTGTACCGGGACCAGGTGCGCGAACTGTATCGGCTGATCGGCGTGGCGCCGCCGATCCAGCTCGACGTGCCGCTGTCGCAGGGCCGCGGCAACGCCGAGAATGCCGGTACCATGCGCAGGAATACCTGATGCGCTTCGACACGCGCCGCGCCGGCCTGCTGCTGCACCCGACCTCGCTGCCGTCGATTACGCTGGCCGAGCTTGAACGCTGGCTGGATTTTCTGCAGGCAGCGGGGATCGGTGTGTGGCAGATGTTGCCGCTGGGCCTGCCGCTGGGCGGGTTGTCGCCTTACCAGTGTGCCTCGGCATTTGCGGTCAACCCCGCCCTGTTTCCTGCTGCGCCGGCGGATATGCACGGTTTTATGGACTGGCGCAGCCGGCAGGCACATTGGCTGGTGGATTTTGCGCGCTTCATGGTCATCAAGGCGGAGCAGGGCGACACCCCCTGGACCGAGTGGCCGCTTGCGCTGCGCGACCGCGACGCGCAGACGCTGGCCGCGCTCGATGTCAGTCATGCCGACAAGCTGAACGCGGTGATGGTCGAGCAGTATCGCGCGGCTTTTCACGGACGGCACATCCGTGCACAAGCAGCGGCGCGCGGCATCCAGCTGTTCGGCGACATGTCGATTTTCGTCGCTCACGACAGCGCCGACGTGTGGGCGCAGCGCGACCTGTTCCTGCTGGACGACACGGGTCACCCTGTGGTGGTGACAGGCGTGCCGCCGGATTATTTCTCCGCGACCGGGCAGCGCTGGGGCAATCCGCACTACAACTGGGTGGCGATGCAGGCCGACGGCTTCACCTGGTGGCGGGCGCGGCTGCGTGCGCACTTCGAGTGGTTCGACCTGCTGCGCATCGACCATTTCCGCGGCCTGGCTGCGGCCTGGGAGATTCCGGCGGACGAGCCCACCGCGGTCCACGGCGAATGGGTGGCGGTGCCCGGAGCGGAACTGTTGCAGGCGATCGCCGACGAGATGGGGGCGCTGCCCCTGGTGGCCGAGGATCTCGGCGTCATCACGCCGGATGTCACCGCGTTGCGCCACCGGTTTGGCCTGCCCGGCATGGCTGTGCTGCAATTCGCGTTTGACGGCCATGCCGACAATCCACACAAGCCGGAAAACGTGCATCCCGACACCGTGTATTACACCGGTACCCACGACAACGACACCACGCTGGGCTGGTGGCGCACGCTATCCGACGAAGCACGTCAGCAGGTGAGGCGGCAACTGGACGTCAGCGACCCCGATGCGGTGCCGGCGGCGATGATCGCCGCGGTGCTGGAAAGCCGCGCCGCGCTGGCGGTGCTGCCGCTGCAGGACGTACTGCAGCTCGGCAGCGAAGCACGCATGAATACGCCCGGCACTGACAGTGGCAACTGGACCTGGCGGTTCACATGGGATGCACTGACGCCGGAGCTGGCATCCCGCTTGCTACGACAATTACAGGAAACCCACCGATGCGAGATTCAGCTCCACCCATTAACGTGCTGCCCATGAACCCCTCCCGAATAAACGCGCCAGATGCCAGCCTGCCTGCAGTCAGCCCGCCCATCATGCGCGTGCAGCGCGGCACGCACCACGATCCCTTCGAGGTGCTGGGGATGCACCTGCAGCCGGGCGGCGGCACGCTGATCCGCACCTTCATGCCCGCCGCGGAGGCGGTCGAAGTGGCCGGCGGCTGTATGGCCCGGGTGCCCGGTACCGATTGTTTCGAGCGCCTGCTGCCGGCAGGCAGCACGGTCGAGCCGCATCCGTTGCTGCGCTGGCAGGACAAGGGCGCGGGCAATTGGCATACCACGCAATGCCCTTACAGCTTCGGACCGCAGCTGGGCGAAACGGACTTGCATCTACTGGGCGAGGGGCGGCATTTTGAAGCCTGGAAAGTGCTCGGTGCGCGTCGGAAAACCGTCGATGGCGTCGAGGGCTGCCTGTTCGCCGTGTGGGCGCCGGCGGTGCAGCGGGTCAGCGTGATCGGCGATTTCAACGACTGGGATGGCCGCCGCCACCCGATGCGCTGCCGCGGCACGTCGGGCATATGGGAATTGTTCATCCCCGGTCTGGGGGCCGGCCACGCCTACAAATACGAAATCCTCGGCCGCCACGGCCAGCTGGTGAAGAAAACCGACCCCTATGCGCGACAGATGTTCATGCGCCCGGAAACCACCAGCCGCGTGCCGGACGACGAAGCCTATGCCTGGGAAGACGGCGGATGGATCGAGGCGCGCGCGCATTTCGACTGGCAGCATCAGCCGATCAGCATCTACGAGCTGCATCCCGGTTCCTGGCGGCGCCACGATGACGGCAGCTATTACGGCTGGGGCGAACTCGCCGCCGAACTGATTCCCTACGTGCAGGACCTCGGCTATACCCATATCGAACTGATGCCGGTGGCCGAACATCCGCTCGATGCCTCGTGGGGCTACCAGGTGTCGGGCTATTACGCGCCGACCGCGCGCTTCGGCTCGCCGGACGACTTCCGCGCCTTCGTCGACGCCTGCCACCAGGCCGGTCTCGGCGTGCTGCTCGACTGGGTGCCGGCGCATTTCCCCAAGGACGACTTCGCGCTGGCGCGCTTCACCGGCGAGCCGGTGTACGAGCACGCCGATCCGCGCCGCGGCGAGCATCAGGAGTGGGGCACGCTGGTGTTCGATTTCGGCCGCAACGAGGTGCGCAACTTTCTGGTTGCCAACGCGCTGTACTGGCTGGACGAGTTCCACATCGACGGCCTGCGCGTCGACGCGGTGGCGTCGATGCTGTACCTCGACTATTCGCGCCAGCCGGGCGAATGGCTGCCGAACCAGTACGGCGGGCGCGAGGACATCGAAGCCATCCATTTTCTGCGCGAGATGAATGCCGAGGTGCATGGCCGCTTCCCCGGCGTACTCACCATCGCCGAGGAGTCGACCGCCTGGCCGGCCGTTTCGCGCCCGGTCGAACTCGGCGGACTCGGCTTTTCGATGAAGTGGAACATGGGCTGGATGAACGACAGCCTCGACTACATCGAGAAGGATCCGGTCTACCGCAAGTACCAGCACAACCAGCTGACCTTCAGCCAGATGTATGCGTGGACCGAAAATTTCGTTCTGCCGCTGTCGCACGACGAAGTGGTGCACATGAAGAAAAGCCTGCTCGACAAGATGCCGGGCGACGTCTGGCAGCGCTTCGCCAATCTGCGGGTATTTTATGCATGGCACTATGCGCATCCAGGCAAGAAGCTCCTGTTCATGGGCGGCGAATTCGGCCAGTGGAACGAGTGGAAGGAGTCGGGGCAACTCGACTGGGCACTCCTTGCGTTTCCCGCGCACGACAGCATCCGCGCATTGCTGCGCGACCTCAATCGCCTCTACCGCAGCGAGGCGGCGCTGCATGAGCTCGACTTCGACCCGCACGGATTTCGCTGGATCGACTGCCACGATGCCGACCAGTCGGTGCTGAGCCTGGTGCGCCAGGGACGGGAGGCGGGCGCGCAGCTGGTGGCGCTGTTCAACTTCACTCCGGTTCCGCGCCGCGCTTACCGCATCGGCGTGCCGTCGGCATCTCCCTGGTGCGAAGTGCTGAACACCGATTCGGCCTACTACGGCGGCACCAATCTCGGCAATGGCCAGCCGCTTCATCCGCAGAATCTGCCGTGGATGGGCTTCGAGCAGTCCATGGAGGTGACGATCCCGCCGCTCGGTGCACTGTTTCTCAAACCCTGCGGTTGATTCGATGTGACCAATCAGTAACGATGGAAAAGAATAATGAAACGCGGAGCAATGAAAATCCTGTTTGCGGCCAGCGAAGCCTATCCGCTGGTGAAAACCGGCGGCCTGGGCGATGTGCTCCACAGCCTGCCGCATGCCTTGCATGATCGCGGCGCCGACATCCGTCTGGTGCTGCCGGGCTATCGCGCGTTGTTGCGCCAGCTCGACCCGATGCGCATTCTCGGCTGGCTCGACGTGCGCGGCGCCGAGGGCATGGTCAGCGCGCGCATCCTGGAAACGCGCCACCCCGATTTTCCCTTTCCGCTATGGGTAATCGACTGCCCGCCGCTGTTCGACCGCGAAGGCAATCCCTATGTCGATGCCAGCGGCCAGGACTGGCCCGACAATGCCGAGCGCTTCGCGGTGTTTGCGCGGGTGGCGGCACTGCTGGCGCAGGATGCGCTGAATCTGGGCTGGCAGCCTGCGGTGGTGCATGCGCATGACTGGCAGACCGGCCTGGTGGCGGCGTTGCTGGCCGAACAGCCGCGGCGGCCGAAAACCGTGTTCACCATTCACAACCTCGCTTACGGCGGTTATTTTCCGAGCAGCGATTTCGTACGCCTGCAGCTGCCCAGCCACTGGTGGTCGCCCGAGGGAGTGGAGTTCCATGGCGGCTTTTCCATGCTGAAGGCGGGCATCGTGTATGCCGATGCCGTCACCACGGTAAGCCCTACCTATGCGCAGGAAATCTGCACCCCCGAATTCGGTTACGGACTCGACGGCTTGCTGCTGTCGCGGCAATACAAATTGCATGGCATCCTCAACGGCATCGATACCCGGATCTGGAACCCGTCCACCGATCCGCACCTGCCCGCGCATTACTCGATGAGCCGCATCCAGCCCGGCAAGCGGCGCAACAAGCGGGCCCTGCTCGAACGTTTTTTGCCGCAGGCCGATGACGCCGCCCTGCAGGCTCCGCTGCTGGGGCTGGTGGGGCGGCTGGTCGAGCAGAAGGGCATCGACTGGGTGCTCGCCGCGATACCGGTGCTGCTCGCCGAGACCGACGCGCGCCTGGTGCTGCTGGGCAGCGGCCAGGCAATGTACGAGCAGAAACTCGTGCGGCTGGCCAGACAGCATCCGCAGCGGGTATTCGTCAAGATCGGCTACGACGAGCCGCTGGCGCACCAGATCGAGGCTGGGGCGGACTTGTTCCTGATGCCGTCGCGCTTCGAGCCATGTGGCCTGAACCAGATGTACAGCCTGCGCTACGGCACCCCGCCGGTCGTCTTCAAGACCGGCGGGCTGGCCGACACCGTGGTCGATGCGACCGAGGCCGCCTTGCAGGATGGCAGCGCCACCGGTTTCGTGTTCGACATCCCCGACGTGGCGGCCTTCCTGGACGCCCTCCGCCGCGCGCTCGACCGCTATCGCCATTCCAAACAGTGGCGGCGGCTGCAGCAGACCGGCATGCGCCAGTCGTTCGGCTGGTCGGAGAGCGCCGGCCGCTACCTTGCCCTTTATTCGACATGATTTCAGCGGGAACCCCCATGCCAGATGAGAAAACTGCCGCCCACCATCCCATCGTTCTGAAGCGGCTGCCGGGAACCGGCGCGTCGCTCACGCATGATGTCCAGCGTTATCAGCTCTACCACCTCGGACGCATGCAGGATTGTCCGCCGCTATACACCTACAAGGCGCTGGCCTGGACGTTGCGCGACCATCTGATGGCGGACTGGATGAATACCTATGCCGCGCGCGACCAGCCGGGCAGGCGGCGCGGCTATTACCTGTCGCTGGAATTCCTGATCGGCCGCGCGCTGTCCAACCACGTGCTCAATCTGGGGCTCGACGAGGCGTCGCGCGAGGCGCTGCACCGGTTCGGCCTGACGCTGGAGGCGGTGGCCGAACAGGAGCCTGACGCGGGCCTCGGCAACGGCGGCCTGGGGCGGCTGGCGGCATGCTTCATGGATAGCTGCGCGACGCTCAACCTGCCGGTGATGGGCTACGGTCTGCATTACCAGTACGGCATGTTCCACCAGCGCATCGAAAACGGCTATCAGATCGAAGACCCCGACCACTGGCTGCGTGACGGCAATCCGTGGGAGGTCGAGCGCCCCGAGTTCGCCTGCCGTGTGCCGTTCGGCGGCCGCACCGAGCACTATCACGACAAGGCCGGTGTTCACCGCGCGCGCTGGGTGGACACCAGCGATGTGCTGGCGATCCCGTACGACATGCCTATTTCAGGCTACCGCAACCATGCCGTGAATACGCTGCGGCTGTGGAAATCGGTTTCCACCGACGTATTCAATCTCGAGGAATTCAATGCCGGCAGCTACTCCGAGGCGGTGCAGGCGGCGAACCAGGCCGAATACATCTCGATGGTGCTGTATCCCAACGACAGCAGCGAAAATGGCAAGGAGCTGCGTCTGCGCCAGCAGTATTTCCTGGTCTCGGCCAGCCTGCAGGATGCGCTGCGGCAGTGGCGTGCGGCGGGCAACAGCGACCTGACGAAATTCGCCGAGCACAACGTGTTCCAGATGAACGACACCCACCCCTCCGTTGCCGTGGCCGAGTTGATGCGCCTGCTGCTCGACCAGGAAGGCATGCAGTGGGACGCGGCCTGGGCGATCACCACGCAGTGCATGGCCTACACCAACCATACGCTGCTGCCGGAGGCGCTGGAGCGCTGGCCGGTGGCACTGTTCGAGCGTCTGCTGCCGCGCCTGCTGGAGATCGTCTATGAAATCAATGCGCGCTTCCTGCGTGAAGTGTCGGTGACATGGCCGGGCGACATCGAGCGCCGCCGCCGCATGTCGATCATCGAGGAGGGGCCGGTGCGCCAGATCCGCATGGCCTGGCTCGCCATCGTCGGCAGCTTCTCGGTCAACGGCGTCGCTGCGCTGCATTCCCGCCTGCTGCGGGAAGGGCTGTTCCGCGACTTCGTCGACCTCTGGCCGGACAAGTTCAACAACAAGACCAACGGCGTCACCCCGCGCCGCTGGGTGGCGCATGCCAATCCTGGCCTGAGCGCGCTTATCAGCGAACAGATCGGTGAGGACTGGATCGCCGATCTGTCGCAGCTGGAACGGCTGAAGCCGCTGGCGGAGGCGAGCCATGGCGCTTTCCACGCCGAATGGCGCGCGGTGAAGCGTGCCAACAAGGAACGCCTCGCCGCTATGATCAAGGCCCGGTGTGGAGTGGAGTTCAACCCGGACGCACTGTTCGACGTGCAGGTCAAGCGCATCCACGAATACAAGCGGCAACTGCTCAACGTGCTGCACGTGATCCATCTATACAACCGCGTCAATCATGGACGACTCGATGGCTGGGCCGACCGCTGCGTGCTGATCGGCGGCAAGGCCGCGCCCGGTTATGCGATGGCCAAGCGCATCATCAAGCTCATCAACAGCGTGGCCGATGTGGTCAACAGCGACCCCGACGTCGGCAGCCGCCTGAAGATGATTTTCGCACCCAACTACCGGGTGAGCAGCATGGAAGTCATCGCGCCGGCAACCGACCTGTCGGAGCAGATTTCGACCGCGGGCAAGGAAGCCTCCGGCACCGGCAACATGAAATTCATGATGAACGGCGCCGTCACCATCGGCACCTACGATGGCGCCAACATCGAGATTCTCGACGCGGTGGGCAAGGACAACTTCTTCCTGTTTGGCCTGCACGCCGAGGAAATCGAGGCGCTGCGTCCACATTACCAGCCGCTGAGCTATGTGGAAAACGACTCCGATCTGCGCGAGGTGATCGAGCTGCTGAAATCGGGTCATTTCAATTTATACGAACCGGGCATCTTCGACATGATCCTCGACTCGTTGCTGAGTCCGCACGACCCCTGGATGGTGCTGGCGGATTTCCGCAGCTATGTCGATGCGCAGGAAAGGGTGGCGCAGGCCTGGCAGGATCAGGAACGCTGGACGCAGACGAGTATCCTCAATACCGCTTCGAGCGGGTTCTTTTCGACCGATCGCACCATGCGGGAATACAACGACGAGATCTGGAGGCTGAAATAAGCGGACGGCCTGCTATAGTCAATCCGTAGTCGGAGGACTTGATGCAAGTCCGTCCCGCCTGAAGGCGGCGGCCGCAGACGAAGCAAACGGACCGGGCGTGCCGGACTTGCCTACAATCAGGAGCTTTCATGGCCATCTCCCACGCGGCATCGGGTGAATTGATCGATATTCGTCCACTTGGCGCGGCGTTGCGTCAAACGAGTTCGAGCACGCTGGTCAGAGCGGATCACCTCGAAGTATTCCGGTTCGTGTTGCCGGCCGGTCAGGTTGCCTCCGAGCACAAGGCGGCTGGCGCGCTCACGCTTCAATGTCTGGAAGGAGAGGTGGAATTCGAGGCCCACGGACGCACCCAGATATTCCGTGCGGGCAACATAGTCTACCTTGCCGACGCCGAACCGCACGCCGTCAGGGCGCTGGTGGATTCTTCCCTTCTCGTCACGATTTTGCTGAGGCGCACATGATCTTTACACGGCCCGGATTCATTCCCGTGAACGCGCACAGGCCAGGCAGCGGATTTGTACCACCCGGATCCGGTGGATAGCCATCCTCCCGGAAGTGAAGGCCTGCCGTGAGAGCCGGGATGCCGATGACGTAACGGCCGCGCCGACCTCGCAAGGCCTTTTGTCGAAGATCGCCTGGATACGAGCGAGCAATGACCCATTACAAATGGAGAGGAGGTTTCGGACAATGAGCGAATCGCAGCATGCAGACTGGAATCCGCTGGATCCGTTGATTCTGCAGGATCAACGCGGGGCGTACGATGAGATGCGGGAACGATGTCCGGTGGCGCACAGCGAATTCATGGGCTGGTCGCTGTTCCGTCACGAGGACATCGCCGCCGTTCTGGACGATCCGGAGACATACAGCAATGCATCCCGCTTCCTGGCCATTCCGAACGGGATGGACCCGCCGGTTCACGGCCGCTACCGCGAGACGCTGGACGCTTTTTTCGATCAGGAACAGATGGCGGGCATCGAGCCGCGCGTCCGTGAGATTGCGGCGAACCTGCTCGCTCCACTGTGCGCCGGGAAGGAAGGGGAATTCATCGATGCCTTCGCCACGCCTTTTGCGTTCAGGACGTTATGCGCGCTGCTCGGCTGGCCGGAACAACTGTGGGAATGCCTCGGCGGCTGGGCGCATGACAACCAGGTGGCAGCTGTCAGCAGGACGCCGGGTGTCGGCAAGGCGCTGGCGAGCCTTTTCTCGGAGCACGTCAAGGCCAACCTGACGTCGCACCGTGCTTCGCCATCGGGCGTGGATGATGCCACCGATGCGTTGCTGAGGGCCGAGGTTGACGGGGTGCGGCTTGACGACGATCAGATCGTGGCTGTTCTGCGCAACTGGGCCGCCGGACAGGGAACGGTCGTGGCCGGACTGGGCATCCTGATCCTGCATCTTGCGCGAGAGCCGGAACTACAGGAACGCCTGCGGAGAGATCCCTCGCTCATTCCCGCATCGATAGAGGAAATCCTGCGAAGGGATGGCCCGCTCGTCGCCAATCCACGCACCACGACGCGGGAAGTCGAGATCGGGGGGCGGACCATACCGAAAGGCGGGAAGCTGGCGCTGATGTGGATTGCCGCCAACCGCGATCCACGCGCATTCGAGGACCCGGACGCGGTCAGGATCGAGCGCAACCCCGAAGCTGGCATGGTCTGGGGCCGCGGTATCCATGTCTGCCAGGGGGCACCCCTGGCCAGGCTCGAAATGCGCATTGCGCTCGAGGAACTGCTCGCGCGCACAAAGCGTTTTGAGTTCGCCGACGATACCCCGCGACGCGCGGTCTATCCGGTCAACGGTCCTGCCACGCTTTTCCTGCGACTCGGCTGAACGCCGTTCGGACGATTAATCCGGAATGCACACGATGACAAGCGAGGCTGTCCATGACGCGGCCTGACATATCGAAATTGGCAATGGCAGCCTTCGTTGTCGCTGAGTCCGGACGTTGGGCGCGCCCCTCTTCTTTGCGACGCGCGGAACGCTGCCTCAGGCAGCCTGTACCGGAATCGTCCGACGCGTATCCATGATGCGGTTGTCTGCGTCGACGTACACCAGTTCAGGTGCGTAACGCGCCAATTCCAGTTCGTTGTAGGACGCGAAGGTGGCGATGATGACGAGGTCGCCCGGGTTCGCCTTGTGCGCAGCGGCGCCGTTCACCGAAATGATGCCGGAATCGCGCGCGGCACGGATGGCATACGTCGTGAAACGCTCACCGTTGGTGACGTTGTAGATCTGGATCTGCTCGTATTCGTGGATGTCGGCCGCGTCCAGCAGGGTCTCGTCGATTGCGCACGAGCCTTCGTAATGCAGCTCGGAATGCGTGACGGTAGCCCGGTGCAGCTTGGACTTGAGCATCGTTCTTTGCATGACGGTGCCCTCAATAAGAAAGGGGTCACATTATAAAACTTCAGAGTGGATTGCCCAAGGCAATCTCGATGTTGTCGATCAGCCGGGTTTTCCCCAGTCGGGCTGCGCCCAGCACGACCATGTGACGGCTGTCGACTGTCGGTGCCTGCAGGGTTGCAGCATCGCGCAGTTCGATGTAGTCGACGCGCCAGCCCGCCATGGCGAGGTGGCGCCGGGCGGTCGTGGCGAGTGCCGCGAAATCACGTTCGCCTGCCCGGACGGCGGCCGCGATGGCGGCGAGTTCGCGCTGCAGTTGCGGTGCCTGCATGCGCTCGGCTTCAGACAGGTAGCCGTTCCTTGAGCTCATCGCCAGCCCGTCGGCTTCGCGCAGGGTGTCGACGCCGACGATGTCGATCGGCAGGTTGAACTGGTTCACCAAATCCTGAATCACTCGCAGCTGCTGGAAATCCTTTTTGCCGAATACCGCCACGCGCGGCTGAACCAGGTTGAACAATTTCAGCACCACGGTCGCGACGCCGCTGAAATGGCCGGGACGGAAGGCACCGCAGAGATCGTTCGCCAGGTTGTCGGCTACCTGCACGGTGAACGTCTGCGGTACCGGGTACATCTCGGCGACATCGGGCGCGAACACGATATCGCAGCCGGCGGCAGCGAGCTTTTCGCTGTCAGCGGAAAGCGTGCGTGGGTAGCGTTCGAAGTCCTCGCCGGCGCCGAACTGCAGCGGGTTGACGAAAATGCTCGCGACCACCGGGCTGCCGTGCCGTTTCGCCTGTTTGACCAGCGAGACGTGGCCGGCGTGCAGGTTGCCCATGGTCGGCACCAGCGCAGTGCCGGTCTCGCCGACGAGCGCGGCGCGCAGCTCGGCGGCGGTATGAAAAATCTGCATCAGAACGCGTGTTCGGCGGCGGGGAAGCTGCCGTCCTTCACCGCGGCGACGTAAGCGCGCGCCGCCGCTTCGATGCCGTCGGTTCCGGCCAGAAAGTTCTTCGAGAATTTCGGCGCGCGCGGGTAGAGGCCCAGCATGTCGTACAGCACCAGCACCTGGCCGGAGCAGTCGGCCCCCGCGCCGATGCCGATGGTCGGGATGGCGAGTGCGTCGGTGACGACTTTGGCCAGCGCGGCGGGCACCATTTCCAGCACGATCAGTCCGGCGCCGGCGGCTTCCAGCGCGCGCGCGTCGGCGACCAGTTGCGCCGCGGCGGCGTCCTCGCGTCCCTGCACCCGGTAGCCGCCGAGCTGGTTGACCGACTGCGGCAGCAGGCCGAGGTGCGCGCATACCGGAATGCCGCGCCGGGTGAGGAAGGCGACGGTGTCGACCATCACCGCGCCGCCTTCGAGCTTGACCATGTGCGCGCCCGCCGCCATCAGCCGTGCACTGGCCGAAAACGCGTGTTCGGGCGATGGCTGGTAGCTGCCGAACGGCAGGTCGGCGACGATGAAGGCGCGCCCGGTACCGGCGGCGACGCAGCGCGTGTGGTAGGTCATCTCGGCAAGTTTTACCGGCAGCGTCGAGGTATGGCCCTGCACCACCATGCCGAGCGAGTCGCCGACCAGCAACACCTCGACGCCGGCGGCGTCGAGCACGCGCGCGAAGCTGGCATCGTAGCAGGTGAGCACGGCGATCTTTTCGCCCTTGCCGCGCATGGCCTTGAGAGTGGACAGGGTGAGGCTCATGTCAGGCCGCCCGGCTGAAAAATTCGCGCGGGCCGCGCATCTTGCTCATGCGTTCCAGCAGCAGCTCGAAATCGGCTTCGCTTTCCGCGAAATTGAGGTTGCTGGTGTTGACGATAAGCAGCGGCGCGTCTTCGTAGCGGTGGAAAAACTCACTGTAGCTGTTGGCCAGGCGCTGTAGGTAGCCCGCATCCATGCCGCGCTCGAAATCAAGGCCGCGGCGCTTGACGCGTTCGTGCAGCGCTTCGATCGGCGCCTGCAGGTAGATCACCAGGTCGGGCGTCGGCGCCTGCGGCGCAAGATCGGCGTAGACCTTCTGGTACAGCTCGAATTCGTCGTCGTCCAGGTTCAGGCGCGCGAACAGCATGTCCTTGTCGATCAGGAAATCCGACACCGTGCCGGCGCGGAACAGGTCGCCCTGCGCCAGGTCGCGCAGCTGACGTGTGCGGTCGAACAGGAAATGCAGCTGCGTCGGCAGCGCGTAGCGCTTCGGCTCCTGGTAGAAGCGCGGCAGGAAGGGATTGTCGTCGGCGTTTTCCAGCAGGATGTCGGCGCCCAGGCGCTCGGCCAGCTTGCGGGCGAGGCTGGTCTTGCCGGCGCCGATCGGGCCTTCGACCACGACGTAGCGGTAACGGGACAGCGTCATGCGTTGACCGCGGCAGTGGGCGGAGGAAGCAGGGTTACATTCTGGCCTGCGCAGCCGGCGAGCCAGTCGACGGCCCGGCCGCGACCGGGGATCGTCGTGTCGGGCGCGATTTCCAGCAGCGGCAGCAGTACGAAAGCCCGCTCGTGCATGCGCGGATGTGGCAGCGACAAGCCGGCTTCGTAAAAGTGGGCGCCGTCGTATAGCAGCAGGTCGAGATCGAGCGTGCGCGGGGCGTTGCGGAAACCGCGCTCGCGGCCATGGCGGTGTTCAAGGTCGAGCAGCGCGGCAAGCAACGCGCGCGGCGCAAGGGCCGTCTCGACCTGCGCCACAGCGTTGATGAAATCGGGCTGGTCGACGTAGCCCACAGGCGCCGAGGCGTACAGGCTGGAACGCGCGACGAGGCGCGTGGCGGGCAGGCGGTCGAGCTCGGCCAGCGCGGATTCGATCTGCGCGGCCGGGTCGTTGAGATTGGCGCCGAGGCCAACGGTCGCCGTCACATTCATACGGGCTGCGTCTCGGCGCCGGATTCGCCCGGCTTCCTGCGCTTGCGGCGGCGGCGCGGTTTGGGCGAGCTGTCGGCCAGCAGCATGGCGGCGCGTTCGTCCTCACCGACTTCCTGGAAGCGCGTCCACCATTCGCCGAGTTCGGCTTCGACCTCGCCGGATTCGGCACGCAGCAGCAGGAAGTCGTAGGCGGCGCGGAAGCGCGGATGCTCCAGCAGGCGATACGGGCGCTGTCCGCCGCGCTGCTCGAAACGCGGCTGCAGCGCCCAGATTTCCTTAATCATGCCGTCGTAGCGGCGCGGGATGGCGAGCTGGCCGCGCTGCGCGTCGAGCACTTCGTCCATCGCCAGGAACAGCGCGGGTTGCGGCTTTTCGCCGGCCGCTTCGAGCGCGCGCCAGCGCTGCAATACCTGCGGCCACAACAGGGTACCGAACAGAAATGCAGGCGAGGCCGGCTTGTCCTGCGCGATACGTGCGTCGGTGGTTTTCAGCGCGGCGGTGATGAAGCGCTCGCCGGTAGGGTCGTCCAGTATCGTATCGAGCAGCGGCAGCATGCCGTGGTGCAGGCCCTCGGCGCGCAGCTGGTGGACGCCGCGCAGGGCATGGCCCGACATCAGGAGCTTCAGCGCCTCGTCGAAGATGCGCGCGCGCGGGATGTTGGCAAGCAGCGGCGCCAGCGTGGCGACCGGCTTGCGGGTGTCGGGATCGATGTGGAAATCGAGCTTGGCGGCAAAGCGCGCGGCGCGCAGCATGCGTACCGGGTCTTCGCGGAAGCGCGTCTCGGGATCGCCGATCATGCGCAGCACATGCTTCTTGCAGTCGGCCACACCGCCGAAGTAGTCGTGCACTTCCTCGCGCGCGGGGTCGTAATACAGCGCGTTGATGGTGAAATCACGGCGCGCGGCGTCATCCGCCATGTCGCCGAACACGTTGTCGGACAGCAACCGGCCGTGCTCGTCGGTGAGCCGCTTGTGCTCTCCCAGCGACCTGTCGGCGGGAGAGTGCTCGTCTTCTTCCTCCGCTTCCTTCTGGCCGTTGGCGCGGAAGGTGGTGACCTCGATGGTGACGCGGCCGCACATCACGTGCACGATCTGGAAGCGCCGGCCGATGATGCGTGAACGGCGGAACAGCCGCCGCACTTCTTCCGGGGTGGCGTCGGTGGCGACGTCGAAATCCTTCGGCGTCTTGTCCAGCAGCAGGTCGCGCACCGCGCCGCCGACGAGATAGCCCTTGAAGCCGGCCTGTGCCAGGGTTTCGCAGGTTTTCAGCGCGCAGTCGTCGATCTGCTCGCGGCGGATGCCGTGTTTGAGCTGCGGCAGGATCTGCGCGCCGGAGGCACGCGATTTGCGGCCGAATACTTTGCTGATGATGCGACGAATCATTGGAGTGCGCGGAGCAGGGGAGCGAATGAAGCAGATGGGCGATTATACAGGCTGGACCAGTCGGTTCTGCAGTCGCCACAGCGTCGCGGAGCCGGGGCCATACAGGGCTTCCAGCGCGCCCGGCGTGAGCAGTTTGTCTGGCCTGCCTCGTTGCCAGCGGCCATCGCCGTACAGGAACAGCAGGTGGTCGCAGTGACTGGCGGCCCAGTTCGGATCGTGCAGTGTCAGCGCCACGCTGCGCCCGGCGTCGGCTTCGCTACGCGCCCACGCCAGCAGCCGCGCCTGGTGCGCCGGGTCGAGGTGGGTCAGCGGCTCGTCGAGCAG
>DAOMWT010000028.1:0-24830 GCA_035436705.1 Thiobacillus sp. | reverse complement strand
GGCGCAGCGCGCGCTGTCGCATCTGCTTCCGCGCAACGCGCCGCAGCACTACGCGGTATGCGCGGACATGGGCCGCCTGCCGCTGGCGGCCAACAGCATGAACCTGGTCTGGTCGAGCCTGGCGCTGCAATGGGCGCACGATCTTGAAGCCACGTTGAAGGGCTTGCATCGGGTGCTGGCGCCGGGAGGCCTGCTCATGTTCGCCACCTTCGGCCCCGACACGCTGAAGGAATTGCGCGCGGCGTTCGCCGCCATCGACGACGCCCCGCACGTCAACCAGTTCATCGACCTGCACGACATCGGCGACATGCTGATGCATGCCGGTTTCGCCGGCCCGGTGATGGAGATGGAGATGCTGACGCTGACTTACGCCGATCTCAAAACCCTGATGCGCGACCTCAAGGGTATCGGCGCGCACAACGCGGCAACGGCGCGGCGACGCGGCCTGCTCGGCAAGTCGGCATGGACGCGGCTGGAGCAGGCGTATGAAACGCAGCGGCGCGAAGGCCGCCTGCCGGCCACCTTCGAGGTGATCTACGGCCATGCGTGGGCAGGCGACAAGACGCAGCGCGAGGACGGGCGCCAGGTGATCCAGTTCAAGATCGGCGAGCGCCGCCGCACGTTGGGATTGCCATGACGGCACGCGGGCTGTTCGTCACCGGCACCGACACCGGCGTCGGCAAGACACGGGTGGCGGTGGCGCTGATCCACGCCTTGCGCGCGGCGGGGCTGCGGGTGGCGGCGATGAAGCCGGTGTCGGCAGGCAACGCGCCCGGCGGGCTGAACGAGGACGTGGCGGCCCTGCTGCAGGCCACCAACGTGCCGGCCGACGTGCGCGATGTGAATCCCTATGCCTTCGAGCCGGCCATCGCGCCGCATCTCGCGGCGCAGCAGGCCGGTGCGCGGATCGAGTTGGCCGTCATCGCCGAGGCATACGCCCGGCTGGCCGCCAGAGCCGATGCGGTGGTGGTCGAAGGAGCAGGCGGCTGGCGGGTGCCCTTGAACGAGCGCGAGGACATGGCCGACCTGGCGCAGCGGCTGGCGCTGCCCGTTGTGCTGGTGGTGGGTCTGCGCCTGGGATGCCTCAATCATGCATTGCTGACGGCCGAATCGATAGCCCGCCGGCAGGTGCCCTGGGCAGGCTGGGTGGGCAACCACATCGATCCGGCGATGGCGCAAGCGGCGGCCAATCTGGAGGCCTTGTGTGCCCGCCTGCCGGGACCATGCCTGGGGGTGCAGGCATTTAGTGCCGATCCGGCTTTTTCAGTGGATGCGTCACCCTGGCTGACGCTGCCTCAAGAATTAATATCTTAGAATAGTATTTAATAATAATATTTATATAAATCAATATATTAACTTTGTCGCCCGGCTTGTTCGGGTGGCGCGCGCCGTGTTACTGTCTGCGACATATTGCCGCATACGGTTTCCCGGGTTTCCGACATGGAGCAGGTGGGTACGGAAGACGGCGCAGGCGGGCCGGCCGAGGTGTTTGTATTCCGGTCCGGCCCCCGCTGTTCGCTGACGCGCACTCAGGAACGGCTCGCCTTCTGGAGCCTGGCGGCGTCGTGTTTTGCCACGGCAACCGGTTTTGCGCTTCTGGGTTACTGGCTGATCCTGCCGTTTGCCGGGCTGGAAATCGGCTTGCTGGCATGGGCATTCCAGGCCATGCGCCGCCGCGAAGGCGATTACGAAACCCTCATGATCGAAGACGAGCTGATCGTACTGGAGTGGCATGCCGGCACCCGTGGCGAGCGTCGGGAAATGAATCGCCCGTGGGTGCGCGTGCTATGCGATTGCAGTGCGCCCGGCAGGGATTGCCGCCTCCGCCTGAGTTCGCACGGCCGCGAAACGGAAATCGGACAGTACCTGAGTGACGAGGCGCGGCTGCAGCTGGCTGCCACGCTGCGCAGCAAGTTGCAGGCATAAATGTGCAAAAACGCGCCGCAACGACTATCAATAACTAGAGTCGACAGGATGGGGAACGCGATGAAGAGCAAGTGGCAACGGTCGGGGATGGGGTGGGCGGCGCTGGCGGCGAGCCCGCCGGTGCTGGCCGATTACGGATACAACCTGCAGGTGCCGGCGAGCTCGGTGGCACACGACGTATTCCAGTTGCACAACCTCATCATGCTGGTGTGCCTGGTCATTTTCGTCGCGGTGTTCAGCGTCATGTTCTATTCGCTGCTGAAACACCGTAAATCGCTCGGCCACCAGGCTGCCCACTTCCATGAAAACACCACGGTCGAAATCATCTGGACGGTAATTCCGTTCATCATTCTGATGGGGATGGCCTATCCCGCCGCCAAGGTGGTGATCGACATGAAGGACACCTCCAATCCGGACATGACCATCAAGATCACCGGCTACCAGTGGAAATGGAGCTACGACTACCTCAACGACGGAATCCGCTACTACAGCACCCTCGCCACCCCGCGCGAGCAGATCGACGGTACCGCCGCCAAGGGGGAGCACTATCTGCTGGAAGTCGACGAACCGATGGTGGTGCCGGTCGGCAAACGCGTGCGTGTGTTGATCACTGCCAACGACGTGATCCATTCCTGGTGGGTGCCTGCGCTTGGCGTCAAGCAGGACGGGATCCCCGGATTCATCCGCGACAGCTGGTTCAAGGCCGACACAATCGGCACCTACCGTGGCCAGTGCGCCGAACTGTGCGGCAAGGAGCATGGTTTCATGCCCATCGTCGTTGAAGTGGTGTCGGAGGACGACTACAAGGCATGGGTGGCGAAGAAACAAGGCACCGCACACGCTGCCGCGGCCGACAATGACAAAACCTTTGAAGTCGCCGAACTGGTGGCGCGCGGCGAGAAGGTCTATCAGGCCAATTGTGCAGTCTGCCACCAGGCCAACGGAATGGGGATTCCGGGTGCATTCCTGCCGATCAACGGTTCCAAAGTCGCCACCGGGCCGATTGCGGACCACATCCGGGTGGTAATGAACGGCCGGCCGGGCACTGCGATGGCGGCATTCGCCAGCCAGTTGTCGGATGTGGACATCGCCGCTGTCGTGACCTACCAGCGCAATGCATGGGACAACAAGATGGGCGACGCGGCGCAACCTGCCGCCATCGCCGCCGTACGCGGCGGGGCCGCCGAAGCCGCCGCCCCGGCCGCGCAGTGAACAATCGAGAGGAGAGCCCAGCCATGCCTGACGCAGCACACGCCCACGATGACCACGGACACCACGCGCGCCCCAGCGGCGCCATGCGCTGGCTGACCACCACCAACCACAAGGACATCGGTTCGCTCTACCTGTGGTTTTCGCTCATCATGCTGTTTACCGCCGGGTCGATGGCATTGCTGATCCGCGCCGAACTCTTCCAGCCCGGCATGCAGCTCGTGCAACCGGATTTTTTCAATCAGCTCACCACGATGCACGGCCTGATCATGATTTTCGGCGTCATCATGCCGGCCTTTACCGGGTTTGCGAACTGGCAGGTACCGCTGATGCTGGGTGCGCCGGACATGGCGTTCCCGCGCATGAACAACTGGAGTTTCTGGCTGCTGCCGGTAGCAGGTATCCTGCTGATGTCCTCGTTCCTGCTGCCGGGCGGTGCATCCGCGGGGGGCTGGACGATGTATCCGCCGCTGTTCATCCAGGGCGGGATTTCGTATGACCTCACGATCCTCGCGGTGCACATCATGGGCCTGTCGTCGATCATGGGTTCGATCAACATCATCACCACCATCCTCAACATGCGCGCGCCCGGGATCACGCTGATGAAGATGCCGATGTTCGTGTGGACCTGGCTGATCACCGCCTATCTGCTGATCGCCACCATGCCGGTGCTGGCGGGTGCGGTGACCATGCTGCTCACCGACCGCAACTTCGGCACCCACTTTTTCAACGCGGCGGGTGGCGGCGACCCGGTGATGTTCCAGCATATTTTCTGGTTCTTCGGGCATCCCGAGGTGTACATCCTGATCCTGCCGGCTTTCGGCATCGTTTCGCAGATCATTCCGACCTTCTCCCGCAAGCCATTGTTCGGCTATGCCTCGATGGTCTACGCCACCGCGTCGATCGCGATCCTGTCGTTCACCGTCTGGGCGCACCACATGTTCGCCGTCGGCATGCCGGTAGCGGCGCAGCTGTTCTTCATGCTGTCTACCATGCTGATCGCGGTTCCCACCGGGGTGAAGGTGTTCAACTGGGTGGCCACGATGTGGAAGGGCTCGCTGACCTTCGAAACACCGATGCTGTTCTCCATCGCCTTCGTCTGCCTGTTCACCATCGGGGGGTTCTCCGGACTGGTGCTGGCGATTGCGCCGGTCGACATCCAGCTGCAGGACACATATTACGTCGTCGCGCACTTCCACTACGTGCTGGTGTCGGGGGCGCTGTTCTCGATTTTTGCCGGAATCTATTTCTGGCTGCCGAAGTGGACCGGCCACATGTACGACGAAACCCTGGGAAAATGGCACTTCTGGCTGTCGGTCATCGGCATGAACATCGTGTTCTTTCCGATGCACTTTCTGGGGCTGGCCGGAATGCCGCGCCGGATTCCCGACTACGCGCTGCAGTTCACCGATTTCAACCAGATCGCAACGCTGGGTGCCTTCATTTTCGGGTTCAGCCAGCTGATTTTTCTGGCGGTGATTCTGAAGTCGATCAAAGGTGGGGCCAGGGCCCCCGCCCGGGTGTGGGAGGGCGCTGAAGGCCTGGAGTGGACGGTGCCGTCGCCCGCCCCCTATCACACCTTTGAAACCGCGCCGGTGGTGAAATGAGCGGAGGCACGGCAGGCATGACGACGGACAAGCGCAACGGCAAATACCGTACGGCAGCCATTCTGGTGGCGTTCGCTCTCGGTCTGTTTTTGTTCACCTTGTACAGTGGTCTGAAATAGGGCATGGCCATGGGCAATGCCAGAACCCTGACCAAGCTCGTGGTGGCGACGCTGGGCATGTTCGGATTCGGCTTTGCCCTGGTGCCGTTCTACTACAAGATTTGCGAGGTTACCGGCATCAACTCGGGAGACGAGCAAAGCCTGGTAAGGAACACCCAGGTCGATACCCGCCGCTGGGTGACGCTGGAATTCGACGCCAATACCAATACGGCTTTGCCGTGGCAGTTCAAGCCCATGCAGCGTAGCCTCAGAGTGCATCCGGGCCAATTGGTGCAGGTGGAATACGAGGTGATCAACAGCAGCAATCAGACGATCGTGGGGCAGGCCGTTCCGAGCTACGGCCCGGCGCGGGCGGCCGCATTCTTCAAGAAAATCGAGTGCTTCTGTTTCACTCCACAAACCCTGGCGGCAGGCGAGCGCCGCAGGATGCCGGTGTTGTTCGTGTTGGACCCGGCGATGGACAAGGAAGTGCATACCGTGACGCTGTCGTATACCTTCTTCGACACCGGCGCAAAGGCGCAGGCGACGGGTCGGCGGGAAGCAGCAGCGCGTGGCTGACAGAGGGCATCTCAAGGCCGCGCTCGCCGTGTTCTGGAGTTTCTTCGGCGTACGCAAGCGGCGCGATTACGATGCCGATGCGCAAAGCCTGACCCCGGCGCAGATCATCGTCGCAGGACTGGCTGGCGGTATCGTGTTCGTGTTGATGCTGTTGCTGGTGGTTTATCTGATAGTGCAGTTCGTGAAATGAACGATCAACAGACAAGGAAGAGGGGAAGACATGGGCCTGGCACAAACCGATAAATATTATCTGCCGCAACCTTCGCTGTGGCCGATCATCGGCTCGGTCGCGCTGCTGTTGATGGCGGTGGGCGGCGTCATGACCATGCGCGAGATCGACCACGGCGGCTGGGTGCTGCTGGCCGGTACGGCGATCCTGCTGTTCATGATGTTCGGCTGGTTCGGCGAAGTCATACGCGACAGCGAGGCAGGCCGTTATAACAAGCAGGTCGACTCCTCGTACCGCTGGTCGATGAGCTGGTTCATTTTTTCCGAGGTGATGTTCTTCGCTGCTTTTTTTGGCGCATTGTTCTACGCCCGCGTGCTGTCGGTACCCTGGCTCGGCGAAGGTGACACCATGCAGCAATTGTGGCCGGCATTCCAGTCCGCGTGGCCTACCGCAGGGCCGGGGCTGACGGCGGACGGGTTCAGGTTCACCCCGATGGGTGCCTGGGGGATTCCGGCCATCAATACCCTGTTACTGCTGAGTTCCGGCGTGACCGTGACCTGGGCCCACTGGGGGCTGAAAAAAAATAATCGCACGCAGCTGATTTCAGGCCTGGCGATGACGGTGGCTCTGGGGGCAACCTTCCTGGGCTTGCAGGTCTACGAATATCACCATGCCTACACCGAATTGGGGTTGACCCTCGGCGCTGGCGTCTACGGTGCCACCTTCTTCATGCTGACCGGCTTCCATGGCTTTCACGTTCTGGTGGGAACGACGATGCTGCTTGTCATGCTGCTGCGTTCAATCGCCGGCCATTTCACGCCGGGCCACCACTTCGCGTTCGAGGCGGTATCGTGGTACTGGCACTTTGTCGATGTGGTGTGGGTGCTGCTGTTCATCCTGGTTTACTGGATGATCTGAATCGTCCGGGAAGCAAACCAGCAAGCCGCCCTGGTCGCGGCGTTCGAATCGAATAAAAAGCCGCCTGACATGCGGCTTTTTATTGAGGCATCGGATCAGCGCAGCCCGTTTTGCGGGATGACGCCGAAGTAATATCCGCCCATCAGCAAGAGAAACAGGATGAGCGAGAGTGCAACGCGCACGGTGAGCATTTTGACGGTGCGGTCGGACTGCCCCTTGTCCTTGACGAGGTAGTAGAGCGCGCTGGCAAGGCTGGCCAGGATGAAGACAATGAAAAGCAGGGCAATGATGCGCATGAAAAAGGCGGCTCGGCAAAATCCCAGTCTAACTGCATTGCTCCGTCCATGCACTTGCTGAAACTGCGTATCGGATCGTGGCAGTTTGCCCCGACTTTGTGGCCCACGCTGGCCACGCTGTTTTTCCTTGCATTGACGCTGGCGCTTGGCAACTGGCAAAGCGGGCGTGCCGAAACCAAACGCCTCCTGCAGGCGCGTTACGACGCGGCGCTGCGCGACCCCCCCATCCACGTTGGCGGCGCGCTGCTCGACCGCGACAGCGCGCTGTACCGCAAGCTGGAAGTACAGGGCATATTCGACGATGCGTACACCATCCTGCTTGACAACCGGGTAACGAACGGCGTCGCGGGTTACCACGTGCTGACGCCGCTCAGAATCGACGGCAGCGCAACCGCCATTCTGGTCAATCGCGGCTGGGCGGCGGCGGGGCGCACCCGTAAGCAGATTCCGTCACCACCGGTGCCCGCGGGTCGGGTAAAGCTGGAAGGCATGGCGGTCGACCCGCATACTCGCTATGTCGAACTGGCGCATGCCGCGCCACAGGGGCGGGTCTGGCAGAACCTCGACTTTGCGCGCTATGCACGCGTCACCGGGCTGACGCTGCAACCGGTCCTGCTGTTGCAGACCAGTGTGCAGCATGACGGCTTGCAGCGCAGCTGGCCGCGCCCCGATACCGGGGTCGGCATGCATGTCGGCTATGCCTTCCAGTGGTACAGTCTGGCAACGACGCTGGCGGTTTTGTGGCTGGTGATGAATGTGAAACGTCAGCATGCCGGCGACGTGAATTCCACGTCCCGAAAGACAAGTTAACCAGCCCATGCAATTGACCCAGCGCAGTAAATTCCTGTTGTTGATCGGCGTATTCGCGATGCCGGTGGCCGTCGCCTATCTGGCATACTTTGGCTGGCGTCCAGCGGGCCACACCAATTACGGGGATCTGCTTGAAGTCACGCCCCTGCAGCAGACGGCGGGGACGGCACTCGATGGCAGGCCATTCAATCTGGGCACCCTGCGCGGCAAATGGGTGATGGTGCATGTGGGCGCGTCGAACTGCGACGCCGCGTGTGCAGCGCAGTTGTATCTCATGCGGCAGACGCGGATCGCGCAGGGCAAGGAGCAGACCCGCGTGGAACGGCTGTGGGTGCTGACCGGCACCGGAGCACCCGAGGCGGCGCTGCTGCAGGAACATCCCGGTTTGCATGTGTGGCGGCCGGGAAACGTGGCCTTTGTTGCCCAGTTTCCTGCCGTGCGGGATCGGACTGAGCATATCTATCTGGTCGACCCGCTGGGCAACCTGATGTTGCGCTTTCCTGCCCGGGTCGATGCCAAGCGCATGATGAAAGACCTCAAGCTCCTGCTCAAGGCTTCACAGATAGGCTGATTCGGCAACAGACCATGGCGATATACCGCAATTTCATCCTGGCCGCGCTGATCCTCGCGTTCGGGGTCGTGAGCCTGGGGGCTTACGTGCGCCTTTCCGATGCCGGCCTGGGCTGCCCCGACTGGCCCGGCTGCTATGGCAAGCTGACGCCGCATCATGCGGTTGATGCGATCAACGCCGAACTCGCCGTGCGCCCTGATGGCCCGGTCTCGCATGCCAAGGCGTGGAAGGAAATGGCGCATCGCTACTTTGCCGGCACGCTGGGGCTGCTGGTACTGGCCATTGCCGTGTTGGCCTGGCGCGGGCGGCGCGAGACGAACGGCAGCCCCGCCCTGCCTGCGGCATTGCTGGCTCTGATCGTATTTCAGGCTTTGCTGGGGATGTGGACGGTCACCCTGTTGCTCAAGCCGCTGATCGTCAGCGCGCATCTGCTGGGGGGCATAGCCACGCTTTCGCTGCTGGTGTGGCTGTGGCTGCGCGAACGCGGCCGCTTCAGTCATGCCTATTTTGCACGGGTCGACCATTTGCGCACCAGCGCAGCGTTCGGACTGGCCCTGGTGGTAATACAGATTGCGCTGGGCGGCTGGGTGAGCACCAACTATGCAGCGCTGGCGTGCACCGATTATCCACTGTGCCAGGGAATGTGGATGCCGCAGATGGATTTCGAGCATGCGTTCACGCTGCACCGTGAACTGGGTGAAACCGCTTCCGGTGAACTGTTGCCGCTGACGGCGCTGACGGCCATCCATTGGACGCACCGGACCATGGCCTTGATCGTGGTAGTGTATTTGGGCTGGCTGGTGCTGCGCCTGCTGCGCACTCCGGGTTACGCCGGCATGGGGATGGCCGTGGCGGGGCTGCTGGCGCTGCAGGTTGCGCTGGGCATCGCCAATGTCTTGCTCGGTCTGCCGCTGGCGATAGCGGTTTCCCATAATGCCGGTGCAGCGTTGTTGCTGGTCAGCCTGGTGGCGCTGAACTATCGGGTGCACAGGAGATGAGTATGGAATCCTTGACGATCCAGGGCACGGCCTGCCGCTGCCAGCAGTTTCTGGCGCTATGCAAGCTGAGGGTGGTCAGCCTGATCGTGTTCACGGCGGTGATCGGCATGTTTCTCGCCGTGCCGGGCTGGCCGGGCTGGCATACGCTGTGGGCGGGAACGCTGGGAATCGCGCTGGTGGCAGGCGCGGCGGCGGCGTTCAATTGCCTGATCGAGCAGAAAATCGACGCCGTCATGGCGCGCACGCGCGCCCGCCCGCTGCCCCGCGGCGAGCTCACCCGCACGCAGACACTGGTGTTTGCCGGTGTGGTGGGAGGCGCCGGACTCTACCTGCTGAACGTTTTTGTCAATCCGCTCACCATGTGGCTCACGCTGGCCACCTTTGTCGGCTATGCGGTCATTTATACCGTTGTGCTGAAACCGGCCACACCGCAGAACATCGTGATCGGCGGGGCTTCCGGCGCCATGCCGCCGGTGCTTGGTTGGGCGGCGGCTACCGGTGAAATCCACCATGATGCCTTGCTGCTGTTTCTGATCATTTTTGCCTGGACACCGCCGCATTTCTGGGCGTTGGCGCTCTACCGGCGCGAGGAATATGCCAAGGCCGGACTGCCGATGCTGCCGGTGACGCACGGCGAAGCCTATACCCGCCTGCATGTGCTGCTTTACACCCTGCTGCTGTTTGCCGTCACCATGCTGCCGGTCGGAACCGGCATGGGTGGCTGGATTTATCTGCTCGGTGCGGTGTTGCTGGGAGGCCGCTTCATCCAGTACGGTTGGCGGCTTTACCGCCAATACAGTGACGCCTTGGCGAAAGAAACTTTCCGTTATTCCATCTGGTATCTGAGCGCGTTATTCGCGATCATGCTGGCCGACCACTATTTTCAAATACCCATTTGATTTATATGGAATAATTAAGCCTGTATCTGGATATTAGGACAGGATTGTTTTATATTGTGCCAATTCACTTACAGGGGCACGAGATGATCCTCTCCCGAACCAGTCAATATGCCGTGCAGGCGCTGATTTACATGGCCACCCAGCCAGGCGCCACGCCGGTGCTGAACAAGGATATCGCCGCGGAACTTGGCGTACCTGCACCCTATCTGGCAAAAATTCTGCAGAGCCTGGCCAAGGGCAGCCTGCTGTTTTCCTTCCGCGGCCGTTTGGGCGGTTTCTGCCTGCGCGAAAACGGCGACAAAATCACCTTGATGCAGATCCTGCTGCTGACCGAAGGGCCGGCGTTTACCCAGAGCTGTCTGCTGGGGCTGAAGAAATGCAGCGACGAAACCGCCTGTCCGCTGCATTTCCGCTGGGTTCCGGTAAAGAAAAAAATCATCGACCTGCTGCAGGAGACGACACTGGAAAAACTGGCGAAGGCCGTTGAATCCGGCAAATACCGTCTGGCCGACGTTCCGGGGCAGCTGTTCGAGCAGATCAAGGCGTGACCCGCTGGCTCGCCGCAGCCGGCGTCATGGCTGCGCTCGCATTGGCGGGCTGTCAGCCCGCCCCGCAACCCCCGGTATTCCAGGCGACCGATATTACCGGCGCCGCCTTCGCACGCGATTTCAGGCTGACCGACCATAATGGCAGAGTGCGCACGCTGGCAGACTTCAAGGGCAAGGCCGTCGCCGTTTTCTTTGGCTATATTCACTGCCCGGATGTCTGCCCCACTACGCTGTCGGATTTTGCGGCGGCATTGCAATTGCTGGGGCAGCAGGCTGGGCAGGTGCAGGTGATTTTCGTGACGGTGGATCCGCAGCGCGATACCCCGGACCTGCTGAAGCAGTTTGTGCCGGCCTTCAACCCGAGCTTCCTGGGAATGGTCGCCGACGCGGACACGCTTAGGCGGCTGGCGAAGGAATACAAGGTGGTCTATCAAAAAACCGCGGTCAAAGCGGCGGACGACTATTTGATCGACCACAGTGCCGGGACCTATGTCTATGATCCGAACGGGCGTTTGAGGCTGCTTATGCCTTACGGAAGCAGCCCGGATGCGATCGCGCAAGACTTGAAAACCCTATTGGCGACACCCTGAACAGGGTTTCACGGCTTGCCGGCCGCCGGCCCGGCGTCATATAATCTTGCAGTTTTTTAATATAAGCATATGCTGCTTTAGGTGCGGCGGTACGCGCTATTTCGGATACAACAGGAGCGGTCGATGGCGGTAACCACATATTCCGGTGCGGAGCAATACAACTTTGATATCGTAAAGAAATTTGCCGTCATGTCGTTGGTCTGGGCAGTGATCGGCATGCTGGTGGGGGTGTATATCGCCTCCGAGTTGGCCTGGCCATTCCTGAATTTCGATAGCCCGTATTTCTCGTTCGGGCGCTTCCGTCCGGTCCACACTACATCGGTGATTTTCGGCTTTGGCGGATCGGCACTGTTTGCCACCTCCTATTATGTCGTCCAGCGTACCTGCCAGACCCGGTTGATTTCGGACGGCATGGCCAGCTTCACCTTCTGGGGCTGGATGGCGGCCATCGTGCTGGCCGATTTCAGCTATGTGCTGGGCTACACCCAGTCGCGCGAGTACGCCGAGATGGAGTGGCCGATCGACATCCTGATCGAGCTCGTGTGGGTCACCTATCTGACCGTGTTCGTCGGCACCATCATGCGCCGCAAGCAGCCGCATATCTATGTCGCCAACTGGTTCTACCTATCCTTCATTCTGGCGACCGCGCTGCTGCATACCTTCAACAACCTGGCCATGCCCATCGATCTGTTTTCGATGAAGTCCTACAGCCTGTTCTCCGGCACCCAGGATGCAATGACCCAGTGGTGGTACGGCCACAACGCCGTGGGTTTCTTCCTCACCGCCGCCTTCCTCGGCATGATGTACTACTTCGTGCCCAAGCAGGCCGGCCGGCCGATTTATTCCTACCGCCTGTCGATCGTCCACTTCTGGGCGCTGAGCTTCATGTACATGTGGGTGGGCGGCCACCACCTGCACTGGACCGCGCTGCCTGACTGGACGTCGTCGCTGGCTGCCGCTTTCTCCATCCTGCTCTTGATGCCCTCGTGGGGCGGCATGATCAACGGCATCATGACGCTGTCCGGTGCCTGGGACAAAATGCGTACCGACCCGGTGATGCGTTTCATGATCGTCGCCCTGTCTTTCTACGGCATGTCGACCTTTGAAGGCCCGATGATGTCGCTGAAAGAGGTCAATGCGCTGTCGCACTATACCGACTGGACCGTGGGCCACGTGCACTCCGGCGCGCTGGGCTGGGTGGCGATGATTTCCTTCGGCTCGCTGTATCACATGATGCCCAAGCTGTGGGATACCAGGATCTACAGCCGCCGGCTGGTCGAGTGGCACTTCTGGCTGGCCACCATCGGCATCGTGCTGTACATCGTCGCGATGTGGATTTCCGGTATCACCCAGGGCCTGATGTGGCGTGCGTTCGACGAGTTCGGCAACCTGCAGTATTCGTTCGCCGAATCCGTCGCGGCCATGATGCCCTTCTACGCGATGCGCGCCATCGGCGGCATATTCTTCCTCACCGGTACCGTGCTGATGGCGTTCAACATGTTCATGACCATCCGCCAGGGCAAGCGCGAAAGTGCCGCGCTGGACGCCAAGCTGGCCGCCAAGATGGCGCATGCATGAATCAGGGAAGATAAAACATGAACTTCAACTTCAAACACGAATGGATTGAAACCAACATCGGCCTGATGGCCGTGTTGACCATGCTGGCAATCAGTGTCGGCGGCCTGGTGGAAATCGCGCCGCTGTTCTTCATCGACAAGACCATCGAGAAGGTCGAGGGGGTGCGCCCCTACACCCCGCTGGAACAGCGTGGCCGCGATATCTATCAGCGCGAGGGCTGCTACACGTGCCATTCGCAGATGATTCGTCCGTTCCGCGACGAAAAGCTGCGTTACGGCCATTACTCGCTGGCGGCGGAATCGCAATACGACCATCCCTTCCAGTGGGGCTCCAAGCGCACCGGTCCGGATCTGGCGCGGGTGGGGGGCAAGTATTCCAACGAGTGGCACGTGCAGCATCTGGTCGCGCCGCGCTCGATGGTGCCCGAGTCGGTGATGCCGAATTACCCCTGGCTGCTGGCGACCAAGCTGGATATTTCCGACACGGCGGCCCGCATGAGGGCGCTGCGCAAGGTCGGCGTGCCGTATTCGCTGTCACAGGCCGAATACGACGCCAACGTGGCCAAGTTCGGCGAAACCGTCGCCAGGCAGTTGCATATTCCCGATGCGCAGAAAAACCTGGTCGAGCAGGCCAACTTCGGCAACTACGACGGCGATCGTTCCGGTGTTTCCGAGATGGACGCTCTGGTGGCCTATCTGCAAGTGCTGGGTACCATGGTCGATTTCAGCAAGTACAGCGACGACGCATTCGTCGATGTCCGCTGATTGAACGCGGCCGGGGATTTTCAGATGGAATGGCTGATGTGGTTTTCCAGGCCCGAAAACACCAAGCCTTTGGCCCTGATTATTTTTTTCGTTACCTTTATCGGCATCGTGGCCTACGTCTACGGTAGCAAAAAGCGGAGCAAGCGACTTGAGTCGTACCGCGACATCCCGTTTCTGGACGATCAGGAAGGCACGAAGGACAAGCAATGAGCGAGCAAAAACTACAATCTCAAACTGTGCAAACCACCGGTCACGCCTGGGACGGCGACCTGCAGGAATACAACAACCCGCTGCCGGTGTGGTGGGTCTACACTTTCTACGCCACGGTGATCTTCGCCCTCATCTACTGGGCCATCTATCCGTCATGGCCGATCGGCAAGGACTGGATCGGCGGACTCTCGAAAATCACCTATGTGAACAGTGCAGGCGAAACCAGGACGCACAGCTGGAATACCCGCGCACTGCTGCTGAAAGACCTGAACCAGGCGGCGGCCGAGCAGAAGCCCTATTTCGACAAGGTGTCGGCGATGTCTTACGAGCAGATCGCCAAGGATCCGGAAATGAACGGCTTCATCCTGTCCGCGGGCAAGGCGCTGTTTGCCGACAACTGTGCGCCCTGCCACCAGGCCGGCGGTCAGGGCGTGGTCGCTTTCTTTCCCAACCTGACCGACGATGACTGGCTGTACGGCGGTTCGTTCGACAAGATTCACGAAACGCTGATGGGTGGCCGCCGTGGCTACATGCCGGCCTTCAGTGAAGTGCTCGCCGGCGAGCAGATCGACCAGCTGGCGAACTATGTCGCCAAACTGTCCGGTATCGGGCACGATGCCACCAAGGCGGCCGCTGGCGACGCGCTGTTCCACAGCGAGACCGCCGCCTGTTTTTACTGCCACGGCGGCGATGGCAAGGGCCGCAAGGATATCGGTGCGCCCAACCTGAGCGACAACATCTGGCTGTGGGCCAACGTGCCGGAAACCGACGCCGCCGGGGGCAAGGTTGCGGCCATTCGCAACGTTATCGCCAACGGCCTGAACAAAGGCGTGATGCCCGCATGGGCCGGCCGCCTTTCGCCCGAACAAATCAAGGTTTTGACAGTCTATGTTCATGAACTGGGCGGCGGGCAGTAAGGCCGTCGACTGAAGAAGTGAGCAAAGCCCCCGTTCACGGGGGCTTTTGTTTCCCGCACATCCCCGCATATCCACTTATCGCACATGCAGACAGGCTTAGAAGACCAGCTCGGGCTCTATCAGAAGCGCATCCCCATATTCACCCGCTCGGTGAAGGGCCGTTTCCGACGTTTCAAAACGTCAGTGCTGGTGCTCGCCTATGCGATCTATTTCCTGTTGCCGTGGCTGCCGTGGTCACGCCTGGATGCGCCCGCGCAGGCGGTGTTGTTCGATCTGCCCGGGCGCCGGTTTCTGATCTTCGGACTGACGGTTTATCCGCAGGATGTCATCTGGCTGGCGCTGCTGCTGTTCATCGCCGCCATCCTGCTGTTTTTCGTCACCGGCCTGGTCGGGCGCGCGTTTTGCGGCTACTTCTGTTTCCAGACCCTGTGGACCGATTTCTTCATCTGGATCGAGCATGCGATCCAGGGCGAGCGGCCAGCGCGGGTGCGCCTCTATCGCCAGCCGTGGAATCGCGAAAAAGTACTCAAGATCGGCAGCACCCATGCCTTGTGGCTGCTGGTGTCGTTCTGGACCGGCCTGACCTTTGTCGCCTATTTTTCCTATGCGCCGCAGCTGGTGGTGGCCTTCTTCACTGGCCAGGCCGCCGCTGCCGCCTACATCACGGTCAGCATCCTCGCGCTATCCACATACGCCGCCGCCGGCCTGATGCGCGAGCAGATCTGTACCTATGTCTGCCCGTATGGCCGTTTTCAGAGCGTGATGTACGAACCGGAAACGCTGGCCGTTCATTACGACGCCAGACGGGGTGAAGCGGCGCATGGGCGCGCGGCCGCGCGCGCCGGCCAGCGCACCCTGGCCGAACGGCGCGACAAGGGACTGGGCGACTGTGTCGACTGCGGTCTGTGCGTCCAGGTCTGCCCGGTCGGCATCGATATTCGTGATGGCCTGCAATACAAATGCATCTCGTGCGGTCTGTGCATCGACGCATGCAATACCATCATGGATTCGTTCAGTTTCCCGCGCGGCCTCATCCGCTACGATTCGGAAAAGAACCTGGCCGCGGCAACGCCGGCTGCGCCCAGGGTGCAATGGAAGCGCCTGAAAACCATAGGCTACGGGGCGGCGCTGATCCTGATGAGCGCCTATCTCGTCTACAGCATCGGCACGCGGGGCAGCTTCGACCGTACCGTCAATCAGATCCGCCAGCCGCTCTACGTGGTGCTGTCGAACGGTGACATCCGCAACCGCTACCAGATACGCATCACCAACAAGGCGGCGCAGGAGCAAACCTACCAGATCAGCGCACGCGGCATTCCAGCGAACGCACTCGATCTCGGTAATTTTCGTGAAATCACCGTCAAACCCGGCCACAGTGGACTGGTGCAGGCCAGCGTGCGACTGGCCCCTGCGCAGGCGGCACGAACCCAGCGTTTCGAATTGATCATCACGCCGCAGGGTAAGGCCGCCGAAGCGCGCAGCGAAGCCGTCCGTTTTGACAGTCCTGGGAAGCGTCCATGAATACAATGACCACATTATTTGGCGGCTTGGCGGCGGTGTTCGCCCTGTACGTCGCCGGGGGCATGGTTCGTGGCCTGTCGCCGATGCTGCGCGCTGCGCTGGCAGGAATCATTCCGCTGGTCACGTATTTCGCGCTTATCGTGGGCCGCTGGCCGGGGCTGGATGTGGTGGCCATACACATCTCGGTTTTCCTCGCCGCGGCGCTGGTGCTGTTCGCCCTGACCCAGTTCCGGCGGCGCGACGCCGGACGCATGCACTGGGCACCCAAATTGCTGATCGCTTTTTTCATCGGCCTGGTGCTGATCAATGCCTCCCTGCTTTACATCGCAACCAAGGGCCTGCCCGAGCCCGTGGCACGCTGGTGGCTGGGGAGCGACGGCAATGCGGTCTATAGCGGATTCTCCGGCGTGGTCCCGCATGGCCAGGGCGCGGCCAAAGCGGTGTCATCGACGCTGAGCGAAGCGCACCGCGAATCGCAGCTTGGCTGGCAGGTCGAGATGAGCGGACTGGACAGCCCCGGCAACACGCGTCCACTACAGGTCCGGGTGCGGGACCGCACCGGGCTGCCGGTCGATCGCGTGGAAGCCGAGTTACGCTTGTCGCGGCCGGGCGCTGCAGCGCCTGCGCTGACCCTGCCTTTGAGCGCCGTTGAGACGGGCCTGTATGTCGGGGCGCTGAACGTGCCTGCTGCGGGCCGCTGGCTGGTTGAGCTACGGTTGTTGCGGGATGGCGACGTGCATTACCACGGCACCCAGGAGCTGGTCGTGCCATGAGCGGCATCCTGGGTTTTCTGTTTCTGCTGTCGGGGGTATTCGTGCTGCTGATCATCGTGGGGGTGTTCTGGTCGATCAAAAGCGGCCAGTTCGACGACCTCGAAGGGCCGGCCGAGCGCATCCTGATGGACGACGACGACCCTTTGCTGCCGACCCGCCGCTTGAGCGGCAAGGATGACGGTCAAAACGGGCACAAGTACCCAAACGCGCACAAGTAAATTAAAATCGATCAACTTTGAATGGAGTATGCATAATGAAACAGCTTCTGACTTTCCAGGGTTTCCCCATGGTGGTGGTGGTGGCACTGATCGTTTGGTCATGGGTCAGCATTCTTTCCGTGGTGATCGGTTCCTTGTTCTGAATTGATCCGCAAAACAAAAAGCCCCGCTGTTGCGGGGCTTTTTGTTTGGCGGGGGGCGATGCGGGTTTCCGCAGGGGCTCCGGTCCAGCCGCAACCCGCAACCCGCAGCCTCCCAGTCCGCCGCAGGGAATGCGGGCGCTACCAGTCGGCGCTAAATTGCAGGCCCCATGCCGGCGCAGTACTGCGTGAATAGGCTCGCGTACCCAAGGGTGCGTCGCCGACGCCTGCGGCCAGTGCGGGCATGCGCTGGCCGATGGGCTGCAGGCGCAATGTCGTTTTCACTCCCAGTAAACGGTCGGTTTCCGCACTCAGCACACCCAGCGGATCGGTGATGAACAAGGTGGCCTTGTCCGCCCAGTCGAGTTTCCCGGGTTTGGCGCGGATACGCTCGCGCAGCGGCGAAAAAATGTACTCGCCGACGAGCGCGCCGACCACGGGCGTCACCACCAGATCCTGGATGGATACGGGTTCGGCCAGCGCTTCGGCCCCATACTCCCAGATTGTCGATAGCAGCGCGGAATACAGGAAAGCCTGGGTCCGCTCCAGACCGCGTTCCCGCGCCCGTATGTAATAAGCGCCGCCCCAGTAGGGGTGCAGGACGTAATTGATCCACCAGCGGTCGGTGTCCCACACCGGCTCGCTGACATTGTTGCGCCACTTGCTGAAACTGTAGTCCTGCTTCGCTTCGCGATCCCAGCCCGAAATGCTTTCCGGGGCCAGGTACAGCACGGCTACGCCGGCAAATTGGTAACCGAGGAAATAGGCGGTATCGCGACTGACGCCTCGCCAGTCCGGCCGGGTGTCCAGCCGCCCCTGCCAGCGGTATCCGTAGGGCTGGACTGCTGCGTCTTGCTGTGCTGCAGGGTCAGGACTGCTGGCGGGTGTGTCCAGAGACGCCGCCAACAGTGCGGGACGCGGCCACCACGCCATGGCGGTAAATTCGGTAGGGTCGGCGGCCATCGAGCTGCCTGCTGCGGGCAGGCTGACAGCGCAGCCGAGGCAAGCGCAGACCCAACGCCGTATATCCGCTAGCCCGGCTCTGTTTCGAGGGATAAACGCGCGCACCGCGAATATTCTGGCGTGGGAGCCTGGATGATCGAAACCGCAGGGCGTCGGGAAATCGGATCAGGAGGGGATCGCGACGCGCATTTTTTGCAGTGCGCGTGCCTCGATCTGACGTATGCGCTCGGCCGACACGCCATATTCGGCGGCGAGTTCGTGCAGAGTCGCAGTTGCGCCCTCAGTCAGCCAGCGTGCTTCGATAATGCGGCGGCTGCGTTCATCCAGGTTCTCCAGCGCGGTGGCCAGACCGCTATGGCGAAGGCGTTCGGTTTGCTCGCGCTCCAGCAGCTGCGCCGGGTTTTCGTCCGGACTCGCCAGATGCGCCAGCGGGTTGTAGCCCTCTTCGCCATCGTCCACCATCGGGTCGATCGACACATCGTGTCCCGACAGGCGGGTTTCCATCTCCAGCACATCCTTGCGGCTGACGTTGAGTTCGCGCGCCATGGCGTCGGCTTCCTGCACCGTCAGGGCTTTAAGCGACTGTTTCAGGCTGCGCAGGTTGAAAAACAGTTTGCGCTGCGGCTTGGTAGTCGCCACCTTGACCAGACGCCAGTTTTTCAGCACGTATTCGTGGATTTCAGCGCGGATCCAGTGCAACGCAAACGATACCAGGCGCACGCCGCGATCGGGATCAAAGCGCTTCACTGCCTTCATCAGGCCGACATTGCCTTCCTGGATGAGGTCGGCATGCGGCAGGCCGTAGCCCAGATAATGCCGCGCCACGCTGACCACCACGCGCAGGTGGGAGACCACCAGCTGGCGCGCTGCCTCGACGTCCTGCTTGTCGTGCCAGGCACGCGCCAGGCGCTGCTCGTCCTCCAGACTGAGCATGGGATAGCGGTTGACCGTCTGGATGTAACTATCCAGGCTGTAGGCTGCAGGTATGGGTAAAGCGATGGTTTGGCTCATGGTTGCGAATACTCCCTTGCGAATGATTCTAGCACTCACGGCATAAGAGTGCTAAGGGGGCGGAGGGTTCCGCAAGTGGCAATGAATCAACGTGCCGCCATGACCTGGCGGAGCGTGCGCGTCACCGTGAGCCAGGCGCCAAGCCAGCCAGACAGGGTGGTCAGTCCCAGTACAACGGCCATTTCGGCCGCTGTCGGCGGCAGCAGATGAAAAGTCGAACCGTACAAGCCTGCCAGCTGCTCGACGGGCGCGCGCAGCACCCAACCCGCCAGCGCCAGCACGCCGCTCGCTGCCAGTCCCCCCAGCAGGCCTTGCAGCGCCCCGAGGTAGAGGAAGGGACGGCGAATGTGGCGGTCGGTGGCGCCGATCAGGCGGCTGACCTGGATTTCGTCGCGGCGGGCCAGAACCAGCGCGCGGATGGCGTTGCCCGAGATGGCGATGAGCGCGATGGCAAATAGCCCGGCCAGCAGCCATACGACGCTGCGTCCGATGGCGAGCGCGGCCTGCAGGCGCTCGGCCCACTGGCTGTCGAGGTGGGTTTCAGCCACGCCCGGAAGCCTGGCCAGATCGGCCGCGACCCGTGCCAGTTCCTCGCGTGAGCTTGCCCGGGCATGCACCACCCAGGCGTCCGGTAGCGGGTTCTGCGCCAGGCCGGCGGTGATGTCGGCTAGATCCTGTGCCGCACTGAGCGCGGTAAGCGCGTCCTCTTTGGGCACATAACGGGCCTGCGCGATATCGGGCTGCTGCAGCCGCCCGGCGATGGCCTGCTTGTGCGCGGCCGACGCATCGGCGTCGAGGAACACGCTGATTTCCGGCTGCGCCGGCAGGTCGCCCGCCAGCCGGCCAAGATTGCCGAGCGCCAGATACAGCCCGCTGGGCAGGCTGATCGCCACACCCATCGCCAACGCGGTCAGGAGCGTGCTGACCGGTTGCCCGAGCAGGCGGACCAGCGCGGCAGCGAGCGCATGTTTCTGATGGCGCAGCCAGCCGATCATGCTGTCACCTCCGCGACCTTGCCGTGATCCAGATGCAGCGTGCGGCCGCCCAGCGCTGAGATGGCGCGCTCGTCATGGGTGGCGATCACCAGCGTGGTGCCGACCTGATGGAAGTCGCGGAACATCGCCATGATGTCGGCGGCATAGCCGGCATCGAGGTTGCCGGTGGGCTCGTCGGCCAGCAGCAGGGCGGGGCGGCTTACCAGCGCGCGGGCGATGCACAGGCGCTGCTGTTCGCCGCCCGAAAGGCTGATCGGGTTGGCCTTCTCGCGATTCAACAGGCCGACCTTGTCGATCACCGCGCGCGCGCGCTTGAGCGACTCGCGGCGGTCGAAACCGGCGATGTCGAGCGGCAGCACCACGTTGTCGATCACGTTGCGGTCGAACAGCAGCTTGTGATCCTGGAACACCAGGCCGATGTTGCGGCGCAGATACGGCACGGCACGCCGCGACAGGCGGTTGATGTTCTGGCCGTTGACCGACACCACCCCGCTGGTGGGGCGCTCGATGGCGGCGATGAGCTTCAGCAGGGTGCTCTTGCCAGCGCCGGAATGCCCGGTCAGGAAAACCAGTTCGCCCTGCTCGATGGTGAGCTCGACGCTGGACAGGGCCTCATGCCCGCCGGGGTAGCGTTTGGTGACCTGGCTGAAGCTGATCATGCGGCGAACACCGCCTCGACGAACTCGCGCGCGTCGAACGGCCGCAGGTCGTCGACGCTTTCGCCTACGCCGATGTAGCGCACCGGGATCGGCTGTGCCGGGCCTGACCGAGCCTGGGCGATGGCGGCGATGGCGCCGCCCTTGGCGGTGCCGTCGAGCTTGGTGAGCACGAGGCCGGTGACGCCGAGCGCATCGTCGAATGCCTTGACCTGCGCCACCGCGTTCTGCCCGGTGTTGGCGTCGAGCACCAGCAGCACTTCGTGCGGCGCGCCGGGCGCGGCTTTTTCGATCACCCGCTTGACCTTCCTGATCTCCTCCATCAGGTGCAGCTGGGTCGGCAGGCGGCCGGCGGTGTCGGCCAGCACCACGTCGATGCTGCGCGCCCGCGCGGCCTGGATGGCGTCGAAAATCACCGCCGCGGAATCGCCCTTTTCCTGGCTCACCACGGTGACGTTGTTGCGCTCGCCCCAGACCTGCAGCTGCTCGCGCGCGGCGGCGCGGAAGGTATCGCCCGCCGCCAGCAGCACCGACAGGCCCTGCGCCTGGTACAGCTTGGCGAGCTTGCCGATGGTGGTGGTCTTGCCGGCGCCGTTGACGCCGGCCAGCATGAGGATGAAGGGCTTGTGCGGGGTGACGTCGAGCGGCGCCTGCAGCGGGGTCAGCAGGTCGACCAGCGCCTGCTTCAGCGCGGCCTGCAGATCGGAGGCCTCGGTCAGCCCCTCGCGCCGTACCTTCTTCTGCAGGGTGTCGAGCAGGGCGTGGGTGGCATCGACGCCGACATCGGCGGTGATGAGGATGGTTTCGAGTTCCTCGAACAGTTCGGCGTCGATCTTGCGCCCGACACCGAACAGGCTGGAAAGCTGGCCGCCCAGCCGGCCGCGGGTTTTGGCGAGTCCCTGCTTCAGCCGTTGCGCCCAGCCCAGGCGCGACTCGACCGGCTGCGGGGCGACGGCTTCGCTCGGCGCGTCAGGGACGGCCGGTTCGGCGGCGGGCGGTTTGGACTTGAAGAAACTAAACACGGATAAAGGCGGTCAGCACAGCTGTTTGACGGACGCGGTATCTTATCATTCAGGCAGTCGACTCCACACGGGCTTCGGCCAGCAGTGGATCGGCATCCTTGGGATGCATTCAATCAGAGGTGAACGACATGGTCGGCATGCGGGGAATGTTGCTGGCGCTGCTGGTGGGCAGCGCACAGGCGGCGGTGACGGATGTCACGCTGGACAACGGGTTGCGGGTGATCGTGCAGGAAGACCACCGCGCGCCGGTGATGGTGTCGCAGGTGTGGTACCGCGCGGGATCGATGGATGAATTCAACGGCAGCACCGGCGTGGCGCACGTGCTCGAGCACATGATGTTCAAGGGCACGCAGACGGTGCCGCCAGGCGAGTTCTCCAAGCGCATCGCCGCCGCCGGCGGCCGCGAAAACGCCTTTACCAGCCGCGATCACACGGCGTATTTCCAGCAGATGCAGAAAGACCGGCTGGCGCTGTCGATGCAGCTGGAGGCCGACCGCATGGCCAACCTCGTCATCAGCGACGCGCTGTTCGCCAAGGAAATCCAGGTGGTGATGGAAGAGCGCCGGCTGCGCACCGACGACCAGCCGCAATCGGTGGTGTACGAGCGCCTGATGGCGACGGCCTACCAAGCGCATCCCTACCGCCGCCCCATCATCGGCTGGATGGACGATCTCTCGAACATGACCGGGCAGGACGCGCGCGACTGGTATGCGCGCTGGTATGCGCCCAACAACGCGACGCTGGTGGTGGCGGGCGACGTCAAGGCCGGCGAGGTGATCGAACTGGCCAAACGCCATTTCGGTGCGCTGCCGGCGCGCGCACTGCCGCCGCGCAAGCCGCAGGACGAGCCTGCGCAGCTTGGCGAGAAGCGCATCGTGGTCAAGGCGCCGGCGCAGCTGCCCTATCTGCTGATGGCCTGGCATGCGCCCACGCTCAAGGATTGGGAGCAGGATACCGCGCCGTATGCGCTGCAGGTTCTCGCCGGCGTGCTCTCCGGCAACGATTCGGCGCGGCTGCAAAAATCGCTGGTCAAGACCCGGCAGATCGCGGTGAACGCGAGCGCGGGTTACGACGCCGTGGCACGCGGACCGGGCATGTTCATGGTCGACGCGACACCGGCGCCGGGCACATCGGCGGCGACGCTGGAAAAAGCCATCCGCGAGGAGGTGCGGCGCATCCAGCGCGACGGCATCGACCAGGCGGAGCTCGCGCGGGTCAAGGCGCAGGTCATCGCGGCCGACGTCTATCAGCGCGATTCGCTGTTTTATCAGGCCATGCAGCTGGGCGAGTACGTGACCGCCGGCCTGCCGCCCGAGGCGCTGGCGCGCCGGGCCGACAAGTTGCGTGCGGTGACCGCCCAGGAAGTGCAGGCCGCCGCCCGGCAATGGCTGCAGGACGACCGGCTGAGCGTGGCCGAGCTCGACCCGCAGCCCCTCCAGGCCAAGGCGCAGCGCGCCGCCGTGCCGGGAGTGCGCCATGTCAATTAAAGCCATGTCAATGCAACGCTTCTTTTTTGTCCTGTTGCTCAGTCTGCCGCTGTCGGCGCAGGCCGCGCTGGCCATCCAGCACTGGCAAACGCCGCAGGGCGCGCGGGTGGTGTTCGTCGAAAGCCGCGAGTTGCCGATGCTCGATATCTCGGTGGATTTCCCCGCCGGCAGCGCGCGCGATCCCGCCGGCAAGGCGGGGCTCGCCCATCTGACGCACGGACTGCTCGATCAGGGCGCGGGCGGCCTTTCCGATACCGCCATCGCCCATCGCCTGGCCGATGTCGGGGCCGTGCTGTCGGGGAATTTCGACCGCGACCGTGCCGGCGTCACGCTGCGCACCCTGTCGTCCGCCAGCGAAAAGGCGGCAGCGCTCGAGATGCTGGCGCGCGTGCTGCAACGGCCCGATTTTCCGCAGGCGGTGATCAAGCGCGAGAAACAGCGCCTGATTGCCGCCATCCGCGAAGCCGAGGCCGATCCCGGCACGGTCGCCGGCAAGGCGTTTTATCGGGCGCTCTACGGCACGCACCCTTACGCGCACGACGAAGCGGGCGACCCCGCCGCGATTGCGCGGCTGACGCGGGGCGATCTGCAGGCGTTTTATCGCGCGCATTACAGCGCGCCCAACGCCGTGATTTCGCTGGTCGGCGACATTCCCCGCGCCGAGGCCGAGGCGATCGCCGCACGCCTGGCGGCCGGCTTGTCCAAGGCCGCGGCGGTGCCGCCGCTGCCCAGCCCCGCACCTGCAGCCTCATCCGACGTGCGCATTGCCCACCCCTCCACGCAAAGCCATGTGCTGGTGGGGGCGGTGGGCATGGCACGCAACGATCCCGATTTCTTTCCGCTGTTCGTCGGCAACTATGTGCTGGGCGGCGGCGGCTTCGATTCGCGGCTGATGCGCGAGGTGCGCGACAAGCGCGGCTACGCCTACAGCGCCTACAGTTATTTCATGCCGATGGTCGAGGCCGGGCCGTTCCAGCTCGGCCTGCAGACCAAGCTGGAGCAAACCGGCGACGCGCTCAAGGTGGCGCAGGCGACGCTGCGGCAGTTCATCGCCGACGGCCCCAGCGAGGCTGAACTCGATCAGGCCAAATCCAACCTCACCGGCGGATTCCCGTTGCGCATCGACAGCAACAAGAAAATCCTCGATTACCTGGCGGTGATCGGCTTTTACCGGCTGCCGCTGGATTATCTGGATACCTGGGTCGCCAAAGTCGACGCAGTCGACGTGGCGGCGGTGAAGCAGGCGTTTGCCCGCCGCATCGACCCCGACAGGCTAGTGACCGTGGTGGTGGGGGCGACCGGCAGTGCGCGCTAAGCGCGCGCCGCCGCAGCGGGCGCACGGCGCGCCCAACCGCGT
>DAOMWT010000027.1:0-25240 GCA_035436705.1 Thiobacillus sp. | reverse complement strand
GCCGATGTCGCGCCGGCTCGGCGAAACCGGCAAGGTCGTGCTGCGGGTCGAACTGGACGAAACCGGGCGCGTGAGCACGGCGCAGGTGGCGAGCAGCAGCGGCTCCACCCGCCTCGACGCCGCCGCGCTCGCGGCAGTCAGGAGCTGGCGCTGCAACCCTGCGCAACGCGACGGCCAGGCCGTCCGCTCGGTGGCGACACAGCCATTCAATTTCACTCTGGAAGGACGTTGATCATGGAAAACAGCCTGGGCTTCGCCCATTTTCTCGCACAGACCGATGCGCTCGGGCGCATCGTGCTGCTGCTGCTGCTCACGCTGTCGGTGGCAAGCTGGTATCTGATCGTGACCAAGGCGCTGGCGAATTATCTGGCGGGGCGCCGCGCCGAAGCGTTTCTCAAGCAGTTCTGGGCAGCCGATTCGCTACAGGATCTGAGTGCCGCGCTGCGCCGGCAGCCGGTGGACAACGCGTTTGCCGAGCTGGCGCACGAGGCGCTCGAAGCCGCCCACGACAACCACCAGCACGGCATGCAGAAGCTGGCCGCAGCCGGCGGCCTGGGCGAATTCCTCACCCGTCTGCTGCGCAACGGCATTGACCAGGAAGCGATGCGCGTGGAGCGCGGCCTCACGGTGATGGCGTCGGCCGGTTCCGCCGCCCCCTACATCGGCCTGTTCGGCACCGTGTGGGGGATTTATCACGCGCTGGTCAATATCGGCCTGTCGGGCCAGGGCACGCTGGACAAAGTGTCGGGCCCGGTGGGCGAGGCGCTGATCATGACCGCGGTCGGTCTGGCCGTGGCCATTCCCGCCGTGCTCGCCTACAACGCGTTCAATCGCCGCAACCGGGTCTGGCTGGCCAAGCTCGATGCCTTTGCGCACGATCTGTATACGGTGATCACGGTAGGCGAGAAGGCCAACAGTTCGGCCGGCGAGGGGCGCCCGCTGCGTCCCGCGGCGAAACCGGAACCGCGCATCGCTGCGAAAGGGTAACGACATGGCCATGGGAAGTCTCGATCCGCGCCGCCATCAGGGCCCGATGGCGGAAATCAACGTCGTGCCGCTGGTGGACGTGATGCTGGTGCTGCTGGTGATCTTCATCATCACCACGCCGCTGCTCACCCATTCCGTCAAGATCGATCTGCCCAAGGCCAGCAGCACGCCCAACATCACCCGGCCCGAGCATATCGAATTCGGCATCCGTGAGAACGGCGCCCTGTTCTGGAACGGCGCGCCGGTCGCCCGGCCGGAACTGGCAGCGCGCTTTGCCGTGGCAGCGAAAAAACAGCCGCAGCCCGAACTGCACATCCGCGCCGATCGTCTTGCGCACTACGAAACGGTGGCCCAGGTGATGTCGGCGGCGGCCAAGGCCGGACTGGTGCGCATTGGCTTCGTGACCGATCCGGCACAGCCCCAAGGGCAATAAATAGCGGCTTGCCGGCGGTTCCGGCAAGGTCGGGCGCGCGTGCCAGCTGCCGCCCATTTCCTTTCGCATGTTCATGCGCATCCCCGCCGGCCCGCTGCCGGTATGCGGACGCCCGCCGTGTTCAAAAAAAGAAACACTACGTTTCGATTTGGAATTTATCTGCAACACCCTACCCCGCATTGTTTTCGTATCTTGTTGTTAGATATGGGAATTATTATCTGGCATCGTTCGTGCTTAATAAGAGGCAAATGGCGTTCCTGGGTAACGTCGGGCCGGTTCCGGGTGAAAACGGGAGCTGGCTCGATCCAGATCGTCCCCTCCTCCTCTTGAACCGGCGCCTGCCGGTTCTTTTTTTTCTGCCCGCCATCTCCAGGACTTGTTTCATGGGGGCTCATCCGTGCTGCGGCAGCGTTTGGCCTGGCTGACGCCATGAGCAAGCGGCGGAATGGAACGTTTCATCGTGGAACATCAGGGAACAAATATAAAACCTAACAAGACAATAGTGTGTTGTTTTTTTTAGGTAATTTATTTGGCACGGTAGATGCTTATATAGCGGCGCGACAAGTTGCCGCACCTCGACCCGATTGTGGGGGCTGTATTCGCCAATCCGGGCGACGCAAGTCGGGTGGAGTTAGCCTTTAGTAGGAGGAGAAACATGAAACTGCAAGCAAGACATGACAGGTCGAGCGGGCGGATCAAGGCCGCATGCGCTTTTGTATCACTGACGGGTCTGCTGGCTCTGCCCATGGGGTCGGCACTGGCGGACAGCAAAGACGGTACCTTCCCCACCGCGGAGCAAGTGGGCGGACAGGTGTACATCGATCCGGTGGCGGTTGGCAAGAAGCTGCCCACCGACTTTGACACCTACGACATGGACGGCCAGAAGGTCGACCTGGGCAGCGTGGTGCAGGGCAGGCGTTCCCTGGTGGTGTTCTTTATCTCGGCCGTGCCGGTCTCGGTGAACGAGCTGGCGGCGATCGAGGACTTCACGCAGAAGAATGCCAAGGGCATCAATCTGGTGATGGTGAACGCGGACACCGTGGGCGCTGCGCTGATGGGCGGACCGAAAGCAGTCATTCCCAACTCGGTGAAGACCATGCACTTCATCAAGAAGGAAAAGGGTCTGAAGACCACCAAGATTTATGTCGCGCCGAACGATGCGCTGAGCGCGGACGGCGTGTCGACCCGCCTGGGCATCCGCGGCCTGCCGACCTCGTTCCTGCTGGACGAAAAGGGTGTGGTCCAGAAGGTGTTCGTGGGCCCGCAAAAGTGGAAAAAGGGCGACATCTGAGCCGCTGGCTTCAGGTCGAAAACTTAAGGAGAATGCAATGAGTATCAACAGAAGGCAGTTCATGAAGGGCGCAGTCGCGGCCGGCGTTGCCGGTTCCGCCACCATGCTTAACTCCGGCAGCGCGTTCGCGGCCGTGCACAACCCCGTTGGCGAAGCCCAGGCTGAGCTGTTCGGCAAATTCAAGGGCAACGTGGTGCTGCTGCCGAGCAAGTACGGCGGCTACGTGCAGGCGATGGACTTGTCCGTGCCCGAGACCCTGGCCTGGTATTCCTACGGCCTGCACGGCATCGACATGCCGATCCCCCACCACATCGCCGCCATGCCGTCTGCCGACCCCTACAAGGGCTTCGACTTCTACCAGACCATGCAGCCGCCGGCGTCGCCCTACGTCAACGAGAACTCCCCCGAGTGGCGCAACCGCGGCGACTTCAAGATGTTCAAGATGCGCTACGACGGCAGCGGCAAGCAGAACTCCATCACCGTGGTCAACGACGTCGGCGACACCACCGGCATGGCGTTGGGCGTGCACGTCTCCATCGGCGTGGGCGAAAACGCCAACAAGTACGTGGCGTATGCGGACGGCCAGAAGGACATGGTGCTGATTACGGACCTGGGCGACAACCCGAAGATCGTCAAGGCCTTCCGCTGCGACTACGATCCGGTCGCGCGCCAGCTCAACGTCAGCCACATCTTCCCCGACGCCACCACCGGCAAGTTCGACTTCGTCGGCCGCAAGGGCATGAAGACGAGCCACGAGGCGATGCTGGGCGAAGAACTGATGCCGGCCGACCCCACCGCGGTGTTCGTCGATGCCTTCACCTGGCACCCGACGCTGCCGTTCGGCGCCATCCTGATCCGCCGCCTCGGCTGCTGCGCCATCGTCGACACCCGCACCTGGGAAGTCGTGGCATTGCTGTCGACCGCCAAGGGGGCGCCGGATACCTTCCCGCTGGCGAAGCAGACCGGCTTTACCTGGACCTTCGCGGTGCCTTCCGTGCTGACGCCTCTGCACGAAGCGGGCTTCGTGACGAGCGGGGAATTCTTCGTGGCCTGCAACAACGTGCTGCAGAACAACATCGCGGTGTACCGCTCGACCGACGAAAACCCCAACAAGTGGAAGAAGGAGGCCTTCGTCGAGGGCTTCGGCACCAAGTACCTGCCGCTGCACATGGGCAACGTGCCGGATTCGCGCTTCGCCTACTTCACCATGTGGGCGCGCAAGCCCAACAACGGCTACATCTGCAAGGTCGATTGCAAGACCTGGCAGGTGGTCGCCAAGTGGGATACCGGTCCGGACCCCCACACCTGCGACTGCACCGTCGACGGCAAGTACATGACCACCGTGTACAGCGGACACCAGGCAGGTCAGTCCGGCCTGGTGGTGATCAACGTCGCAACCGACAAGATCGAGGCGCGTCTGCCTGCTCCTGGCGGCATGCACGATCACGTCGTGGTTCCGGAGAGCTGGGAAGGCCTCAAGTTTTCCCGCAGCACCTCGGTGTAATCGGGTTGTTCCGCCGGCAGCCTCCGCTGCCGGCGGTTTTTCACTGTGATGCATCAGCGATGCAGCAAGGAGAAGCAAATGAATATCAGCATTCTGAATCCGAGTCATTTGGCATATGCGGCGCACCGGCTGGCCGGCATATTCCTGATGGCTTTGTTAAGCCTGCCGGTCCTGGCGTGGGCGCACAGCAACGACTATCTGGCCACGGTCAAGGGCGCCCACGGCGGCATGGTGCGCATGGCGGAGATGTACCACTTCGAACTGGCGGTAAAAGGCGGCGAAGCGCGCGTCTGGGTCACCGACCATGGCGATGTGCCGCAGCCGACCACGGGGGCCAGGGCCACGTTGCGCCTGATCGACGCAAACGGCACGGTCTCGGTGAATCTGAAGCCGGCCGCCAGCAACGAACTGGCCGCCAAGGACGCGCGTATCAAGCCCGGCAAAGGGACGAAGATGGTGCTGACGGTCACCATGCAGGGCGAACGGCCGCTGCAGACCCGTTTTTCGCTGGACGAAAAATAAGCGGACGCGGAGAGGCCGCGGTGCCGGGCGGCTGCCGGCGAAACGGATCCGCCTGCGATCGTTTCTCCGGTGCTGACCACCCCAGCACGGCGGCGGTTTGAAGACGGGATAACCGAGGAGCGTATGCGATGAGTCGAGCCGATTTTCTACTGCCCCAGGCGATCCTGGTCCGCGCAACGCTTGGTTTGATGGCCGTGGTTGCGGTAGGCGCGGCCCATGCCCAGCCGGGCGCAAGCCAGGCGGAAAACCGCAACCGCCTGATTGCCACCAACAGCTGCGTCGGATGTGACCTGGTGGGCGTCAATCTGGCGGGGCAGAACCTGCTCGGCGCCGATCTGCGGCAGGCGGACTTGTCGCGCGCCGATCTGCGCGGCGCATTCCTGATCGGCGCCAATCTGTCCAAGGCCCGCCTGGCCGGCGTCGACCTGAGCGGGGCGGTGATCGGCGGCACGGTCATGAGCGGCGCCGATCTGCAGGGCGGCAACCTGTCCGGGGTGAACGCCAACCGCACGAGCTTCACCCAGGCCAACCTGACCGGGGTCGATTTCAGCGATGCCCTGATGGAGCGTGCCGACCTGGAAGGTGCGCATCTGCATGGCGCAAATTTCAAGGGCGCGGATTTGTACGAGGCCCGTTTCCTGTTCGCCGAAATGGCGGACACGAATTTTCTGGGCGCCAACCTGCATGCGGCCGATTTCAGCGAAGCGGAAGTGTCGGGAATACAGACCGATGCCAGCACGACCTGCCCGGATTTGAAACCGGGACCGTGCGTTTTTCAATAAACCCGGGCGGCGACGCCCGGATAAACCCAAGGAAGAGACATGTATCCATTTCCCACGAGTATCCGCGCCGCTGGCGCATGCCTGATTCTGATGGCCGGATTCGCGCAGGCGGTACGCGCGGACGAACCCAAGGTGCCCACCGGGCAGGAGCTGGCTTTCGACAATCGCAAGGGCAATTGCCTGGCGTGCCATGCCATGCCGGGTGAACCGAAAGCCGTCACCAGCACCAACATCGCGCCGCCGCTGATCAGCATGAAGGAACGCTTCCCGGAGCGCGCGAAGCTCTACGCCCAGGTTTGGGATGCATCGAAGGTCAACGCCGACACCCTGATGCCCCCCTTCGGCAAGCACAAGATCCTGAGCGACGACGAGATCAACAAAGTCGTGGATTACATCTACGGGCTGTAATGGCGCGTATTCATTATCGACACCGTAGGAGAGAAAAATGAAGCAACTGATCTGGATCCTGTCCTGCCTGGGATGGCTCGCGGTAGCCGCGAATGCGCAGGCTGCACCGGAAGACGACCGCCTGAGCGTAGTGAAGGCGGTGCAGAAAAAGTACCCCGAAATCAAGTTCGAGGATTACGTGCACGGCGCGCTGGCATTCAGCCCCGACGCCAAGGCCCAGTACGACGCCGTCATGACCTTCCCGCCTTACGACGCCGAAATCGAGAAAGGCGCCAAGTTGTGGGAAACCCCGTTCAAGAACGGCAAGCGCTACGCCGACTGCTTCCCGCGCGGTGGCAAGAATGTGGTGGGCAACTACCCGATGTTCGATGCCGCCAGCAAAAAAGTGGTGACGTTCGAAATGGCGCTCAACCAGTGCCGCACGGCCAACGGCGAGACAGCCTACAAGCACAGCGACATGAACACCATGGGTCTGCTGACGGCCTATGCCCGCACCCTCTCCGACGGCATGAAGATGAACGTCAAGGTGGAAGGCAAGGATGCCCTGGCAGCCTATGAAGCGGGCAAGCGCTTCTTCCACCAGCGCCGCGGCCAGCTGAACTTCTCCTGCGCGGGCTGCCATATCAGCAATGTCGGCAACGTCTTGCGCACCGAATATCTCTCGATGGCGCCGGGCCAGGCCACCCACTGGCCGGCATTCCGCGGCGGCGACTACACGCTGTTCACCCTGCAGCGCCGGTATGCCGCGTGCAACCAGATGGTGCGCCTGGCACCGCTTGAAATCGGCGGCGAGGAATACAACAACCTCGAGTACTACCACAGCTACCTGAGCAACGGCCTGCCGCTGCAGGCATCGGTATTCAGGAAATGATCCGCAGCGCACGACAGGTGCTGTCCACTTATTCAAGGAGAACAGGGATGAATGTATTTCGGGTTGCAGTCCGGATCATGGCCGCAGGCAGCGTGCTGCTTGGCATCGCGGGTTCCGCTGCGCACGCGGCTGAAAACACGGCCGGTGCGGCGTTGACGGCCGATGCGGCGCAGGCGCTGTCGAATGCGGTGTTCGTCGTCGACCTGGCAAAGGGCAAGAGCGCGTTGTGGACGACGGCAGCCGGCGCCCTGGCCCAGGCCCAGGATGCCGCCAAAAAACAGGATAGCGCGGCCGTGATCAAGCATGCCGCGACAGCCAGCGAACAGGCGTTTCTCGGCATGGCCCAGCTCGGCTACCCGCTCACCGTCGATCATTGAAACGGGTTCCCTGCGCCAGCGGCCAAAACCGGATGGCGCGGGATGCATCCTGAGCCCCAATTGCATCGACTTGCGCTCGGCCCCGGCGCTGCTCCGGTTAAGCCGGGGCCGCTTATGAAGCGCAAGCCGACGCCGTTGCCCGAGGAATCACAAGAATGAAATGGGACTACCTGCTGTTCTATCGCTGGCTGGCCTTGAACGTGGTGGGCTTCGCCATTCTGTGGGTGTTCCATATGAATGGCATGGTCGAGCCCGTTTTCCTGGGGGACAGCTCCTACATCGTGTACGTGATCGCCGGCCTGTTCCTGTATGGCATGGTGCTGTGCGGATTTCGCGTCTGGAAGACGAGCCGCGAACTCAACTGGGTCAAGCGCGGCGACAAGGGCAAGCTCAAGGAGTTTGCCGACAAGAGCCGGCAGGCCGACCGTGAAAGCGTGAAGGAAGCGTTCGAGATCAAGCTGTTTGCGCGCATCTCCTTCGTCAAGTACATCTCGTCCAGCCTGGTCATGCTGGGCCTGCTCGGCACGGTGATCGGCTTCATCATGGTGCTGACCAACATTCCGGCCAATGCAGTGGGCGATGCGGCCCAGGTCGGCAAGCTGGTGGGCGCGCTCACCAACGGCATGGGCGTTGCGCTCTACACGACCCTGGTGGGCGCCATCACCAATCTGTGGCTGAACGCCAACTACAACATGTTGCGTACCGGGGTGGTCAACCTGATTGCCGCCATCCTGGAATCGGCAGACCCGCAATAGCCGTTCGCGATGAGCAAGCATTTTTCGTTCGATGCCGAAGCCGAGGACGATTCCGACATCGTTTTCCGCGACGTCATCACCCTCGCGCTGCTCGGGTTCGTGTCGCTGGTCGTCATCATGCTGCCCCACATCAATCCGCCCAAGCAAAAGCAGGTAGAAAGCAAGGAGATATCGGCGCCCGGCAACGTGATCGTGGAAGCGCGCTGGGACGATCGCATCGACGCCGACGTCGATCTCTGGGTGCAGGCTCCGGGCGACGTTGCCGTCGGCTACTCCAACCTCGGCGGCCAGGTCTTCAACCTGCTGCGGGACGACATCGGCTTCCGCAACGACGCGTCCAACCTGAACTACGAGAACGCCTTCTCGCGCGACATCCCGGCGGGCGAATACGCTGTCAACCTGCACATGTATTTCAACCGCGCCAACGTCTGGCCGCTCAAGGTCAAGGTTCTGGTGTCCACCATCAAGCCGAGCGGCAGCTCGCGCGTAAGCCGGCAGATACTGGTGTCCGACGTGGTCCTGCGCAAGCCGGGCGAGGAGCAGACCGTGTTCCGCTTCAAGCTGGACGACAAGGGCGAACTGCTTGCGTCCAGCGTCAACGCCGCGCCGAAGGCCCTGCGCACCGACGCGCCCGGCGGCTACAACTTCGATGCCTACAAATGAACACCCTGCTCGCCCTGCTGGTCGCCTATCTCATCGTTTCCCTGGGCTACGCCCTGTTTTCGCTGCGGACCACCACCAGCCACGTCTTCCGCCTGACCGCGCTGCTTTATCTGGCGGCGTCGGTCGGCTTGGCGCTGTATCTCTTCAACCAGCTGCTGTCCCGGCCCAAGCCGATCGATCAGGAATATTTCTCCCAGGCCAGGGAGGCAGTGGTGCTGGCGGTGCGCCCGAAGGACGGCCAGGCGATCTATCTCTGGCTGCAGCTGCCGGACCGCGAGGCGCCCGCCTACTACGTCATGCCATGGGACGGGCAGGCCGCAGGCGACCTGGAAATCGCGCAGCGCGAGGCGGCACAGCAGGATGGACTGGTGCTGATGAACTATCCGTTCAAGCGCAACCAGCGCCAGGGGATCAAGGGCGACGACAGGGACAAGGTGTTCTACGCCACGCCGCCGCCGCGGCCGCCGCTCAAATCGGGAGAAATGGACGGATCTGGTCAGGCCATGCAATACCGTCCGCCGTCCGTCAACCCGGCCAGGTGATCGCCATGCACATGTTCTAGAAGCAAGCACGGGCGGCGCCGGGACGCGCAGCCCTACCGTCCTGGTGCGGCCGTCGGGCTCACCCGAATCACGGTTCCCTCGCGGCGCGGGTCCGCGGCGCCGTGCTGCGCGCCGGTCGCGAGGTCAATGGCGACGGCCTGCACTGAACCGATCGCCTCCTCGCATCCATTGGCCCCCGCCTCGCCGGGTGCGGGATGCCCCAGCGTGCGCAAGGCGTCCTGGGTCGCAATGCTGAAACCGGGTTGCATGAAGGGCGCGCCGCCTTCGCAGTCGACCTTGCCGGCCGCGTGGGTCACCGAAAGGCGGGGTGCATCGATGGCCTGCTGCAGGGACATGCCGTGGTCGATCAGGTTGAGCGTGACGCTGAACACGGAGTTGATGATCGTTGCGCCACCGGGCGAGCCATAGGCGGCAACCGGCCGGCCGTCCTTGAGCAGCAGCATCGGCGCCATGCTGGAGCGCGGGCGCTTTCCCGGTGCCACGTCGTTGGCGCCAGGATTGCCGCTGGCAGGGTCGGAAGCGGGCACGAAATTGAAGTCGGTCAGTTCGTTGTTCAGCAGGAAACCGTAGCCCGGAACGGTAATGCCCGACCCCCAGGTGAACTCGATGGTGCTGGTGTGGCTCACCACGTTGCCCCAGCGGTCAATGATCGAGAAGTGGGTCGTGTGCGGGCTTTCCTGCCTGGCACGTGGCATGCGCTGCGGTCCCCGGGCCTTGTTGTCCCAGGGCAGGAGATCGCCGGCCAGCGGCGTGTCCATGCGGCGGTCGGGCTGGATCCGCGCTGCGCGCATCGCCACATACCCAGGATGCAGCAGGGCCCGCTGCGGTACCGTCACGCTATCGTCGTCGCCGCTCCACATCTCGCGGTCGGCAAAACCCAGGCGCATGGCCTCGATCATCACGTGCAGCGTCTTCGGACTGCCAAAGCCGTAGCCATGCGATGCATCCCCGACCGGGAAGCGTTCCAGCAGGCCGAGCATCTGCAGCACCGTGATTCCCCCGGATGAGGGCGGCGGCATCGTTGCGAGCGTCCAGCCCCGGTAGCGGCCATACAACGGTGAGCGGATAGCCGCTTGGTAACCTCTGAGATCCGCGAGCGTCATGCGCCCCGCGCCGGCGGCGCCCAGTTCGCTGCGCGTGCGTCGCTGGGCTTCGACGAGCGCTTCCGCCAGCGGGCCCCGGTAGAAAGCATCCGGCCCCTGGGCGGCGATGCGCTTGAAGGTTCTGGCGAGGTCAGGCTGCACCAGCCAATCGCCCTCGGCCAGCGCTACGCCGCCCGGCCGGAAGATCGCTGCGGTCTCGGGATGGATCAGCGTGCGGCCACCATCGTTGGCGATGTCGGCGGCAAGGAAGCGGTTGACGCGAAAGCCGTGCTCGGCAAGCTCGATCGCTGGCGCGAGCGTGTCCGCCAGCGTCATCGTGCCCCAGCGTGCGAGCGTGGTGTCGATGCCGCGCAGCGTGCCGGGCACGCCGACAGCGAGACCGCTGGTCGAGGCGAGCGGAAATGGCATGGGCTGGCCCCCGGGGGAGAACATGTCGGGGCTGGCTGCGATCGGCGCGCGCTCGCGCGAGTCGACAAAGAAGGTCTCGCCGGTTTTTGCAAGATGGATCAGCATGAAGCCGCCGCCGCCGATGCCGGACGACTGCGGTTCGACCACATTCAGCGCGAACTGCACCGCAGCCGCGGCATCGATGGCGTTGCCGCCCGCTGCAAGCATGCGCGCACCGGCGGCCGCCGCCGCCGGATGCGAGACCGCAACCACGCCGTCGGGCGAGGCGGCCAGCAGCGGCGGCGACAAAAGCGCGAGGAGAAGCCAGGATGCGTAACGGCGCATGTGATTTTCGGGATGGGCGACAGGCTGCAGCCTGCCTCGGCCTGCCCCACCCGTCAAGGCGTGGCGGCGGCTTTCCCTTCCCCGGCGAGCGAAAAATTATCTGCCGGCCTGTGATTGCAGGCAAAGGTGTTCAAGGGTGAATGTGCGAGTGCCATGAGGTCCGCTAAACAGCCTGGAACTTCCCGGAAAGCCGGGGCAATTCATAAATGACCTTAATCGGAAGGACTGCCGTTCCGTCGAACATTTACTGCAGCCTGTCGGGCTTCGCTCTACTGCCCGCATTGCAACGTCAGCTTGTCGTGTCCGAGGTTTGCAGGCGTCGATTCGATGGAAAGCGAGTTTTAGCGAAGGTCGTACCAAACCCCTCGGCCACTGCCATGCTGGTCCAGCGTGCCGCGCTCGACCAGCGTGCGGAAATGCTGCTTGAGCGTATTGCGGCTGGCGCCGGTCAGCTTGATGGCCTCGCCAATGGTGACGCGGCCATGCTCGCGGGCAAATTCGACGATCTGTAATTGCAGTTCAGGCATGGCCGCCAGCACAATTTTCTCGCGCTCAACCTTCTTCTCCAGACGCCGCATCTGCTCGGCAAGGGAACGCAGAAAAAACACTAGCCATGGCTGCCAGTTCGGCGATTCCGTGCGGATCGTACCCTGCGTCTGGCGCAGCGCCAGGGAGTAGGCTTCCTTGCTGTGTTCGATCACGCTTTCCAGCGAGCTGTACGGCACATACGCGTAACCGGCCTGCAGGAGCAGGAGCGTGGTCAGCACCCGGGAGAGTCGCCCGTTGCCGTCCTGGAATGGATGAATCTCCAAGAAAACGACGACGCACAGGGCGATGATCAGTAGTGGATGCAGTCGGGCAGTCTCCCGCTCCTGATTCACCCAGGCCACCCACTCCGTCATTAGACGAGGTGTATCGAAGGGTGACGCGGTCTGAAACACGATACCGATCTGCGCGCCGGTTTCATCGAAAGCAGCGGCGCTGTTCGAGTTGATTTTGTAGTTGCCGCGATGCCACGTGTCCTTCTCGCTGTGGCGCAGCAGGATCTGATGCAACTGCTTGATGTGGTTCTCGGTGAACAGGATGTCCTGCCACGACGAGAACACCAAGTCCATCAACTCGGCATAGCCAGCCACTTCCTGCTCGTCGCGGGTGGAGAAGGATTTGATCTCAAGATTCGACAGTAGTTGCTCCACCTCCCGGTCGGACAGCTTGCTGCCCTCGATGCGGGTGGAGGAGCCAATGCTCTCGATGGTGGCCACGCGGCGCAGGGCCGACAGGCGGTCGGGTGCGAGCGTACCCAAGGCGCGCCAGGCGCCTTTGAACTCGTCGATCCTGGCAATGAGGCTCAGGATCTCCGGGGTGATCTGGATGGTGTCGGTTTGCAGCATGAACCAATACTACGCCCATTTACACCCAATTGTGAGCTGCATCCATTTCAACACCTATTTACACCCGATCTTTCAGATTGATGATGCCAGCACACCTCTCGCCACCCCGCCCATCTCCCACGACTTGGCTTTGCGCCTGAACAACGCCTGAATGCGTTTCCCTGCAACCACAAGAGATTCGTGATGAAGGAAGTCGCAATCAATGAGCAGGAGTTGGCCGAGCGCTGGGACCTCAGTCCCAAAACATTACAGCGCTGGCGTAGCGAGGGTCGAGGTACTTGAAGCTCTCCAAGCGGGTGACCTATCTCATGAAGGAAATCCAGGTATTCGAGACGGAAGGAGATGGCGACGGTACGCGCAGGGGTTGATGCGAGCGCCAAGGCGCATGGCAATTTCAAGCGTACGGTGAGCTGGCCAACCGCGAGTTGATCGTGACAGTACTCGTTTTCCACGTGCCGAAACGAGGCATCCGGTACCGATGGCCGATGATTACTACTGCGCGGGTGGAGTCGACAGTCCCTCAAAGAAATTCAGCCTCCCTATTGGGCTGGTGATCCAAGCCACCAGTCAAACTCGAAAAGCCGACGCACGCATAAATCCCTACAGCACAAGACAATGTGCGCGTGCCACGGCGAAAGAGCTGGTGAAGATTTTGAGAGAACAGAGGGCGGAAGAGAGTCGAACCGGCAGCCCTTCGGCCCAGACCGTGCGCACCCCTGGCGCACGCAGAACGGGCGCGATCCCCGCGTGGTTTGCGGGAAGCAGAAATGGAAACGCCCAACCGAGAGGGGTTGGGCGTTGAATTTTGGTGGTGGAAGCCGGAACCCAACCCAAGCCCAATTTCTGAACAGGAGTCCGTCCGCCAGACCACAGTCCGTATTTTGCCACATTCGGCCATTCGGTGGACATCGGCCGGAACAGACGGACTGGCAGGCTCGCGATGTTCGATGCGGGTCAATGGTAGCCAATCGCCCCCTGAAACACCGGGCAGGATAGCAACAATCATAGACAATGCATTTGCATTGACATGGCAAGGCTGATGCATTACCATGAACAGCATCCACGTCTGACTGGAGAGCATCATGCCTGCCACCCTTGAAGTCGAATCCACGCTGACCGACCGCTACCAGACCACGGTGCCGGAGACCGTGCGTCGCGCCCTGCGGCTGGGCAAGCGCGACAAGATCCACTACTCGATCCGTTCCACCGGCGAGGTGGTACTGACCCGCGTCGAAGCCTCCGAGGGCGACGACCCGGTACTCGGCCAGTTCCTGGGCTTCCTCGCCCGCGACATCGCCAACCACCCCGAGCGTCTGCATGCCGTGGATGCCGGCCTCATCCAGCGCCTGCACTCCCTGGTCGGTGACGTCGAAGTTGATCTCGATGCTGCCCTATCGGCAGACGATGAATGAGTACGGGTACGCCTGCGCCTCTGGTCATTCATGGCTGGACGGTTTTTGCCCATCCATTGTTCCTGGCGCAGTTTGAAGTGCTGGCGCAGCAGGTCGAGGCCCTCCAGCGGAAGGACCCGGTCGGGTACAAAAAGAAAAATGCCAGCAAGCGATTGGCGGCAATCAACAAACTTGCGTTCGACGTCATCCCGCAAGATCCAGCGCGACCGGAATACCGGCAAGGCGACACCCTTGGTGCCGAACACAAGCACTGGTTCCGGGCGAAGTTCTTCCAACAGTACCGGTTGTTCTTCCGCTACCACGCGCCCAGCAAGGTGATCGTGCTTGCCTGGGTCAATGACGAGGACACCAAGCGCGCCTACGAGAGTAGCGACGACGCCTACCGGGTGTTCCGCAAGATGCTGGAAAGCGGCCATCCGCCAGACGACTGGAACCAGTTGCTGGCCGAGGCCCGGGCCGAGGGGCAGCGCTTGCAGCAGTTCGCCGCCGGCATCACGCAGTAAGGCTTGGCTTCTGCGGCGAGCAGCGTTGTCATGGGGTCATCAGCCTTGGAGAAGAAGATGCACTACCCCGTGATGACCGAGAGGCAAGTCGCTGTCCGATGGAAGATCAGCCTGAAAACCCTGCGGCGCTGGCGCCTCGACAACGAAGGGCCTATCTGGCACAAACTGTTTCACCACGTCCGCTACCACGAAGCGGACATCCTCGAGTTCGAGCGCCAGAGCGCCCAGCACTGGATGGCGATCCTCGGTGACGGCGAGCGCGTTCCCCGCGCCGTCACGCACCCACCGAAAAACGCCGACGACCCTCAATTACCGGATGCCGCCGAGCCGGAGGTGCAGTACGTCAGCGCGAAGGATGTTGTTGAGGCGACCAGCCTGCCCGCAAACCTGTTCACCGACCGAGTTGAGCGGGAGCGCAAGCGCGTCCCACATCTGTTGCTGGTCAGGAATTTGCGCTTCTCGCTGGAGGCCATCCTACAGTGGGAACTGGCGAACAGCGTTCGGGGTGATGCGAAGGAGTTGGTGGCGCCGCCCGCTGCGCCTGAGCCGGAGTCTCAACCGCAGCCAATGGCCCGTGTGCCGCGCTGGTATGAAGTGGTGCAGGAACAGGAACGGCTCGATTCCACGCCATAGCCCGAACAGATGTCCCTGCTTTTGGATGAAATGGCACTGTTTTGGCTATTTGTCCCCAGATGGCGGAACACGGAACCGAATCCGAGATCGCCTTCAGGCGCAAATGGTAACACATCGGCCTTGAGTCCGTGAATTCGATGATTTGGCCGTTTCGAGAATGGCAGTTGTCTCCGTGCATTTCCGAACTTCGACAGCTTGCGCCGCGACGGTTAGCGTCCGGGGTTCTTGACCTTCAGATGGCGGCATGAATAGCGCTGCTGGCCCCAGGAAACAGCAAAGGTTTCGGAAACCTCGTACCAGTTGCCGCCTGGATGGCCACCGCCGTGATTCTCCCCCATGCAGGAGCACTCACAATGAAAGCCCGCCGCATTCCAGCACGCCGGAGCGCATTTCTGGTGCTCCCGGTATAACTGGATCACGTAAACCTCCTGGTGTCGTCTCAGCGCAAGTTTGATCACGCTGTCGAACCACGCAGTCGGAATTTCCCAGGCCTTGAACTGCGCACACCAGTCGGGCTTCAAGCGTCGACCATCCCGCAGCCACTCCATGTTCCCTTCTGCGAACGGAATGCGCGCCAGGACTGGGAGTGGCTTATTGCGCTTGAAGATGACCGGGATTTTTCCCTGACGCCAGATATCTTTCAGTTGCGAGTCGCTCAGATCCTGCGACATGAGGGACTCGACTCACTTGCTCAGCGCTGCTTGTTGGCTTGGGACAGGACCGAGGCTGCCAGTTCTTTCGTCTCTTTGGCGGATCGGTCGCTGGCCAAAACTCGTGCAGCCTTGTCTTCCATCTTGGCACCGGTCTGTTTGTCGCCGCTGCGCTGAGACAGTGCCGAAGCGGCCAGACTCTTGGCCACTTGTGACGAACTGCTGCTCTTCAGCGTTTCAGACGCCAGCCGACCAATTCGTGAGGACGTCTGCTTTGTGTTCTTGGACATCGCTGCTCCTTTCACATCAAGATTTGGAAACGGGCCGGAATGGCACCACCTTATTGCCTTGAGCTGGCTGGTCATCAACCTGCTTCTGGGTTGCCTTCAGTCGCGCAAACTCCACGACATTGGTTTTGCCCTGGAAGTAGCCTTCGGGCAATCCGGCGAGCGCTTCCACGTCGCCCGCAGCCAGTCCGATGTGCCTCGGGATAGCTTCTAAAGGCATGACCTTCTCTTCGACCAACAGATCAATGGTGCGACGAAGCAGGCGTGGCTGCTCTGGTCGGCGATCCTCGTCTCCGGGTTCCGATTTCGCACCCCATCGAGCAGAGCGACGCTTGTAAAGCATCAGAGCGCCATCTTCATCCAGCAACTCAAGAGCCTTCAGCCGCATGATGATCGCCGCCGCAGATGCGCCCCAACGGCGCTTCAGTAGCAACAAGTCATCCAGAGTCGGTGGCACGCGAACTTCGCTGGCGAACGTTTCGGCGGGCAGCAAAAATGCGCCTGCGAAACGGTGTGCCTGCGCTTCCATCATTTTGTGGCGCGCGTTGTCCGTAGTGCGCTGAATGTGACGATGCAGGACTAGATGCCCGACCTCGTGGGCAAGATCGAAGCGACTGCGGTACCCATTGTTTTTGTCAGCGGACAAAAGAATGAGCGGTCGCCCCAATACTTCACTCCAAGCCGACAGCCCTTCGATTTGAGCGATGCCGGTTTCTTCCCGGACAACGATAACTCCTGCGCCTTCGACGGCCAGTGCCAAGTCTTGAATCGCCGAACGGCCCAGACGCCACAGGTCCCGGCATTCGCTGGCAGCCTTCTCGATGTCCTCGTTAGTGATCTCTTCCGGATCGGTGTAATCGCGCGAGGGCAAATTGACATCAGGGTAGTCGACGTACTCCATCAAGGCGGCGGCCACGTCCTGAACCCACTCAAGTCGGGCCTCCAGCATGGCTCGTGCAGCGACGTGCGCAGACGCGTTGCTGCGAAAAAGCGGCAAGGACAACCGCGCTCCAGGCGCACGCGTAAACCATTCCGGCGTGACATTGACCACGCCCGCAAGGCGTTCAAGCGCGTCACGTTCGGGTGCTTGCGTTCCTGCGCGCCACTTACTGATGGTCGCCGGTGACACATCGACCATCGAGGCCAGCTGGACTTGAGTCAGACGACGGGCCGCAAGAATTTGGCTAAGTCGATCTTTCTGAAATCCTTGTACTCCGCCCCTGCTCATGATCCTGTTCCATCTTTGTCTTGTTGTTTGCCAATGTTCTTCTTCAGCTTCGGTACTGCCAAGTCGTCTTGACCCGCTGTCGGTTGCTGGTCGTAGCGTTTGACGAAAGCATCAATGGGTTCCCGGAAAAGCCAGCCCTGCATGTGGCGATCAGGGACAGCAATTTCGATGGAAACGGGTGTGTCCGGTTGGCTGTGCAGCGATCCTGCAAAGCAGGCCACGATAAACACAACCGCTTGAGACGGCTCTACGTAGCTGGAAAAAAGCTCGGGTTGAACCAGTGGCTCGATGGCTGCGTTTGCCAGCGACATCTGTTTTCGGGTTTCGCTACGCCGCCCGCTGTTCCAGACCCCATACTTGGTGTTGAACCGTGCCAAGGTGAAGATCCCAGCCCGGCCCGTAACGATCTGATTGCCGCGCAGAGGTGAAGGAGATGCGTCCGCGACGGCGAGTGCGCGATGGAACGACTCATTCATATGGAAGTGGCGCAACTGACCAACCACGCTGGGCAGGTGCCCGTCATCCATCCCTCGCGCTGCGGCATAGGCACGTTGAGCGCCGACCAGCTTGGCTTCTTCGAGGCCCATGACAAGCTCCCGCGGGATATTCCTCGCGAGCAAGTCAGGGATGGTTTCTTTTGTGTGCTCAGTCATTGGCAACTCCACAGCTTGATTTCGCATAAGCGGATTCTACAGCGAAAATATTTCGTTTAGCAAGCATATGGGAAGAAATGCTGATCTCAGCCGCGAAAGCCTCAGGGGCGCGCCGCGATTATGCCAAAGCCAATTGAGTGGAGCGCCCCGCCGTCACAAGGGTCAAAAGCTCACGTAATCTTGCGACCGCATCCGATTCTGCGTGCGGCAGAGTAGCGAAAATGACCTTCCTTCCAGCAGCCAAGCTCCATGGGCTAGCTTGTTCGGCTGGCGGCACCTCGGGTTTGGCCGGGTCACTGGGGTAGGCCAAAATCCCCCAGGTCGTCATTCCTGCCGGGGCTTGGAATCGCCCAAGGTACGCAGCCATCTGATACAGGTCGTCGCGCTGTGGCCCATTCGGTGAACTCGCAGATGGATGGAGAGACTTGTACTTGGCATCAACCACCCCCCTAATAACGGAGCCAGAGTGAAGGATGGCGTCGGGTATCAATTTGCCCAGACCTTGACCCGTGACATCGCTGCGGAGCAGCTTCTTCGTCGCCGATTTCTCTCTAGTACCGTGAGTAACCGATAGTGGCAAAGCGGCTTTTCGGAGCACATTGATCACATACATCTCCCACAACTCGGCTACGTCGAGCAGGACACCCTTGGTTTCCCCATCTTTATCGATGTTGGCCGCGAGGCCACGTCGGTTTGCAATTTGCCGGGAAAGTTCAGCGATTGGCGCAAATCCTGCCGTGATCGGCGTGTAGCGAATCCGGTCGAGTTCGGCCTTCGTCGGAACGCGCGGTCTGGCCCCCGTGACTGCCATCAGATGAGGGATGAGCTCCTTAGCGCGCGCCGGCATCCATTGATCGTCAGGTACGCCAAGCCACCGGCGCAGCACCTGATAGGCAGCGACGATGGCATCGGATGCAGCGTGATCAAGCGACCGCTCGGAACGGATAGACACGACCTGACCGCTGCCTGCAGCGATCATCCGAAGTGACGAAGCAACATCTAGCCGTCCTCGAAGCGTCGCCCCCTTTGTGGCGACATCGTGGCGCAGTGCAGGCAACCCATGGCGGGCAGCCTCAACAAACCCATGCGCCCAGACCGATGCCAGCAGCTGGGCAATGAAGGATTCGTCCTCACGCAGCTTTCCGGGTGCGTCCGTCAGTACCACCGACGTTGCCTCGAAAAGCCAGCTCCGTAGCGTTGCCAGACCAAAACGCGGTTCAATGGTCAGGCTGTGGCCCTCGAAGGAAATTGAGCCGACGTATCGCCCTGCCCACCATGTACCATCCCAGGCACAGTAGACAACTGGCTCATCCTCATCCCTGTCGCCAGAAATTGACACAACAAGTTCTGTGGCGCGAACATTGATTGCCAGCCTCCGTAGCCAATTGGCTTCGACCGCCGTCGGCTGCGGGACAAGCGGCGAACAGTCGCGCGCTACAAGTTTCACTCGACCACCGAGGGCTTGAGAAGAACTTTGGACAGTCGGTCGAGTTCGGCATTGCGTGCGGTCGCGTCCAGCCCGGCGAGGTACTGCTCCAGCAATGGGCGAAGGGACAGATTCCACACCTGTACGACGGGCTCAAGGGCTTCGCCCTTCTTGTTCCAGAGGTAGTTCTGCTTGCGCGTCGGCCGTGGGCCGAGGAAATTGCGCAAGAACACGACCACGTCAAGGAGGTAGGTGTGCCCGATCTCGTACTGTGCGCCAAGCAGCGGACTGTCGTGAATTTCCTTGTTCAATGCTGACGCTGCTGCGGCCAACTTGCGGAAGTCCGGTTCGATGCGTTCCCAGTCCAAGCCAGACTTCAAGTCATGCCACTTGGCTTCGGTGGCACCAACCAGGGCCTCGGCGTCAAACGGGCACAGTAGCCACAGGAAGCGACGGCGCAGCGCGAAGTCTATCTGCTCAATGGACTGGTCAATCAGGTTCATAGTGCCAATCACAAACAGATCATCGGGGATGTGCAGCTTCATTGCTGCGCCATCCCCATTGCGTGCGGGAAGCTCAATCGCCTGGTTCCGATCCTCCAGCAAGGAGAAGCACTCGCCAAGCATCCGACTTAGATCCGTCCGGTTCATTTCGTCCAAAATCAGGATGTGAGGCAGACGTTCCGAGCGAGGCTTCTGCTCGATGTCCTCGATCAGTTTGGGAAGGTAGCCAGCGCGATACTCTGTACCGCCGCTAGTCGAAATGTGGAGTGCCCGGATGAAGTCCTCGTAGCTGTAGGCCGGATGCAACTGCAGTCGATGCACGTTATCTCGGATCGCCGCCTCGATGGTGGGTTGCGATTGGAAGTACCGGGCTGGCCCCATCTGGCTCAATGCCGCAGATCGTATAACGCGCTCAGCTAGCTTCTTGGCGCGAAACGTCTTGCCAGTTCCTGGTGGGCCATAGAGAACGATCTGTTTCTTGTGCTGGATGATTTCCAGCGGTGCGCCTTCTGATGCCCCCTCGCTGTCGTCGTACCAAGCCTCAACTAGCGGCGACCAGTAAAAATCGAGCTCCTGGTTGGGCAGCAGCTTCTCGAGCTCCTGGCGTATCGCCAGAATTGTCCGGTCATCATCTTCTGATTCGGCGCTGACCAGCCCGGAGAAAGCCTTGATGACTCTGCGCTTGTGATTGCCACTTGCAATGCGCTCGAAGTATTCGGGGAACAGGAGGTGAAGAAGCATGTGTCGAAGCTGCTTCGATTCTGCGTCCTCAATGCTGTCCACGATCTCTTGAAAGAGCCACGGGTCGGTCGCGACCTCTACCTGCCGATCCTGCGGCAACTTCTTCCACGCTATAGCGAGTTCGATCAGAAAGGCGATCTCAAAGGGGCGGCGGGTGTTGTAGCCCTGGCCGCCACTGCCGATTCCAGTTGCGAAAGCACTCGACACAAGATGTGACTCTGGCAATGAATCGCCGCCCCAACTGAGGACTTCGTTCACGACCTGCCGCTTGCGCACACCACCAACGCTGGACGGGAACAAGAAGTACACGCTCAAGATCTCTGCAGCAAGACGGGACACATCCTGTCCGGCTTTGCCGACTTGATCCTTAAACTTGTCGATGAACGTCCGATCGCCTTCGTCGGGGGTGGCGACGAAGGCTTGATGAATGCGGTCCAGAACATCGGGACGCCACACGGATGTATCGTCAAACAGCAGAGAGCCGTCGTTCAGCAGGCAGTTCGTTCGAAAAGCATCACCTGCTTGGTAGATCTTGCTTGTGTCGTGTTCTGAGTAGCGCGCCATTTTGACCCCTCTGCCTAAGTTCGCTGGGCACGCCCTACAAGCGCACCGGCCTTTGGAGTTTGCATTGTATAATATTCCACATGAACTGTAATTGACTATTGCTGTTCACATGAACTGTTTGTATAGTTGCGTCACTTCATGAACTGAGAAAAACATGCCTCCAAGAAAGAAAATTGATGCGAGACAGCCAAGCCTAGGACTAGGTTTGCAGGAAAAAAACCCCAAAGAGGCATTCCGCAATATTAGAAACTACCTCGCGGGGCAGTTTGTCGGCGCGACCCGAGATGACTCACTTCTTGATGAGGTGTTGAAGTGTCTATTTTGCAAACTGGTCATCGAGCGCGGGGAGTTGCCTTCTGTGGATCTCTCCGCGCAACCATTTGAGCTTTCGAAGCAAGTCCGATCGGTATTTGCAACAGTTCGCGCCGATTTTCCGGAAATCTATTCTGATGAGTCGGAGATACTGCTCGATCCAGCATCTCTGCAATTTGTAATGCAGGAGCTCGATTTTTCAATCATGGATTCGGAGAGCGACCCTATCGGCGATGCTTTCGAAGTCTTTGTAGGTAGTGAGTCGCGAGGCAACTCAGGTCAATTTTTTACACCCAGGTCAGTAACTAACCTGCTAGTGGCTGCCGTTGATCCACAGCCACACGAGACCGTGCTTGATCCTGCATGTGGTGCAGGAGGGTTTTTGGCCTCGGTTTGTGCGCATCGCCAGCGGCGTGGCGTACCGATTGAGAATTTGGCAAACGGCCTGTATGGAATTGATAAAGACTCATATCTTGCGCAGCTGGCAAAGGTTCATATTTCTTTGCTGACTGGCGGACATCCAACTGTAGTGAATGGCGATAGCGTCGCGCTCCAAAATGGGTCTAAAAGCCTCCGTGAATATCTTCCTTCACAGGGGCTCGATGTGATTCTCACGAATCCTCCTTTTGGAGTAAAGATAGTAGCCGCTAATCCGGAAGTTATATCGACTTTCGATCTTGCTAGAAAATGGGTGAAGAACAAGAAAACGGGGGCTATGGAGCCTGGCGACAGAGTTTCGACCAATGTTCCTCCTCAAGTTCTTTTCGTTGAGCGCTGCTTATCATTGTTGAGGCCCGGTGGCCGCCTCGGAATGGTGTTGCCGGAAAGCATTCTCTCAAATAAGTCTTACCGACACGTTGTTGAGTATCTCCTACGTCACACAGAAATTCACGCGGTCATGGGCATGCCCGAGGCATTGTTTAAGACTTCTGGGAAAGGCGGCACACATACAAAAACTTGCCTCCTGGTTGCGACAAAGAAGGCAGAAAATGAAAAGGCTACGCAGCCCATTTTCATGGCCGAGGCCAAGTGGTGTGGCCAGGACTCCCGCGCGCGAATAATTCCCAACAATGATTTGCCGGAAATACTTGAACGATTTGGGGACTTCCGGAAATCCAAAAAACTCAAGGACGCGAGCCCCCTTGGCTTCTTGATCGACGCATCTCAGGTTACTGGTGGCGTTTTGTGTCCAAGGTACTATGACCCTCAAGCAGAGCGCGAACTGGCGGGTCTAGAAGGTACCCATCAACTGCTACGATTTCGGGATCTGGTCTCGGCAGGCATTCTTACGCTGACCACTGGCGACGAAGTCGGAAAGTTGGCATATGGAACCGGGACGATTCCGTTTATTCGCACCTCCGACATTAGCAACTGGGAAATTAAAGCTGACCCAAAACACGGGGTCTCAAAGGAAATCTACGAGTCCCTCGCCAAGAAGCAAGACGTTCAGGCTGGGGACGTCCTGATGGTCAAGGATGGAACGTACTTGATTGGGACTTGCGCCATTGTGACTGAGGCCGACAAAAAAATACTGTATCAAAGCCATCTCTACAAGATCAGAGTCGGACAAAATCCATACGGACTAAACCCTTATCTATTGCTGGCAATCTTGACCTCTACTGCAGTTCAGAAGCAAATTCGTTCGAAGCAGTTTACTCAAGATATCATCGATAGCCTCGGGGAGCGGATTAACGAACTTATACTGCCAGTTCCACGCAACCAACGCACGCGCGATGACATAACGGAGCAGGTAAGGCAGTCCGTTATAAAGCGGGGTGAAGCAAAGGAATTAGCAAAGCAGGCTCGTGAAGCCGTTTGCTGTTGAACGAGCCAACAATAAACTGAGGACTAGAAGGCTGCTTCCATTCAACCTCATGGATTTGGGAACAGTTCCTTCTTCCTCTCGAAGATGCCATCGAGAAGTTGGTTGGTTTCCTCGATGGTCAGATCGCCCTGTATGCGGTTTCCGTCAGCAGACTGCCAGCACACATTGTCGCCACGATGACGCCCTGCGCGCTTAAGCGGATGTTTATGACCCACCTGATATTCGGCCTTGCCATGAACAGGGTCACCTGCAAGCTTGTCGAAGGCAAGGACTTCATGAGTCACCGGACAACGGGTGGCTGATAATCCGGGAGCAATCAATCCAGCCGCCTCGAATGCCGTCCGTGTTGCCTCTGGAAAATTCTCGAAGCAAACAAGATCTTCGTAGAGCTTTCTCTCTACCGACCAACATTCGGTCAATGTGGCGTGCTGGAAGTCATCTGCTAAGACTTCCCAGCGCTTTGCGCGATTAGTCTTATCCTTCCCAGTGAGTGCACGATCTGTTTTGTAGGTCTTTGTCTGAATTTTATCCAGTAGCTTCTTGCCAAGCACCGATTTGATCATCGGCCTCGCTTTTAGTAGCCAATCCACATCACCGTTCAATACCCAAGTCACATTTTCTGGAACGTGCACTGGATTCAGGGCGGGGTTCGCATAGTCAAATACGGATTCATAAGGAACGCTCGAAGACGAGTCCAACCGGACAATCCGCTCGCCAACACTCTGGTCCGCTTGATGTCGTGCTACCACCTCTGTGATGCATTTTCGGAATATTTCCAGGCAAGTTTCGAATGAAGACGCTCGCGGGTCATTGCCGGGCATAAATTTCCCGCGGACAGGTTCGAACGACCCGGGTTGTGGCATCAATATGTCGCCAGGCAGCCACCTGGTTTTCATCTTTGTGGAGCCAACCTTGAGATTGGTGAGCTCAATGAGGAACGAAAAACGTATCAGATTTCCCACAACCAACTTCAAAACCTTCGTTGGCAAGGTCGCTCTCGCAGTCGCAAGCGTAGACTCCAATTGCGTGCCGTTCTGTGAAAACTGCTTAGCGAGAATTACGTCACGAATCTTTGGTACGGAATAGCTTTTCGTACCGCCATCCGTTTTGTGCCCACCGAACGCATCGCTAACGGTTGCAGATTCTTCTTGTTCTAAAAGGTTTTTTAGTTCTTGTTCGAGCATACTACCGGCCCAAAGGAATGTTCTGATTGCATAATCTTATCGAACATGCTCTCTCCTGGATAGGGCATGACAAGCGGCCTGCTTGAGGCAATTGCCGAGAATGAGCTCGTGGAAGGACGTGAGCGGGTGTTATCACCCAGAACAGAGCAACTGTGCAGCTTCCACTTCACGACGCTTAATCAAGCCTGGCAACATCTTCCCGCCGCCATAGATCCATCGGCGCAACTCACGCCCCGCAGCATCCCAGTCCCTCTGGTTAATCCGCCGCCGCAGCGTCGACGTCTGGAGCCGCCCCGCCCCAAGGTTGAATGTGAAATCCACGATGGCTGCAAGCCGCCCCTCCGGCTCGGTGGCCAGCACCGGGCAGTAGCGCAGCGTTGCCGCCAGTGCCGTTTGCAGATCACTCGCCAGATAGACCTCGGCTTCTGCTTCGGTGATCGGCGGATGCTTCGGGTCGCACAGGTGGCCGTAGCCGATCGTCCAGAAGCCTGCTGGGCACACATAGGGAACAGCCGTGATTTCGATTCCACGCTTGACCTTGCGTTCGAAACCTTCGAAGCGCTTCGCCAGATCGATGGCAGCCTTCGGAACCTCGATCACGGCCTCACCCGATCAAACACGCGCCCGAGGAACCAGAAGTTCAACACCCCGGCCCACAGCGCCTGATCGGCCTCAGTCCAGGCGTGCAGGATCGCCGTGCCCCAACCAGCGCCAGCCGTCACGGCAGCAGCAAACGCTGCTGTCTTGGCAGCGCAGTAGAGCGCCATGAACCAGTAGGTGATCACCGGGCGCACGCTGATCGACAAAGCATCGGCCCAGCGCACGCCGGAACGCTGCCCCTGCGCCGCGACGGCCTCGCGCAAGGCATCGATGGCCCCGGTATTCCACGCCGCGTCGGCCGCAGCGCCGATCTCTGCCATCCGCTGAGCACCGCGCA
>DAOMWT010000026.1:0-26147 GCA_035436705.1 Thiobacillus sp. | reverse complement strand
GTCGGCGCCGGCGCTGGACGGCGAAAGCATCCGCGCGGTGGCCTCCGGCGTGGTGGCGGTGACGCTGCTGGCGCTGACCGAGGCGGTGTCGATCGCTCGTGCGCTGGCGGCACGCTCCGGCCAGCACGTCGACGGCAACCAGGAATTCATCGGCCAGGGGATGTCGAATATCGCCGGCGCGTTCTTCTCGGGCTACGTCGCCACCGGCTCCTTCAACCGCAGCGGGGTGAACTACGCCGCCGGTGCCAAGACGCCACTGGCGGCAATGATGGCGGGCTTCTTCCTGCTGCTGGTGGTGCTGCTGGTGGCGCCGTGGGCGCGTTTCCTGCCCAACGCCGCCATGGCTGGCATTCTGTTCCTGGTGGCCTGGGGGCTGATCGACTTCAAGGAAATCGCCCATACGGTAAAGACCAACCGCTCCGAATTCGCCATCATGGCCGCCACCTTCGCTGCCACGCTGTTCCTGACACTGGAAGAGGCCATCATCATCGGCGTGCTGATGTCGCTTTCGCTGTATCTGGCGCGCACTTCGAAGCCTCAGGTGCACGTGCGCGCGCCCAACCCGCACAACCGCAAACGCAAGTTCACCGATGCCGCCCATGCCCCGCAATGTCCGCAGCTGCGCTTCGTGCGCATCGACGGTTCGCTGTTCTTCGGCGCCACCGCGCACGTGCGCGAAAAACTGGCCGCCCAGGATCTGGCGCAGCCCGAACAGAAGCACGTGGCCATCATCGCGCACGGCATCAACTTCATCGACATGGCCGGCGCCGAAGTCCTCTCCAGCGAAGCCCAGCGCCGCCGCCGCGCGGGTGGCGGGCTCTACCTCATCGGCGCCAAGGACAGGGTGCAGGAACAGCTGGCGGAAAACGGTGCCCTGAAAGCGATCGACGGCGCCAACCTGTTCGATTCCAAAACCGATGCCATCGCCGAAATCTATCGCCATCTGAACCGCGATGTCTGCCGCACCTGCAGCGCGCGCGTTTTCCGCGAATGCATGCCGACGCAGGTCGAGCCGGCCAGCCACCCGCATCCCTTCATTCCAGCAGGAGTCCAGCCATGAAAACCCGTCAACGCATCCTGGTTCCATTCACCCACGGTCACAGCGGATCGGCCTTGCTGCGCCGAGCCGGCGAGATCGCCGCGGCCGGGGAGATCGAACTGCTGGTGGTGAGCGTGCTGGACACCCGATCCGGTTTCGAGCTGGATGGGCCTGCCGGCAATCTGCCCGGCGAGCGCGCCGCCCGCCTCGCGCCGGCCGAGCAGAAGCGGCTGGACCACGATCTGATGCGGCACGGCCTGGGCCGGGCGCGGGCCACCGTGATATGGGGCGAGCCGCGCGCCGCCCTGTCCGCGCTGATCCACAGCTGGCGCCCCGATATGATCGTGTGCGACGGACGGACACGCCGCATGCTGCCGGCCCGGACCGGCGACGAAGGCCCGCAGATGATGCGGGTCGGCCGCACCGGCGCCTTCGCGCGCCTGGCCGGATTTTTCTTCCCGCCGGCGCAGGGGCATGCCTGAGCAGGCCGCCTGCCCGCCACTTTTCAGCCCATCCACAGGAAGGATTTACCTTGATTCGTCGCAACCCCCGAGGCGACCTGCCGGTCGTGCACGACACCGCCTTCGTCGATCCCACCGCCATCCTCTGCGGCCACATCATCGTCGGCGAGAACGTCTTCATCGGCCCCTATGCGGTGATCCGCGCCGACGAGGTCGATGACAACGGCCACATGGAACCCATCGTCATCGGTGCCCATTCGAACATCCAGGATGGCGTGGTGATCCATTCCAAGGCGGGCGGCCGGGTCGAGATCGGCGAATACACGTCGATCGCCCACCGCTCCATCGTGCATGGCCCCTGCGAGGTGGGGAATCGCGTCTTCATCGGCTTCAATTCGGTGCTGTTCAACTGCGTGGTGGGCGCAGGCTCGGTGGTGCGCCACAACTCGGTGGTCGAAGGCTGCAGCGTGCCCGACGGCTTCTACATTCCCTCCACCTGCAACATCCACTCGGACGAGGAACTGGCCCGCATCGAGCGCGTCACCCCCGATGCGGCCGATTTCTCGGAAAGCGTGGCGCAGGCCAACCACGAACTGGTGAAGGGCTACAAGCGCATCCGCAACGAGTTCTAGCGCGCGATGCCAGGCTCAAGCGCGGGCAGGGACGACGGCTTTTCCGGCTGCGGCTTGCTGACCGGACAGAACAGGTCGTCTTTGCCCGCTTCGCCCAGCCATTCATAAATGGCTGCCAGCGCCTGGTCCTCGTTGGCGAAAATGTGCTGCTGGCCGATCTCGTCGAACAGGCCGGTGTTGCGCATCACGTCCAGCACCTGCTTCTTGAGGCCGGAGAACACCAGGGTGATGCCGCTTCCATGCAGGCGCTCGTTGAGGTGCTGGATGACCTCCTCGCCGGTGGCATCCAGGTTGTTGATGCCGTCGCCCACCACCAGCACGTATCGGGCCTTGGGATGCTCGGCCACCGCTTCGAGGATGGTGTCCTCGAAGTAGGAGACGTTGGCGAAGTACAGCTGGCCGTCGAAGCGCATGGCGACGACATGCTCGCTGGTGGGCAAACCCGGGTTCACCTTGACGTCGCGCAGGGTGCCGTCGGCGTAGCGGCCGAGCTGGGCGACGCGCGGTTTCATGGTGCGGTACAGGTACAGCGCCAGCGCCAGCGCCGCGCCAAACAGGATGCCCTTGTCCAGGTGCGGTGCGGCGATCAGCGTGACGCAGAAGGTGAAGATCGCCACCGCGCCGTCCGCCTTGCTGGCCTTCCAGGCGTGCTTGATCGCGGCCGGAGTGAGCAGTCCGGCAACCGCCAGCAGGATGATGACACCCAGCGTCGCTTTCGGCAGATGGTAGAGGAAAGGCGTCAGAAACAGCAGCGTGACCGCAACGAACACCCCGTTGAACACCATGGCGAAGCCGGTTTTCGCACCCGCCTGCAGATTGATCACCGAACCGGTGAAGGAGCCGGTGGCCGGATAGGCCTGAAAGAACGAGCCGCCTATGTTGGCGACGCCCTGGCCGATCAGCTCCTGGTTGGGATCGAGGCGCTGCTTGGTCTTTGCCGCCAGCGCCTTGGCCATCGAGATGCTTTCCATGAAGGCGACCAGCGCAATGATCAGCGCGGCGGAAAACAGCTGCATGAAGGCGTCGAGCGACAACGCCGGCACGCGGAAGGACGGCAAGCCGGCCGGGATGTTGCCGACCACGTCGCCACCGCCGGTCAGGTTCATGGTGCCGTTTTCGATTTTCTTGATGTGCCAGTGCTGGCCATCGGTCTTCACGCCGCCGGGGACAGCACCTTCCAGATACAGCGTTGCGGACTGGCCATCGGGCGCATCGGCGCGCTCGAAACCCAGCTTGCGGATGTATTGCATACGCTCCTTGTTCTGCTGCTCGAAACCCGCGGCCTCCAGATTCAGCAGGTCGATCTGGTAGTTGAGATCGGCCGCAGCACGGGCGTCGTTCACCTTTTCCAGCCCACGCAATGCGGCCGTTTTTGCCGTGACATCGGCCTTGATCTCGTCGATGCGCGCCTGCGCCTGGGCATAGCTCGCCACCAGTTCGCGCGCGGCGGGGTCGGCAATCGTGTCGGGCGCGCCACTGGTCTTGTGCGCAAAGCCGGCCGCAAAGCTGACCAGGGTGGTGATCACCACCGCAACCAGCACGCTGGGCTTGGCCAGCAGCGGGATCTTCTTCATCCCCAGCATCAGGGCCAGCGCAAACACCGACATCGCCAGCGTGGGCAGATGGGTCTGCGGTAGATAGGCGAACATTTCCCAGATATCCGCCAGGAAGGAATCGCTGCGGCCCTTGGGGATGCCCAGCAGCATATCAAGCTGGGAGAGCGCAATGATGATGGCCGCCGCATTCATGAAGCCCAGAATCACCGGATGCGACACGAAGTTGACGATGGTGCCCAGCTTGAGCACGCCCAGGCTGAACTGGATGACGCCGACCATCAGCGTCAGCAGCAGCGCAAGACCGATATAGTCCTCGGAAAACGGGATCGCCAGCGGCGCCAGTGCCGCGGCCGTCATCAGCGACACGATCGCCACCGGGCCGGTTGCCAGTTGCCGCGAAGATCCCCACAACGCCCCCAGGATCGCCGGGATGAACGCCGTATACAGGCCGAAATACACCGGCAGCCCCGACAACTGCGCATACGCCATCGCCTTCGGGACCAGCACCAGCGCGCCGGTGATGCCGGCCATCATGTCGCCGCGCAGGACGACCGAGCTGACGGGAAACCAGGCCAGAAAGGGAAAAAACCGCACAAGCCATTTGTTGTCGTACATGAGTGCCGCCCCGAACGCTTACAAGTTGCTTACCGCAACATTGGTGTTGAAAAATGTAATATTCTAACATTTTGACACGACGTACCGGAAGCCGCCGGCCCGCCCGCTCGCGGCGGATTCAGGGCAAGCCGGTTTCCGGCCCACACATCAACCGAGGCCATATATGATTCGTCGCAATCCCAACGGGGACATCCCCCAGGTACACGAGACCGCCTTCGTCGACCCCACTGCCATCCTCTGCGGCAAGATCATCGTGGAAGCCAATGTATTCATCGGGCCGTATGCGGTGATACGCGCGGACGAGGTCGATGACGATGGCGGCATGGAGCCCATCGTCATCGGCGCCGATTCGAATATTCAGGACGGGGTGGTGATCCACTGCAAGGCGGGGGGCGGGGTCAACATCGGGCGCGGCACCTCGATCGCGCACCGTTCCATCGTGCATGGGCCCTGCACGGTCGGCGACCATGTGTTCGTCGGCTTCAACTCGGTGCTGTTCAACTGCGTGGTCGGCGACGGCTCGGTCATCCGCCACAATTCGGTAGTGGAAGGCTGCGAGGTGCCGGCCAGTTTCTACATCCCCTCGACCGCCAACATCCGCTCCAATGCGGATCTGGCCGGAATCGAGCGGGTGACGGCGGATGTCAGCGATTTCTCGGAAAGCGTGGCGCAGGCCAACCACGAACTGGTGAAGGGCTACAAGCGCATCCGCAACGAGTTCTAGCTGTGGTGCTTCAATAGCTTGCTCCCGCCGGCCGGCCTTGCAACGATGGGGACTGTGCTATGTTGCAACAAGGCGCCTGCCTTGCGGGCAGAGCCCTACGTCATCCACCCACGAGCCCAATTCGTCGCGGAGGTTCCATGCGTTTCCATCACTCAATCAAGAAATTCGCTTCCCTGTTGCTGGCCGCCTCGTTTCTGGGCGCACAGATTGCGCCGGTCCAGGCCGGGATGGTCGGCACTGCTCAAGTGCTGGCCGCCGAACAGGGCAGGCTGGATCGTAACCGGCTGGCATCCCTGCTGGAACGGGAAGATCTGCAGCGCCGGCTGTCTGCTCTGGGGGTCGACGTTCAAGATGCCAGGGACCGGGTGGCGAACCTGACCGATGCCGAAGTCGCCCGGATCAACCAGCACATCACTGAACTGCCTGCCGGCGGAGACGTGCTGGGCGTTGTCGTGCTGATCTTCATCATCTTCATCATCACCGACGCCATCGGCGTAACCGACATCTTCCCCTTCGTGCATCCCATCAAATAAGTCCGTTTCGATGAGGAGCGCCATCCGACGCGCCCGCCTTCTGGCGGGCGTTCTATTCATTAGCGCCCTGCTTGCGGCCTGCGCCCATCGGACACCGATCCCGGACACGCGGCTGGCCGAACTCCCGGCCAGGGTGGAACTGACCGCCACCCCCTTCTTTCCCCAGGAACGCTACCAGTGCGGGCCGGCCGCGCTGGCCACGGTGCTGAATGCGCGCGGCAAAGCCGTCACGCCCGAAGCGCTCGTTCCCCAGGTCTATCTGCCCGCCCGCGAGGGCAGCCTGCAGGCGGAAATCATGGCGGCCGCGCGCCGGCAGGGATTGCTGGCGCTGGCGGTCGAGCCCGCGCTGGATGCCCTGCTGGCAGAAATCGCAGCCGGCCATCCGGTGCTGGTGCTGCAAAATCTGGGGCTGGACTGGCTGCCACGCTGGCACTACGCGGTGGCAATCGGCTACGACCTGGAGCGACAGGAACTCATCCTGCGCTCGGGCACCGCGCCAAGGCGCATCACGCCCTTGCGCGTGTTTCTGAACACCTGGGACCGCGCCGCGCGATGGGGCATCGTCGTACTCACCCCCGGCACCTTTCCGGCGCGGCCCCAGGCGGCGCCCTACCTGGAAACCGCAAGCGCCCTCGAAAGCCTCGGCATGCATCAGGAAGCGCGTGCTGCCTATCAGGCGTCGACCGAACGATGGTCGGACAACCCCGTCGCCTGGCTCGGACTGGGCAACGCCGAGTACGCCCTCGGCCACGCCCGGCAAGCCGAACAGGCCTTCCGTCGAGCCCTGCGCACCGAGGCCGGCACCGCCGCTGCCTGGAACAACCTTGCCTACGCCCTGGCCAGGCAGCAATGCATCCGTTCAGCCCGGATGGCCGCACGATGCGCCCAGCGGATCGCGCCAGAAAACAGCGAGTACGCGCATACCCTGAACGAAATGGAAGAGCAACGGGTAGCGGGCGCGGAAAACTGCCTGCCGCCGCCCGCCTGCCCCGTTCGACAAGCGCCCGAAAGCGCCAGAACCGACACAATTGGCCTCCTGCCCCCACCTCGTTGAGGCAGGGGGATAGCGCGAAAGCGGCAGCCCACCGGTTCTGCCCGCATCACCCTTTCTCCACCTCGTACCGTTTCAGCTTGCGCCACAAGGACACGCGATCGATGCCGAGGATTTGCGCGGCCAGGGTCTGGTTGCCGCCGGCTTCCTGCAGCACCCAGTTGATGTAGTCCTGCTCCTGCTCTTCCAGACTGGGGATGCGCCCCTCTTTTTTGCGGAAGGTGCGAATCGACAGTTCGCGCAGGTCCTCCGGCAGCTGGGCGGGCTCGATGCGGTGGCCGCTGGAGAGCGCGACGCCGCGCTCGACGATGTTTTCCAGTTCGCGCACGTTGCCGGGAAAATCGTAGGCGCGCAGCAGTTCGAGGGTGTCGGGCGCAAGCTCGCCGACGTCCTTGCCCATCAGGGCGGCGTGCTTGAGCAGGAAATGATGGGCCAGCAGCGGCACGTCTTCCTTGCGGGCGCTCAGGGCGGGGATGTGCAGGTTGACGACGTTGAGGCGGAAATAGAGATCCTGGCGGAAGCCGCCGGCCTTGACCATTTCCTGCACGTCGCGATTGGTGGCGGCGATGAAACGCACGTCCACCGCGAGGGGCCGGGTGGCGCCCAAGGGCAGCACTTCCTTTTCCTGGATCACACGCAGCAGCTTGACCTGCATGGCGGGCGACATTTCGGTGATCTCGTCGAGAAACAGCGTGCCGCCGCTGGCCGCTTCCAGCAGCCCCTGCTTGTCGGCGTGGGCGCCGGTAAAGGCGCCCTTGACGTGACCGAACAGCTCGTTGGCCAGCAGCTCCTCGTTGAAGGCGCCGCAGTTCACCGCCACGAAGGGGCCGGACGCGCGCCGGCTATGGTGGTGCAGGTAACGGGCGAACAGCTCCTTGCCGGTGCCGGATTCGCCGGTGATGAGGATGTTGCAGTCGGTCGGCGCGACCTGCCGCGCCATGTCGAGCAGGTGCTGCATGTGGTGATCCTGGGTGAGGATGCGCACCTTGCCCTGGTAGCTTTCCACCTGTTCCCTGAGGCTGCGGTTTTCGCGCTTGAGGCGGATTTTCTCCAGCGCTTCGGCCACCACCTTGCGCACCTCATCCAGCCGATAGGGCTTGGCGATGTAGTAGAAGGCGCCGTGCTTCATCGCCTCGACGGCGGATTCCAGGGTGGCGTAGCCGGTGATCAGGATGACTTCGGTATCGGGGTGGTTTTCGCGGCAGCGCCGGAGTATCTGCATGCCGTCCACCTTCTCCATGCGCAGGTCGGTGAGCACCACGTCGAAGGACTGCTTTTCAAGCAGGGCCTGGGCGTTGCTCCCGCTCTGGGTGGCGGTGACCGCGTAGCCCTCTTTTTTCATCACGTGCTCGAGATTTTTCATGGCGACTTTTTCGTCGTCCACGATCAGAAGCTTGCCACTGGTCATGCGTCCTCCGGTCGTTCTATGCCCCCTTGGGGGTGGGTGTTTTCTTGCGCGGGCAGGCAGACATGGAAAACCGTTCCCGTGCCAGGCTCGCTTTCCACGGCGATGCAGCCGCCATGCTCTTCGACGATCTCGAAGGCGATGAACAGCCCCAGCCCCGACCCCTTGCCCACCTCCTTGGTGGTGAGGAAGGGATCAAGGATGCGCGGCAGCAGGTCGGCGGGGATGCCGTGGCCGTCGTCGCGCACCTCGATGTCGACCATCTTGCCGCTGCTGGCGCACTGGCCGAAGGCAAACAGGTTCCTGCCGTCCGGCGCGGCGCGCCCCGCCGGACGCAGCCGGGCGGCAAGCGTCACATGACCGGCGGTGTCCACCGCCTCAAGGGCGTTGCGGATGAGGTTGAGAAACACCTGCTGCAATCGCTGCCGGTCGCCGGTCACGCATAGATCCGCCGGAATATCGACCGCCACGGCGACGCGGCTGGGCACCTGGCCCTTGACGAAGCGCAGGGTTTCCTCGATCAGTGGCGCAAGCGGCAGGATTTCACGGCGGATTTCGCGGTCGCGCGCGAAGTCCAGCAGCGAGCGCACGATGTTGCGTGCGCGCAGCGTCTGCGCGTCGATTTCCGCCAGCAGTTCGTCGCGCAGCACGGGATCGGCCGTCCCGCCCTCCTCCAGCAGGATCTGGCAGGAACTCGAAATATTCGACAGCGGATTGTTGAGCTCATGCGCCACCCCCGACAGCAGGGTACCGAGCGAGGCCAGCTTCTCTGCGCGCAACAGTTGCTGCTGGCGCAGTTCCAGTTCGCGCATCACCTGATTGAAGGCCTGGGTAAGCGAAGCAATTTCGCGATCGGGCGAGACCGGCTCCAGGCGGGTCAGCCTGCCGCTGGCCACCGCCGCCATGTCCTCTTCCAGGCGCTGCAGCGGCCGCGCGACACGCCGCGACACCAGCAGCCCGATCGCCACCGCCGCCAGCGCCAGAAACACGATCGAGCCTGCCAGCACCTGGCGATGCCGGTCCAGCGAGGCTTGCAGGCCCGTCCGTTCGGCGCGGGCGATCGCCTCGGCCGCGTTGACCATCGCCTTGCCGATCTGGCGGATTTCGTTTTCCAGATCGGCGGTCGGGACCGGATCGCCTGCCGTGTAGGCCTCCATGAGTGCGGCGTAACGCCTCAGCGAGCGTGCCAGCGCGTCGGTTTGGCGCGCGCCGGCGAAGGTGACGAACGCTGCGCGGTGATTCTGCAGCAGCGCCTGTGCCTGCCGGATATAGGCCCGGTTTTCGGCCAAGTCCTCCGCCTGCCGATAGAGAAAAATGTTTTTCTCGAAGCGGCGGATTTCCAGGGTGGCGTCGAAGAATTCGGCGATGTGGCCGCCCGCGACGACCTTGTCGCCGATGAGTCGCAACTCGAAAAAGGCGAACACGGACAGGCCGACGGTCAGGGTGGCCAGTGCGTAATACCCGAGCGTGATTTTGCGTCGCAGCGAATGCATGGCGCCAGCATGCCACCCAGTGTTGCCAAATGCAATATAAACACACGCATTGCAACAACCTGGCGTATTGTAAAATTAATCAATTCATAACAATGATTTAACTCAAATTTAACCCATTTCAGCGTAAAGGAAACATTCGAACCATTTCTATTCGCAACACACGGCCTCTCGCACGCACGCGCACGGCCTGGCATTTCATGCGTGAATTCAATCCATTGCATGAAATCTAAGATCTGGCACGAATGATGCTTCAACGGGTTGTCCATCAATCAAGCGCGCCCCATGACGCATCCCGGCAAACAACGAACCGTCCTCCTCGCCGTGCGCGAAGGCCATGTGGAGCCACGCTTGCTGACTTCCGCGCTCGAACTTTGCCGCCGCCTCGAAGCCGATCTGGAAATTCAGGTCATTGCCGCCGGCGAGACACCGCCGCCCGAGCTGGACGGCTTTCTGGCTACACTGCGCGAAGCCGGCTTGCCGTTCAGCCTGACAGTGAAACCCAGCCTGCGGCGGCGCGATCTGGTGGACTACGCTAACGCCCACGAACATATCGCGGCGCTGGTGATCGACTCGCGCGAAGGCTGGGAGGCGCTGGCTCAGGACCGCACCAGCGACCCCTGGAAACGTCTTGAATGTCCACTGGTGACCGCCGCTGCGCACGACAAGAAGCACTGAACCCTGCCCCACAGAAAAAACTCGCTCATGCCTGCTTCCCTGAAAAAATTCTTTCCGTTCCTGCACTGGTTTCCCCTCAAGGGCGACATCCTCAAGGCCGATTTCCTGGCTGGCATCACCGTGGCGCTGGTGCTGATCCCGCAGTCCATGGCCTACGCGCAGCTGGCCGGGATGCCCGCTTATTTCGGCCTGTATGCGGCGTTCCTGCCGGTGGCGGTGGCGGCGCTGTGGGGCAGTTCGAATCAGCTCGCCACCGGGCCGGTGGCGGTGGTATCGCTGCTCACCGCATCGTCGCTGGCGGTGCTCGCCACGCCGGGGTCGGACCAGTTTGTCGCGCTGGCCATCATGCTGGCACTCTTGGTAGGCATCGTGCAGTTGCTGCTGGGCGTGTTCAAGCTGGGGGTGATCGTCAACTTCCTGTCGCATCCGGTCATCGTCGGCTTTACCAATGCGGCGGCGATGATCATCGGGCTGTCGCAGGTATCCAAGCTGTTCGGCGTGCCGATGGGGCGCAGCGAACACTTCATCAACGACATCGTCGGCGTGTTCAGGCTGATCGGCGACACCCACCTGCCGACGCTGGCGATGGGCGTGCTGGCGATCGCCATCATGTGGGGCATCAGGAAATACAAGCCGAAGCTGCCTGGTGTGCTGATCGCGGTAGTGGTGACGACGCTGCTGTCGTGGTCGATCGGCTTCGAAAGAAACGCGGCCGGCAAGCCCGAGCAGATCGCCGACCCGGCATTGCTGGCAGTGGTGCAGCAAAGCATGGCGGCCGCCAGGCGGGCGGATGATCTCAATACATCGATCGTGGAAAAATCCGCTGCGCTCAAGTCCATGCAGAAAACGGCGGGCGGACAAAACGTTCGCACGGTGCAGATGGCGGCCGAGCTGGAACTCGCCCGCATTGAGGCCCGCGCCGCGGAAGAGGCATTCAACAAGGAAAAAGCCGCGCTGCGGCATCTGCAAGTCGTGCGCAGCGTGGATGCGGACGGCGCGACCCTCGCCATCTATGCACTGGGTCGTGCCCCGCAGGACGTGGTGTTGGACGATACGCGCTACCGGTTGCGCAAGCTCACCGCAAGCGACTTCAAGCTGGTGGGCGGCGGCGAAGTGGTAGGCGCAATCCCCGAAGGGCTGCCCAGCGTGAAGATGCCCGATTTCAATCTGGACGCCCTCGGCTCGCTGCTGTCCACGGCACTGGTCATCTCGCTGGTGGGCTTCATGGAAGCCATTTCCATTGCCAAGGCCATCGCCGCCAAAACCCGGCAGCGCCTCGACCCCAATCAGGAATTGATCGGCCAGGGGCTTTCCAACGTGGTGGGCAGCCTGACCCAGGCATTCCCGGTATCGGGCTCGTTCTCGCGCTCTGCGGTCAACATGAATGCGGGCGCCAAAACCGGCATGAGCTCGGTCATTACCGCGCTGTTCGTGCTGCTGACGCTGCTGTTCCTGACGCCGCTGCTGTACCACCTGCCGCAGGCGGTGCTGGCCGCCATCATTATCATGGCGGTGATCGGGCTGGTGAATCTCAAGGCGGTCAAGCACGCCTGGCACGCCAGCAAGCACGACGGCATCGCCGCCGTGGCAACCTTTATCGCCACCCTTGCGTTTGCGCCGCATCTCGACAACGGCATCATGGTGGGCGCGGGCCTGGCGCTCGGCCTGTACCTGTACCGCACGATGTCGCCGCGCGTCGCCATTCTCGGCCGCTACAGCGACGGTACCTTGCGCGATCTCAAGGTCTACCCAGACCTGCCCACCAGCAAGCACCTGGTGGCGATCCGCTTCGACGGCTCGCTCTACTTCGCCAACGTCGCCTACTTCGAGGACGCGGTACTGGAAGCTGTGGCCAACCACCCCGACGCCAGATACGTACTGGTGGTGGGCGACGGCATCAACCAGCTGGACGCGTCCGGCGAGGAAGTCGTCCATCACCTGGTCGAGCGCCTGCGCAGCACCGGTATCACGCTGGTGTTCAGCGGCCTGAAGCGGCAGGTACTGGACGTGATGCGCGCCACCAGCCTGTACGACGTCATCGGCCAGAACAATCTGTTTGCCACGGAAGACCAGGCGATTGCTGCGATTTACGAGCAGCTGGGCGAAAATGCGTCAGACGACCTGTTCTGCCTGGTCCCTACGGCAAGATAGGCCCGATTCCGGCGACGGCTCGCCCTCACACGCGCAGGAACCGAAACAGATGAATTTCTTCCCGGCTGGCTGGAAACCTTACCCAGGCCATCTTCTGAAAGAAGACCTGACGGCCGGCCTGATCGTGGCGGTGGTGTCGATCCCGCTCGGCCTGGCGTTGGCCATTGCCTCGGTGGCAACGCCCATCCGGGGCCTGCTGACCCCGGCCATCGCGGGTTCGCCGGCCGCCCTACCTGACGGCTCGCGCTGTGAGCCTGGAACCGGGGCACGATAGGTTTACAACAAAATATGACGGAAACCCTTCCTATGTTTTCCTTCGATCCGGTCCAATGGGCCTGGGGCGTCGTGTTGTTCTGGCTGGCACTGGGATTTGCCGCCCTGCTACTGCAAGGCGCGCAGCAGCAGCTGAGCCGGCTGGTGTTTCCGCTCGGCGCGCTCGGTGCGCTCGTCATTGCGGGGGTGGGCGTGGCCGGGATGACAGGGCCCGCGTCCACGACCGTGCTGCCCATCGGCTTGCCCGACCTGCCTTTCCATTTGCGGCTGGACGCCCTGTCCGCCTTTTTCATGGTGCTGCTGGGCGGCGCGGCATTCGGCGTCAGCGTGTATGCCTCCGGCTATTTCCGCAGCATGGCCGCGGGCCCGCTCGCGCTGCTGGGCCTGTGGTACCACCTGTTCCTGGCGGGCATGGTCACGGTGCTGCTGGCCGACGATGCCTACGCCTTCATGGTGGCGTGGGAAGTGATGGCGCTGTCGTCCTATTTTCTCGTCACCACCGACCACAAGATTCCCGAAATCCGCCGCGCCGGCTTTCTCTATCTGCTGATCGCGCACATCGGCGCGGTGGCGTTGCTGCTGAGTTTCGGCGTGCTGCAGGGCGGGCACGGCGACTACACCTTCGACACCATGCGCGTGGCCGAGATGACCCCGCTCTGGGCCTCGGCCGCCTACCTGCTGGCGCTGTTCGGTTTCGGCGCCAAGGCAGGGCTGGTGCCGATGCACGTGTGGCTGCCGGAGGCGCACCCGGCCGCGCCCTCGCCGGTGTCCGCGCTGATGTCGGGGGTGATGCTGAAGACCGCCATTTACGGCCTCTTGCGCGTGACCTTCGATCTGCTCAACGTGCAGATCGGCTGGTGGGGCACGCTGGCGCTGGCGCTGGGTTTGATTACTGCGCTGTACGGCGTGATTTTCGCTGCGGTGCAGTCGGACATGAAGCGCCTCCTCGCCTGGTCGTCGATCGAGAACATCGGCGTGATCATCGCCGCCTTCGGCCTCACGCTGATTTTCTATACCGACGGCAAGGGTACGCTGGCGGCGCTGACGCTGACCGCGCTGCTCTATCACGCGCTCAACCACGCCTTCTTCAAGGGCCTGCTGTTCGTCGGCACCGGCTCGGTGCTGCACGCCACCGGCGAGCGCAACATGGGGCGGCTGGGCGGCCTGATGCGCTTCATGCCGTGGACCGCCTGGCTGACCCTGGTCGGCGCGCTGGCGATCGCCGGCCTGCCGCCGTTGAACGGCTTCGTCTCGGAATGGCTGCTGCTGCAGGCCTTCCTGCTCACTCCGGGGCTCAACCAGCCCTACCTCAACATGGTGATCCCGGTGGCCGCGGCCACCGTGGCGCTGGCCGCGGCGCTCGCCGCCTACGTGATGGTCAAGTTCTACGGCGTCGTCTTCCTCGGCCAGCCACGCGACCCGGCGCTGCACCAGGCGCACGAGGCCGGCTGGCCGGAACGCCTCGGCATGCTATGGCTGGCGGCCGGCTGCGTGCTGCTGGGTCTGTTCCCCGCCCAGGTCGTCGGCTGGCTCGCCCCCGTGGTGCGCCTGCTGACCGGCCAGTCGCTGGTGAACGACGGCAACTGGCTGATACTGGCGCCGGTCTCGGCGGAACGCGCAAGCTACGCGCCGCTGATTTTCTTCGCCGTGGTGGCGGCAGTGCTGCTGCTGACCATCCTGTGGGTGCGACGCATCTACCACGGCCGGGTGCGCCGCAGCGATCCGTGGGACTGCGGCTATCCGGAGCAGGATGCGCGCATGCAGGACAGCGCCGAAGGTTTCGGCCAGCCGATAAGGCAGATTTTCGAAGTGTTCATGCGGGTGGAGCGGGAAACCCCCGATCCCTTCGACCGCAAGCCGCGCTACAGCGGCGCCTCGCTCGACAAGCTCTGGTTCGTTCTCTATGAACCGATCGCGCGGGTGACGGGCTGGCTATCGGAGCAGGCCGGGCGGCTGCAGCATGGCCGCATCCAGTGGTACCTGATCTACAGCTTCGCCACCCTGATCTTTCTTCTGGTTTTCACACGATGAGTACCGGCATCCTTCTGCAACTCGCCCAGACCCTGCTGGCCATCCTGCTGGCACCCCTGTTGATGGGCTGGGTCAACCAGTGCCGCGCCTGGCTGCAGGGGCGCAGCGCGCCGCCGATCACCCAGCCCTACCGCACGCTGAAGAAGCTGTTCCACAAGGACGCGGTGATCGCGCACAATGCCAGCCCGTTGTTCCGCTTCGCGCCCTACATGATCTTCGCCTGCATGGCGCTGGCGGCGGGCATCGTGCCGACCATCGCCAACGACCTGCCGTTCTCGCCCGCCGCCGACGTCATTGCCCTGGTCGGAATTTTCGCGCTGGCGCGCGTGTTCCTGGCGCTGGCGGCGATGGACATCGGCACCTCCTTCGGCACCCTCGGCGCACGCCGCGAGATGCTGGTGTCCTTCCTCGCCGAGCCGGCGCTGCTGATGGTGTTTTTCACCGCCAGCCTGATTTCACACTCCACCGAACTGCCGGTGATCGTCGAAACGCTGGCGCACAAGGAATTCGTGATCTACCCCAGCCTGGCCTTCGCGGCGGTGGCGTTCTGGATGGTCTCGACGGCGGAAAACGCCCGCATCCCGGTCGACAACCCGGCCACCCACCTCGAACTGACGATGATTCACGAGGCCATGATCCTGGAGTATTCCGCCCGCCATCTGGCGCTGATCGAGTGGGCCGTCGCCTTGAAGCTGTTCACTTATTCGGCGCTCGGCATCGCGCTGTTCCTGCCGTGGGGCATTGCGGCGCGAGGCGACGCCGGCGCGCTCGCTCTGGCCGTGGGCGCGATGCTGCTGAAGCTCATGCTGGGCGGCGCCTTCCTGGCGTTCATCGAGGCCATCTCGGCCAAGCTGCGGCTGTTCCGCGCGCCGGAATATCTCGGTACCGCCTTCCTGCTGGCGGTGCTGGGCATGCTGATCCACTTCCTGCTGGAGGTCTGACATGACGCTGAGCTACCACCTGCAGATCGTCAACCTGCTGGCAGCCCTGCTGCTGCTGATCTCCTTTGCCATGCTGTCGCAGCGCCGCATCACCGGACTCATCACCCTGTTCGCCTGGCAGGGCGCGGCGCTGGCGGTGTCCACCGCACTGGTGGCCTGGTCGACCCAGCAGCATCACCTGTATTACTCGGCGGCGCTTACTCTGGCGCTCAAGGTGATCGCGATGCCCTGGTACTTCTACCGCATCGTGAAAAAGCTCGACGTCGACCGCGACGTCGAGCCGATGATCAACATCCCCACCACCATGCTGATCGGCATCGTACTGGTGATCTTCGCCTTCAACCTGGCACTGCCCATCTCGGAACTGTCCGGCACGGTGATGCGCTCGACCCTGGGCATCGCACTCGCCTGCGTGCTGCTCGCCTTCCTCATGATGATCACCCGCAAAAAGGCGATTCCCCAGGTGATCGGCTTTCTGGCGATGGAAAACAGCCTGTTCTTCGCAGCCACCAGCGCCACCTACGGCATGCCGCTGGTGGTGGAGCTGGGCGTGGCGCTCGACGTGATGGTGGGGGTGTTCGTACTCTCCATCTTCTTCTTCCAGATTCGTGAAACCTTCGATTCGCTGGATCTGAAACACATGGAAAAGCTCAAGGAAAAATAAGTCGTGGAAATCTACTGGCTACTCGGTATTCCGTTGACCGGCGGCATCTTCCTGGCGCTGTGGGGCTGCCGCAGGCACGCGCCGGAAATCAATGCGCTGTTCAGCCTGGCAACGCTGCTGGCGGCCGCGCTGCTGACCCACCGCATCATCGAGCAAGGCCCGATGATGGTGGGCGCCGGCTGGTTCTTCATCGACTCGTTCAACGTCTTCCTGGTCGCGCTGACCGCCTTCGTCGCCTTCACCACCGCGCTGTTCTCACGCCCCTACATGCGGATCGAGACGGAGCACGGCAAGCTCAACGACCAGCGGCTGCGCCTGTATCACGCGAGTTACCAGATATTCATCGGCGCCATGCTGCTGGCGCTGACCACCAACAACATGGGCATCCTGTGGGTGGCAATGGAGGCCGCGACGCTGGCCACCGTGCTGCTGGTGTCGCTGTATCGCACCCCGGCCTCGCTGGAGGCGGCGTGGAAGTATTTCATTCTGTGCGGCGTCGGCATCGCGCTGGCGCTGTTCGGCACCATCCTGCTCTACTTCGCGGCGGAGAAGGTGCTCGGCTCGGGCGGCACCGCGCTGTTGTGGACGCATCTCAACGGCGTCAAGGCGCAGCTGGAGCCGACGGTGCTGTCGCTCGCCTTCGTCTTCCTGCTAGTGGGTTACGGCACCAAGGTCGGCCTGGCACCGCTGCACAGCTGGCTGCCGGACGCCCACGCCGAAGGCCCGACCCCGGTGTCCGCCGTACTCTCCGGCCTCTTGCTCAACGTCGCGCTGTACGCGGTGATGCGTTCCAAGGTGCTGGTCGACGGTGCGCTCGGCACCGACCTGGCGGGCAACCTGATGATGGGCTTCGGCCTCCTCTCGGTGGTGCTGGCCGCCTTCCTGATCAAGCGCCAGACCGACGTCAAGCGCATGTTCGCCTACTCCTCGATCGAGCACATGGGCCTCATCACCTTCGCCTTCGGCATGGGCGGCGCGGTGGCGAACTTTGCCGCACTCCTGCACATGACCATGCACTCGCTCACCAAGTCGGCCATTTTCTTTGCCGTCGGCCACGCCACGCAGAAGGCCGGCACCCAGCTGATGACAGGCATCCGCGGCCTGATCAAGACCAATCCGACCATCGGCTGGGGGCTGATGCTCGGCACCGTCGCCATTCTGGGCGTGCCGCCGTTCGGCGTATTCGCCAGCGAATTCCTCATCATCACCACCGCCATGCACGAACACCCCTGGGCCACGCCCTTCCTGCTGCTGGCGCTGGGGGTGGCCTTCGCCTCGATCTTCGGCAAGGTGCAGCCGATGGTATTCGGCGAGACCGAACTGCCGAGGCTGCCCTACCAGCCCGCACTGGCGCCCGTATTCCTGCATCTGGGCCTGGTGCTGATGCTGGGCCTGTTCATCCCGCCCTACCTTGCCGGCTGGTACCGGCAGGCTGCGCAACTCCTGGGAGGCTGAAATGAAGATCGGCGAACACGACTGGCATCTCGATCCGCTTGGCAAGCACATCTGGCGCGGCCGGATGGAAACCGGCCAGATGCTTGCGCTGGCACGCGCGGTCAAGGAAGAAGGGGGACAGCTCGTCGCCCTGTGGGGTTCGGACGACCGTGCGCTGGGCGGCGGCTTCGGCATTCATGTCGCCCTGCTCACCAGCTCCGGACTCGCTTGGGTGAGTTGCGCCCTGCCGGCCGATGCACCGGCCTATCCCGACCTCGCCCACATCTTCCCGCAGGCCGACCGCATGCAGCGCGCGGCCTTCGACCTGCTCGGCATCCGTGCCAGCGACGCGGTGGACGACCGCAAATGGCTGCGTCACGGCGCATGGGCGGCGACCGTCTTCCCGCTGCGCAAGGATTTCGACCCCGGCCTGCCAGCCACCCGCGAAACCGACGCCTACCCCTTCATCCGTGTCGAAGGCGAAGGCGTGCACGAGATCGCGGTCGGTCCGATCCACGCCGGCACCATCGAACCGGGCCACTTCCGCTTCTCCGTCATCGGCGAACGCATCCTCAGGCTGGAAGAGCGGATGGGCTACACCCACAAGGGCACCGAAAAGCGCTTCGAGGGCATGGATATCAATACCGGCGCCAAGCTCGCCGGGCGGGTGTCCGGCGACACCCACAGCGCCTACACCTGGGCCTACTGCATGGCGGTGGAAATGGCCACCGCCAGCACCGTGCCCGACCGCGCCGTGTGGCTGCGTGCACTGTTCCTGGAAATCGAGCGCATCGCCAATCATCTGGGCGACCTCGGCTACCTCGGCAACGACGTTGCGCTCTCCTTCGGCTTCATGCAGTTCTGGCGGCTGAAGGAAGACTGGCTGCGGCTCAGCGCGAAACTGTTCGGCCACCGCTACCTGTACGACCGCATCGTGCCGGGCGGGGTGACGGCCGACATCGACGACGGCGGCCGCGCAGAACTCGCGGCGGAAGCCGACCGCATCGAAGCGGAAGTGCGTTCGCTCAAGACCATCTACGACGAGCATGCCACGCTGCAGGACCGCTTCACCCACACCGGCATCGTGAAGCCCGAACTGGCGGCCAGGCTGGGGCTGACCGGCCTGGCCGGCCGCGCCAGCGCGCAGGCTTGGGACGCCCGCGCCCAGTTCCCGCTGGCGCCCTATGACCAGCTCGACGTCAACATGGCTACCCAGCGGAGCGGCGACGTGCTGGCACGCGCCGAGGTGCGCTTTGCCGAAGTTCACGAATCGCTGCGGCTGGTGCGCGCGCTTCTCGAACGCCTGCCGGCGGGCGACCTGCATGCGCCGCTCGCCGCCATTCAAAACCTGTGCGAAGGCATCGGCTGGGTGGAAAGCTGGCGCGGCGAAGTCGTGGTGGCGGTACGCATCGGCGCGGATGGCAGGCTCGACCGCGTGCACCCGCACGATCCCTCATGGCAGAACTGGCCGCTGGTGGAGGTGGGTGTGCTCGGCAACATCGTTCCCGACTTCCCGCTCATCAACAAATCGTTCAACCTGAGTTACAGCGGAGTGGATTTATGAAATACGTGAAGGGGAAGGGCAGGAAATCCCAACCCATGCTTTACACCCTTTACTCTTTACCCTTCATCCTCCACTGAAAAAATGGCTACCCATCTCATTCTGCAGAAGATCTTCAAGACCGGCATCGTCTCCGAACCGGCGCCACAGGCCGACCCCGCGCTGCGCACGCGCGAGCAGGCGCTGCACGCGGACATCCTCAAGGTATTCGGTCAGTCGGTGGCGATCCGCCACCTCGACGCCGGTTCCTGCAACGGCTGCGAACTGGAAATCCACGCGCTCAACGGACCGCACTACAACATCGAAGGCATGGGGGTGAAGTTCGTGGCCAGTCCGCGCCATGCCGACATGCTGCTGGTCACCGGCCCGGTCTCGCGCAACCTCGAAGTGGCGCTCAAGCGCACCTACGACGCCATCCCGGAACCCAAGTGGGTGATCGCCGTGGGCGACTGCGGCTGCAGCGGTGGTCTATTCGGCGAGAGCTACGCCTCGTGCGGCAGGGTTGCCAACGTCATCCCGGTCGACGTCGAAGTGCCGGGCTGCCCGCCCACCCCGACAGCCCTGTTGCAGGGCATTCTTGCGGCGGTCAGCCAGGGCCGGGAAAGCACGGGGACTTAGGCGGGCGAACCGCGCCGCGCTCGACGGACAGGCGCCCGGGCATTCGCAACGCCGTCTAGGATGCCTTGGCTTTGGGCTTTCTGCCGGGGCTGGCGGCCGGGATATAGCCCGATACCCGGCACAGCATCCCTTCCGTTTTCTTGCCCTTGATGAATCGCGTCGAGTGGCACACGATGATGTCCCCTCTTTTCGACATTTCCGTCAGATGAAGGCGCAAGTCCGCCAACGGGATTCGCGTTGCGGCGGCGATCTCGGAATCGAGCTGTTCGCCCCGCTCTTTCAGATATTGATGGATTTTCTGCATGGCTGGGTCACCGGGTTACTGGGAAAGGCAAGACTTTAACGACGGGAAGTCTTCACCCAACGCAATTCAGCCCCCTCCCGCAGGCTGCGTACGATAGCTGAAAAATCGAGCGGAAACCGATCGGCGAGTGTCCCCGCCCGTTCCTCCAACTGTTCCCAATCGGGGGAACAGACGGCATCGGCAAAAGCAACGCCTATATGATTGTCGCCGCCGGGAACAGTTCCCAGCTGCACGCGCCCCGCGAAGGCCTCGCTCAGCAAGGCCAGGTGCCTCGACCAGTGCTTCCTCGGCCCGGCGAAGTTGGCGACGAGCACGCCGCCCGCCCTGAGCCGGCGACGCGCCGCCCGGTAGAAACCGCGATCGAGAAAGGCCGGGGCGATGCCCTCGGCGTCGAAGCCATCCAGCAGCAGGACGTCGGTGTCGCCCTCGGCTGCGGGCAGATAATCGGCGGCGTCGGCCTGGACGATCGCCAGGCGCGTATCGTCGGGGACGTTGAACTCGCCGCGCAGGGCGATGACATCGGGATCGACCTCGACCACGGTCAGGCGGGTGCGCGGCAGATGGCGATGGCAGAACTTGGCCAGCGAACCGCCCCCCAATCCGATCATCAGCACATGCCCCGGGTCGGGCGCGAACAACAGGAAAGCCATCATTTTGCGGGTATAGGCAAAATCGAGGGCGAAGGGATCGTCGAGGCGCATGGAGCTCTGGATGAAGTCCAGACCGAACAGCAGTTGCCGCGTCTCGCCATCGTCGATGATGAAAGGCCTGGAATAGCGGCCGTTCAGGATCTGCTCATAGAGCCGCACGGGGTCGCCCTGCTCCGGTTCAAGCACGCGTACCGTGACGGGGTCGCCCGAGACGCTGCCCGGCAGTTCGAGCAGTGGACGGGGTGCGGACTGCGCCTGCCCGCTCATCGGCCGCCCCTGGAGGTGCGCACGGCGACACCCGCCCGCGGCAAGCCGCCCTGCCGTGGTGGCAGGAGCGCTGGCGTGGCTCTCAGGTAAGGGGTGCCGGGTATTTTATTCATCAAATCAACACCATCTTACATGGTATCGGAATGATAATCCAGTTATCATTGCGCGCACATCCCATGCACATATCAGGCCCCATGGAAAACCGCACCGCCAGAATGACGTTCCTGATCGATCCGAGAAAGAAACAACTCTTCGAGGAAATCTGCTCACAGCAGGACCTCACCTCCTCGCAAGTGGTGCGCAGGCTGATTCACCAGTACATCCTCGAGCATGCGGGATCGCGCGAGCTGCCCGAATGGCTGACGGCCCCCGCCGCCAACCCGAAGACCCAATAAGCCCGGACAGCAGAACCCTGCGCTTGCTTCGGCGCGCCTCCCGGTATCCGGCGGGGCCACGCCACCGCTCGGCGCCGCCCGCGCTAGCCCGCGCCGAAGGCGCCCGTCACCGTGTCTGGCCCGCATAAAGCAGCGGAAGCTTTTAGCTCCGGCCGCCGCTTCGCGGCTTAACTTGCTGAAGCAAGTTAGCCTGCGCTGAAAACTGCCGATCAACCTTTAGCGCGTCAGGCCGGCGTAGAGCATCGGCAGTTTTTCCGGCAGCCGCTGCACGTGATCGACCACCATGAAATTCTTCTGTCCGAAGATGCGGCTCACGTAGTTGTCGGCGCGCGGGTCGAGGCTCATGCAGTAGGTCGTCACGCCGTTGCGGGCCACTTCTTCCACTGCCTTCTTGGTGTCGTAGCGCAGATACTGCGGATCGCGCACGTCGATGTCGGCCGGCTCGCCGTCGGTGATGACGATCAGGAGCTTCTTCGCCGAGCGCTGCAATTTGAGATGGTGCCCGGCGTGGCGGATCGCCGCGCCCATGCGGGTCGACAGCTGGCCGGTCATGCCGGCGAGCCTGGCCTTCGGCACCTCGTCCCAGTGCTGGTCGAAATCCTTGAAGCGGGTGTATTCGACGTCGTGGCGGCCGTCCGAGCAGAAGCCGTGGATCGCAAATGGATCGCCCACCTTGTTGATTGCATCGGCCAGCAGCACGCAGGCCTGGCGCGTCAGGTCGAGCACCGAGTATTCCTGGTCCTGCACCGTTTCGTTGGTCGACTCCGAAAGATCCAGGAGCACGAGGATCGAGAAGTCGCGCGTCTTCCTGACCGAACGCATCATGATGCGCGGGTCGGGCTGGTTGCCGAGCCGGATGTCGATGAAGCTGGCGATCGCCGCGTTGATGTCGATCTCGTCGCCGTCCTCCAGCTTGCGGATGCGCTGCACGCCTTGCGGCTGCATCGCGTCGAGCAGGAATTTCATGCGATGGATCTCGCGCTTGTACCTGGCGGTGATGTCGTCGATCACCTGCAGGTCGCCCGATTTGGCACGCTTTTCCAGCACCGTCGCCCAGGCCGGGCGCTCAAGCTGGATCTGGTAGTCCCATTCCGAATAATGGAAAGGATCGGACGCCGGTTCCCTGCCTTCCGTTTCGTTGAAGGATTTGCCGTTGCTCTCGGCACCGATGTTCTCATAGGGAAACAGCTCGGTACCCAGCACCCAGATTTCCTCGGCGTCGTCACCCGCCGTTTCGGTGTCGATTTCGTTGACCATCTCCATCACGCTCACATACTTGCGAACCTGTTTGACGGAATCGTAGCCAGCACTGGCTGCCTTGTCGAAATCGAATTCCTCGAATTCCCAGAAGTAGCGGTTGTCATCGCGATAGGGGGCGCTCAGCACATCCGTGCGCGGGTTGAACGGCATTTTTTTCTGCACCAGGCCGTGTGCCAGTTGCACGCCGATGTCCCACGATATCTGGTGGCTATTCAACTGGTCTTGCGCCACGGCGAACAACGCGCGGCCTTCCGCAATCCACGCATCGTCGTCCTGATAGCTGTCGTCCAGAAGCGCTCGCGCCAGCCGGTTGAGATAGTCGCCCACGCTCTGATCCTGGTCGGGAGTGGCGTGATGCAGCCGGCGCCAGAGTAGCTGCAAGCCAGGGAACCTGCGGATCGTCAGCGTCTCTACCCGCGCATCCTCGATCACGGAAATCACCGCCATCTGCATCGGGTTGAGCGACTCAGCCGAGATCGGTTGCCGGGTTTCGACGATGTGCGCGGCGCAATGCGCAGCGGCGGCGCGATAGAGTTCGAGGCCAGAAACCGGCTCCTCCCCGCCGATGGCGAAGTCGTCAAAGGCGTCAGGCAGGTGCAGCAGGTAATCCTCGATGTAGGGTCGATAGCCTTCGCGTGACTCGAAATCGCCGGATGTCGGGCGCATGAAGAAATCGCGTGCCCACAGCGCGCGCAGATACATATTGATGCGGCGCTGCACGTCGACCAGCAGCGTGCCCTTGCGCTCCTTCTGCAGCATGGCCAGCGATTCCTTCGACTCCAGGCCGAAGTACTTGATCTGCTCCTCGTAGTTGGTGCGGTGCGCGTGCGCGCCCCACAGTGCCCAGCGCCGCAGACCGCCCAGGGTCAGATGCTGGAACAGCACTTCCAGCTTGTCGAGCATCGGCCTCACGCCGCGCGGCGCCTGCGCGATCAGGATATTGATGAACTGCAGGTACTTGAGGAACAGTTCGGCGTCACCCAGCCGGCTGGCGGCGGTCGGCGCGCTGGCGAGCAGCAGCTCGATCACCGCGCCCGAGGTTTTCGAGGCCAGCATCAGCGAAGCGGTCGCCAGATCGGCCACCACATCCTCGCCCACTTCCTTGGCCACATGCGGCGCCTGCACGATCCAGGTTTCGACCAGGGTATCGCCGCGCCCCAGCCCGCGAATCGCCGACACCCCCTTCAGGTAGTTGTCCAGCCCGCGCGGCGAGAACACCTTGGTGGCTTCGTGCCAGTTGGCCTCAAGCGCCTCCCGGCTGTGCGGCGACAGGTCTTCCAGCAGTTCGACGTAGTCTTCGAGTTTGATCGACATGGCTTTTCCAGGAATCAGGGTCAGGGGTCAGGGGTCAGGGCTGGAGCGGCCTGCGGCGGCGCCGGATATCAAGGGCGCGGGTTGTGTCCGCACATTCCCTGGCCCCTGAATCCTGGTCCCCGATCCCGCGCATCAGAAGAACGTCGACACCGCCGCGTCCAGCGCGTCGCGCATATCCGGATCGTCGGTGATCGGGCGCACCAGCGCGACGCGGCAGGCGGCCTGCGGGTTGACGCCCTTGGCGATCAGCGAGCCTGCGTAGATCAGCATGCGGGTCGACAGGCCCTCGTCGAGGCCGTGGCCCTTGAGGTTACGGCTGCGCTCGGCGATCGACACCAGCTTGCCGGCGATGTCGGCGGTCACACCCGATTCGTGCGCGACGATCTCGGTCTCGATGGCGTGCTCGGGATAGGTGAAGTCGAGGCCGCCGAAGCGCTGCTTGGTCGACTGCTTGAGATCCTTCATCAGGCTCTGGTAGCCGGGGTTGTAGGAAATCACAATCTGGAAATCCGGGTGGGCGTGCACCAGCTCGCCCTTCTTCTCCAGCGGCAGCACGCGGCGGTTGTCGGTCAGCGGGTGGATCACCACGGTGGTGTCCTGGCGCGCTTCCACCACTTCGTCCAGATAGCAGATCGCGCCGTGGCGCGCGGCGATGGCCAGTGGCCCGTCCTGCCACTCGGTGCCGGAGGCGGACAGGAGGAAACGGCCGACCAGATCGCTGGCGGTCATGTCCTCGTTGCACGCCACCGTGATCAAGGGCTTGCCGAGCTTGTACGCCATGTATTCGACAAAGCGCGTCTTGCCGCAGCCGGTGGGGCCTTTCAGCATCATCGGCATGCGCACCGAATAGGCGGCTTCGTACAGTTCGACCTCGTCGGCGACGGGACGGTAGTAGGGTTCCTGGGTGATGCGGTACTGATCGACGATGTTGCTCATGGAGGCTCCTTGAAAGGGGGGCTTATTTATCCGCGAATGGCGCGAACTCATGCGAACGCGGCATTCGCGGGCAAACAAAAAGCCCCCGCGCCCAGCGGGCGACGGGGGCGTGAGATCACCCGTCGCGACTTAAACGGTCTTGCCGCGGAAAATCACCATCGACGCACCTTGCGACTGATTGAAGTTGTTGTAGCCAATCAGACGAACGTGGTTGTCGGGGTTGGCCTTGTGACAGGCTTCGGCTTCAGCCAACACCTTCGTCACATCGGTTTCGCCGAACATCGGCAGCTTCCACATGTACCAGTAGGAATCCTGCAGATGGGCGGGTTCAGTGTGCTCGATGGCCGGGTTCCAGCCTTTTTTCACCAGAAACTCAACCTGCTTCTTGATCTGTTCCGCCGTCATGGGGGGCAGATAGGAGAAGGTCTCGAATTTGCGGCTGGCAGGATCGCTTACCCGGCTTTTGTAATCCATTACTTCAGACATTTCATTTCCTTTCAGATATTGGGGCTAGGGGTCAGGGGTCAGGGGTGGTGCGGCTGCGCCGCGCTTTTTCCTGAATCCTGATCCCCGAATCCTGCTTACTTGTGGGCGACGTCCAGCTTGTCGACGGTGTCGAACTCGAACTTGATTTCTTTCCACGTTTCCATGGCGATTTTCAGCTCGGGGCTGTGTGCGGCAGCGGAGGACAGGATGTCCTTGCCTTCCTTCTCGATCTCACGGCCTTCGTTACGTGCTTGCACGCAGGCTTCCAGCGCGACGCGGTTGGCGGCGGCGCCAGCGGCGTTGCCCCAGGGGTGGCCGAGCGTGCCGCCACCAAACTGTAGGCAGGCATCGTCGCCGAAGATGGCAACCAGCGCGGGCATATGCCACACGTGGATGCCGCCGGAAGCAACCGGGAACACGCCGGGCATGGAGCCCCAGTCCTGGTCGAAGAACAGGCCGCGGCTACGATCTTCCGGGATGAACGAGTCACGCATGGTGTCGATCCAGCCCAGCGTCGCTTCGCGGTCGCCTTCCAGCTTGCCCACGACTGTGCCGGAGTGCAGGTGGTCACCACCCGACAGACGCAGCACTTTGGTCAGCACGCGGAAGTGAATACCGTGGTGGGGGTTGCGGTCGAGCACGGCGTGCATGGCGCGGTGGATGTGCAGCAGCATGCCG
>DAOMWT010000025.1:0-26272 GCA_035436705.1 Thiobacillus sp. | reverse complement strand
CGCCTCGCCTGCCGACGCGGCCAGTTCCACCACCTCCCACTGTTCGAATGCGGTGGTGTCTTCGTGTGTGCTCATGCCGCCTCCTCTTCCGGGAATGGAATCGCCCCCTCTGCAGCCAGCCGCCGCAGGGTGGCGCCGGCATCGTCCTGCGCGGCCTGGATCGCGGTCACCGGCAAGCCGCCCAGGGTGTCGAGATCATCGCGCATGCGCTGTGCCACGGTCGGGCTCATCACCGCAGTGAGCGCGTCGAGCACCCGCCCGTCGCTGCCCTTCAGCGCATGCAGCAGGGTGCGGGCGCCGATATTGCGCAAAAAGGTCTTGCGGCCCGCTTCGGGCAGCCGCGCCAGGTCCTCGAACGCGAGATTGCGCACGCGCAGGCGCGCGGCCAGGCCTGCGTCGTTCCGATCGAGCTGGCTCAAGGCAGCGGCGGCGCTGCCCTCGCTCATCTGCCCCAGCAGGCTGGCAACCGCGGCTTCGCCTTGCGCCGGCGCGGCGGTTTCCAGGCCGGCCAGCCAGTCATCCAGCTCGCGCAGCATGTCGGGGCTGGGCGCCTCGCTGTGCGCCAGGTTCAACAAGGTGTCGGCGCGGGTCCTGGCGGGCAGCAGCTCGAGCACGGCGGCCGCGACGTCGCGCGGCAGGCGCATGACGACCACCGCGATCAGTTGCGGCGGCTGCGCCTCCAGCAGACCGGCGATTTCCGCCGGTTCGCGCCAGGCCAGCTTTTCCAGCGACAGCGCGCCCGCGGCGCCCAGCCGCTGCAGCATCGACTGCGCGCGCTCCGGGCTCAGCGCCAGCTTCAGCGTTTCGTCGAGAAAACGCCCGGTGTCCGCGGCGAAACCGGTCTGCTCGGCCGCTTCGGCCGCGTAATCGCGCAAAATGATGCGCACACGTTCGCGCGGCAGCATTTCCAGTTCACGCATGGCGCTGCCCAGGCGGCTCACTTCCAGCGGACTCAGGTAACGCAACACGGCCGCCGTGGCCTCCTCGCCCAGGGCGAGCAGCAGCGCGGCGGATTTTTCGATCCCGGCCTGGCTCATGCACGCATCCACAGCCTGATGACATCCGCCGCCACGCGCGGATCGGCCAGTACCTGGCTGCGGGTCGCATCCAGTTCGGCGTCGAAATCATCCGCCTGCATTTCGCTGGCGGGTGCCCGGCGGACACGCCGCCAGCCAGCCACGCCGAGCACGGCCAGGGTCGCCGCGGCAGCCGCCAGCGGCCATTGTGAAAAATGGAATGGACTCTCCGCATTCGGCAGCGGACTGGCCGGCTGCACCCGCGGGATCGGGCCGGGTGCCGGCGCTGGGGGAAGCGAAACGGCAACGTCGGCCTGCATCTTGGGCGCCACTGCAGGCAACGCATACACGCTCAGGTTGTCGCCGCGCGCCGGCAGCAGATCCAGCGCCTGGCGCGCCAGCTGCCCGGCACGCCTGAGTTCGCCGGCGCTGGCATCGAACGCCAGAATCACGATGGCATTGATCCGCTGGACGCGGCCTTCGGGAACGCGTGTGGTGCGCACGGTCTTCTCCAGCGGACGCGCCTGCCCGGCCACCACGACATTGCGCACGCGCTCGACCGTCTGCCGGGTTTCGCTGTCCGCCAGCGTTGCGGTCACCTGCACGCTGACACGGTCTGCGCCCAGCCAGGGCGTCAGCACGGCCAGCGCACGTCGCGCCAGATCCTGCTCCAGCGCCAGACGCTGCGTCTGGGCGGCTTCGGGGACCACGCCGCTCAGCACGACGCCGCGCGGATCGAACACCTGCACTTCGGCGCGCTTCAGGCGCGGCACGCTGGCGGCCACCAGCGTCTGGATCGTCGAGACCTGCCCGGCATCCAGCCGGGCGCCCGGACGCAGCCGTACCAGCACCGCAGCGGTGGCGGGCGGCGCATCGCGCAGGAACGGCGAGACCTTGGGCAGGGCGAGGTGGACCCGTGCCAGTTCGACCGTATCCAGCTTCTGGATCGAGCGCGCCAGGTCGATTTCGAGCGCGCGCTGATAGCGCTGCTGTTCCTGCAGCGACGAGGCGCCGAAGCGGGGAGAACGGTCGATCTCATCCTGCGCATCGGCATCGGTTCTGGGCAGACCCAATGCAGCCAGACGATAGCGTGCCGCATGTAGCTCTCCGGACGGCACTTCGATGGTGCCGTCCGCGGCGGACAGACGATAGGGGATGTCGAGTCGTTCGAGCGCGCCGATGACCTCGCCGCCCGCGCGGTCGGACAGCTGCGTGTACAGCACGCGGTAGGCCGGCGGGTTGAACCACAGATAGGCGGAAGCCAGCGCGGCCAGCGGCAGCAGCACCAGCAGGGCAAGCATGAAGCGGCGCAATGGGCTCGCGTCGGCAATCAGGTCGCGCAGACTGCTCAGCCAACCCGGCACTGCACGCACCTCGTCTGCGTTGTCGGGGTCACCGGGTTTGCCTCACGCTTGATGGGTTGGGTGGTCACCCGCGGAATTATAACCAGTCAGGCGCAGCCACAGCGCGCAACACCACCTGCACCTGCCCCGTTCGCTCACGGCTCTGGAACCACCAGATGCCGCCTTTCTTCACCGTCAGATCGCCCGCCTGCCCGGCCAGCAGTTGCATCGCCACCTGCCCCAGCGTGGGTTGATGGCCGACGACCAGTACCGGATAGGCCGCGTCCGGCCAACCCGCCGCGGCCAGCACGTCCGCAGCATTGGCGCCGGGCGCCAATGCCGGCACCTCTTGGTATTCACGCCCCAATGCCTGTGCGGTTTGCCGGGCGCGGGTGGCGGGACTGGTCAGAATGCGGATATCCGGCGGCAGCCGCGGATTAAGCCAGTCGGCCATGCGCGCCGCCTGCTTGCGGCCCCTGCCGGTCAGTTCGCGGGTGGCATCGGGGAGGGCGTCTTCCGCCTCGGTGTGCCGCCACAAAATCAGGTCCATTTTAGTTCCCTCACCATGCCCGGCCCCGAATCGTGAGCCACGCCTATTGTGCCGCAACCATGCTTACCGGAGATGACAATCCCGTGAGTGGCAGCCGCAGGGTGAAGCAGCTGAATGTTCCCGGTTCGCTTGCAAGCTCGACTGCGCCGCCGTGTTTTTCCGCCACGGTGCGCACGAAATACAGCCCCAGTCCGCTGCCCGTGTCTGTTCCGCAGTGCGGCTGATCGGCGCCGCCGCCTGCAACCTGCTGGATACGCGCCTCGAACGGGTCGTGCGGCAGCACCCTCGGCTGGGCATCGGCCACCGGCCCAGTTCCTGGCGCTGCCGCTTCAGTTCGTGGTCGAGAAAGCAGCCTGCGCCCTCCAGGCGTCGCCAGCTCCATGCGCCGAGCAGCGCCGCGCCGTGGATGCGTGCTATCAGCACGCTGCGCGATGGCGGCTTGACCATATAATCGTCGGCGCCGGCCTGGATCACCTGCACCACATCCTCCTCCGCGTCGCGCCCGGTCAGGAACAGCACCGGCGGCAGCGTGCCTTTCAGCTTGAGGCAGGCCATGACGTCGGGGCCGCTGATGTCGGGCAATATCTAGTCGAACAGGCACAGGTCGTAGCGTTCGCCGGAGAGCACGCGTATGCACTCGCGACCGGAACGGAACCAGCTCACGCTATGCCCGGCCTGTTCCAGCCATTCGATGATGTTGACGGCAAATGCCGCGTCGTCTTCCAGGAATGCGATTTTCATTGTCGGATACGATGACAGCCGGATGTCGGTATTCATGGAGCGCGGATTGTGGGTGGAAAAGCCAAAACAGGGCTAGTGGCAATCTACCAGCAGGGCGCCGTTTCCATGAAATTTTGCAAATGCTTTGCATTTGCGCCAAGCGCGTCGGCCGTGTCGGCCGCCTGTTGCGCCGCCAGCCAGCCGAGCACGAATTGCCCCATCGGTCCCGTGTCCACCCGGGCCTCGGCCAGCAAGCCCGAGGCCACCCGCGCATCGTTGGCGCGGCCCAGGCTGTCCTGTGCATCTCGCAGCACAGCCTGATAGCGTGCACCCCTGCCGCGGGCGAACAGTTCCTGGAAAAATTCGACCGCGTAGCGCTGGCGCTTGATGGCAATGCGCAGGGCGTGGCGCTGTTCCGGCTGCAGTTGCCCGAATTTGCGCGCACCGCGGACGATGGGGCGATGCCCCTTCTGCAATGCCCGGCGCGCCCACTTTTTCAATGGCGACAACTGGACGAAGCGCTGCGTTTCGGCGGCGGCGGCGCGCCAGCCGCGCTGCAGCAACCAGCGCTGGAATACCAGCAGCCACGCACCCGGGTGCGCCTGCGTGAGCGCCGTCCGCATGGCCGCCCGCACCCCGGCTCTGCGCGCCTCCAGTGCTTGCCAGCCGCGCTGCCAGGCGGCCGCATCGGCGTAATGCGGCACAATGGCCGGCAGGGTCTCGCTGCACAGCACGTCCCAGTCGCGTGCGGAACCGAAGGTGGCGGCCAGCGCGCGCAGCTCCGCCAGCAATGCATCCGGCACCGCGCACACCCGCCGGTATAGCCGCAGCGCCGCGCGCAGGCGCCGCAGCGCCACCCGCGCCTGGTGCACGTACTCGATATCGTCGGATGCCAGCACCCCCGGCAGATTGGCCTGGAACTGCGCCAGGCAGGCCTGGCAGATCGCGGCAAAGCCGTCTTCCACGCTCATTCCACTGTCCAGCGCCAGCGGCACAGATTTGGCCGGCGTTGCCTCCTCGCCACGCGCCAGGCGCACGCCCCGGTCGGCCTTGCTGTCATCCAGCGGCACGCAGTCGAACCGCCGCGCCCAGTCCTGCGCCAGTACAAACAAGATATCCGGTTGACCGGCCCGGAGTTCGAGCTCGATCTCGCAAATCGGCTGGCTGCGCCGGCCAGCGCGCACCTCGCCCACATCCAGCGCCACTTCGATTTCCGCGCCGCCACGACTGTCGATCAGCCAGGCCGTGCGGTTGAAGCGCGTTTCGAACACCACTTCCAGCTGTGCACGCAGTGCCTCCGGCACCAGCGCGCGCGCTTCGGGCGGAAATTTTTCCCAGTCCGGCTTGCTGCGGGATATCGCCATTTCGTATTCGGGACGACGCGACAGGCCGCCGTGCCGCTCGCCCTCGGTTTTCAGCGTTTGCAACCAGTGCCGCCCGGCCCGCCGCACCCTGACCGCCACGCCGAGTGCGCTCAGGGAAAAATCCGGCGTATCGAAATAACGCGTGACGAGTTCCTGCTGCACCGGTGCGTTGCGCTGCCGCGCCATCAGCTTCGTGAATGCCGCCACCCGCTGCGGTAGCAGCGCCAGCTTGAGCTCGATTTCGACCGGCTGCGATGTTGTCATATAACTGTCATGTCATGATTGAAACGGGCGCTTATCATTGAAGCTCATCCTCGATACTAAATCATGAACTCTCCCAGCCCCGACACTCTCATCAACCGCGAACTCGGCATCCTCGAGTTTCAGCGCCGCGTGCTGGCCCAGGCGGACGACCCTGGCATGCCTTTGCTGGAGCGGCTGAAGTTTCTCTGCATCTTTTCCAGCAACATGGACGAATTCTTCGAGGTGCGGGTGGCCGGGCTCAAGGAGCAGATCCGCGCCAACCTGACCCAGCTTTCGCCGGACGGCTTGACGCCGCGCCAGCAGTACCGGGCGGTATCCGAGACCGCGCACGCGCTGGTCGCCCGGCAGTACGAACTGTTCAACGAGGACATCATCCCCCTGCTGGCGGAACAGGATATCCACTTCTTCCGCCGCACGCACTGGAGCGAGACGCAGGCGATGTGGATCCGCGACTATTTTTTCCGCGAACTGATGCCGGTACTCACGCCGATCGGACTCGACCCTTCGCACCCCTTCCCGCGCGTGCTCAACAAGAGCCTCAACTTTGCTGTGGAGCTGTCGGGCCGCGATGCCTTCGGCCGCAATTCCGGCGCTGCGGTGGTGCAGGCGCCGCGCGCACTGCCACGCGTGATCCGGCTGCCGGAAGACGTCGCCGGCTGCGAATACGGCTTCGTCTTCCTGTCATCGGTCCTGCACGCCCACGTCGGCGAACTTTTCACCGGCATGACGGTGGAAGGCTGCTACCAGTTTCGCGTCACCCGTAACTCCGACCTGTTCGTCGACGAGGAGGAAACCAAGAACCTGCGCAAGGCGCTGCAGGGCGAACTGCCACAGCGGCATTTCGGCGCGGCAGTGCGGCTGGAAGTGGCCGACAACTGCTCGGCCTCGATGGCGGCTTTCCTGCTCGAACAATTCGAACTCGACGCCGATGCCCTCTACCAGGAGCGCGGCCCGGTCAACCTGGTACGGCTGATGCAGGTGCCCGACTGGGTCGACCGCCCCGACCTCAAGTTTCCCCCCTTCATCCCCGCCCTGCCGGCGCAGCTTGCCAAGGACACAGACATCTTCGCGCAGATCCGCAAGGGCGACATCCTGCTGCACCACCCATTCGAATCCTTCCAGCCGGTGATCGACTTCATCGAGCAGGCCGCCGCCGACCCCCACGTCGTCGCCATCCGCCAGACTGTCTACCGCACCGGCACCGATTCGCAGCTGATGCAGGCGCTGATCCATGCCGCGCAATCGGGCAAGGAAGTCACCGTGGTGGTCGAGCTGATGGCGCGTTTCGACGAGGAAGCCAATATCAACTGGGCCGCCCAGCTGGAAGAGGCCGGCGCCCATGTCGTCTACGGCGTGGTCGGCCACAAGACCCACGCCAAGCTCGCGCTCGTCGTCCGCCGCGAGGACGGTGGCCTGCGCCGCTACGCGCATCTGGGCACCGGCAACTACCATGCCCGCACTGCGCGCCTTTACACCGACTTCGGCCTGCTGACCGCCGACGAGGCGATGACCGCCGACGTCGGCAGCCTGTTCACCCAGATCACCGGGCTGGGCAAGGCCGGCAAGCTGAAGCGCCTGTGGCAGTCGCCGTTCACCCTGCACAGCGAGGTCGTCGCCGCGATCAACCACGAGGCCACGCTGGCCACCGCCGGCAAGCCCGCCGCCATCGTCGCCAAGATGAATGCCCTGCTCGAACCGCAGGTCATCGCCGCCCTCTACGCCGCCTCGCAGGCCGGGGTGAAGATCAACCTCATCATCCGTGGCGTGTGCGCGCTGAAACCGGGCATCACCGGCCTGTCGGAGAATATCCGCGTGCGCTCCATCGTCGGGCGCTTCCTCGAACACACGCGCATCTTCTATTTCAGGAACGGCGGCGACGAGCAGGTGTATCTGTCCTCCGCCGACTGGATGGACCGTAACTTCTTCCGCCGTATCGAAACCGGCTTTCCCATCCTCAACCCCAAGCTGAAAAAACGCGTCATCGCCGAGGGCCTCAAGCCCTACCTGCGCGACAATGTGCAAACCTGGGAGATGCAGCCGGACGGCAGCTACCGCCGTCGCACCAGGCGCCGCGCCAAGGCCTACAACGCACAGGACGAGCTGCTGGCGCTGCTGTCCGACAAAAAGTGATTGCGGCGGCGGGACTTGAAACCCGCCACCGCCGCCCTCATTTCCCGTTCCACCTTATGTGTATTTGACGGGAGATAAAGGCATGTCCGCCACCAAAGAAACCCTCGGCTTCCAGGCCGAAGTCAAACAGCTGCTGCAGCTGATGATCCATTCCTTGTATTCCAACAAGGACATCTTCCTGCGCGAACTGATTTCCAACGCCTCCGACGCCGCCGACAAGCTGCGCTTCGAGGGACTGTCGGATGGCGCGCTGTTCGAGAACGACCCCGAGCTCAAGATCCGCATCGCCTTCGACCGCGAAGCGCGCACGCTGACGATTTCCGACAACGGCATCGGCATGAGCCGGCAGGAAGTCATCGAGCACATCGGCACCATTGCAAAATCCGGCACCCGCGAATTCTTCAGCCAGCTCTCCGGCGACCAGAAGAAGGACGCCGCGCTAATCGGCCAGTTCGGCGTCGGCTTCTACTCCGCCTTCATCGTCGCCGACCGCGTCACCCTCACCACCCGCCGCGCCGGGCTCACCGCCGAGCACGGCGTGCGCTGGGAATCCGAAGGCGCCGGCGACTACACCCTGGAAACGGTGGAGAAGCCCACGCGCGGCACCGAGATCGTGCTGCATCTGCGCGAAGGCGAGGACGAGTTCCTCTCCGACTACAAGATCAAGTCGGTCATCCGCACCTATTCCGACCACATCACCCTGCCCATCGTGATGAAGAAGACCGAATGGAAGGACGGCGTGGAAACGCCGACCGACGAGGACGAAACCGTCAACAAGGCCTCCGCCCTGTGGGCGCGCGCCAAGAAGGACGTCACCGACGACGAGTACAACGAGTTCTACAAGCACGTCGCCCACGACTTCGAGCCGCCGCTCGCCTGGTCGCACAACCGCGTCGAGGGCAAGCAGGAATACATCTCGCTGCTCTACGTGCCGTCGCACGCGCCGTTCGACCTCTACGACCGCGAGAAGCGCCACGGCATCAAGCTCTACGTGCGCCGCGTCTTCATCATGGACGACGCCGAGCAGCTGATGCCGGCCTATCTCAGATTCGTCCGCGGCGTGATCGACTCGGCCGACCTGCCGCTGAACGTCTCGCGCGAAATCCTGCAGTCGAGCCGCGACATCGATGCCATCAAGAATGGCTCGGTGAAGAAGGTGCTAGGCCTGCTGGAAGACCTGGCCGAGAACCAGCCCGAGAAATACGTCGAATTCTGGAAGCAGTTCGGCAAGGTCATGAAGGAAGGCCCCGGCGAGGACTACGCGAACAAGGAGAAGATCGCCGCCCTGCTCCGCTTCGCCTCCACACACACCGACAGCGACGCCCAGGTGGTGTCGCTGAAGGACTACATCGGCCGCATGAAGGAAGGCCAGACCGCGATCTACTACATCACCGCCGACAGCTTCGCCGCCGCCCAGCACAGCCCGCACCTCGAAATCTTCCGCAAGAAAGGCATCGAAGTGCTGCTGCTGTCCGAACGCGTCGACGAATGGCTGACCGGCAACCTGCACGAGTTCGACGGCAAACCCTTGAAGTCCGTCGCCAAGGGCGGGCTGGATCTGGGCGCGCTGGAAGACGAAGCCGAGAAGACCGCGCAGAAGGAAGCCGAAGACGCCATGAAGCCGCTGGTCGAGCGCATCAAGACCACCCTCGGCGAACGCGTCAAGGACGTCCGCGTCACGCATCGGCTGACCGACTCGCCCGCCTGCCTCGTCACCGGCGAAGGCGACATGAGCGCCAACCTCGAACGCCTGCTGAAGGCCGCCGGGCAGGCCGCGCCCAGCGTCAAGCCCACGCTGGAGATCAACCCGACCCATGCCCTGGTCACGCGCCTCGACAGCGAATCCGACGAAGCCCGCTTCGCCGACTGGGCCAACCTGCTGTTCGAGCAGGCGCTATTGGCCGAAGGCGGCCAGCTCGACGACCCGGCGAGCTTCGTGCGGCGGCTGAATGGGTTGCTGGCGATGCTGCCGGGTTGATAAAGGTTAAAGGCCGTTCGTGTTGAGCCCGTCGAAACACGAATGGCCTTATCTGTTGTTCGAAGCGCGATTGAGTGATCAATCGCGCTTTTTGTTGCCTTGGCTTTTCCAGGATGTTGCGCCATCACTCGAATGCTGCAATCCTTCTCGCCAATCCATACTTACAAAAAATGAGGAGTCTGCTTTGACAATACTTCAAGAAATCCTGAATTGGTCACAGGGACTTCCGACATGGCAAAGCGATGCCATCGCACGCCTTTTGGCAAAGCAGACCCTTACAGCCGACGATCTGGATGATCTGTATGCATTGCTCAAAGTGGCGCATGGCATCCCCGACCCTAAGGACCGCCAACCGAAGCCGCTCACAGCCGACCAAATTCCGGCACCGGTGATCGCTGCGACACACGTCCAGTTGCGCGCCATGAAAAATCTGCGGCACGTCAACGCAATTGCCGAGAATCAACAGCTGCCATTTGGCGCGACCGGACTGACAGTCATCTACGGCGACAACGGTTCTGGAAAGTCTGGATACTCGCGCGTGCTCAAGCGCGCTTGCCGGGCGCGCGACCAGATGGAAGCCATCCACCCGAATGCCAATTTGCCTGCCGACAAGGCAGGTTCTGCCGAAGCAACGTTCGAAATTGTGGTCAACAGTACTGCACAGGACGTGCATTGGTGCCATGGGAAGGCTGCGCCTCCTGAGCTGTCGTCGCTCGCAATCTTTGACTCGCGCTGCGCTCGTGCTTACCTCGACAGCGAGGATGATTTTTCCTACGTACCCTACGGACTCGATGTTTTCGAGGGGCTCGCGAAGGTCTGCAAACAGTTAAAGACGCTGATCGACACCGAACATGCCCAGTCGGCCCCGGACCTGACGGTATTCACACCGCTGCAGGGTGATACGGCTGTTGGCAAGTTAATCTCAGCGCTCTCTGCCAAAACGACAAAGGATCAAATTGAAGCGTTGGCGATATTGACTCCGGAAGAAATAGATCAGCACGCCGAGTTGGACAAGAGCCTGAAAGAGAATAACCCGAAGGAGAAAGCTGCCCAGTTGCGTTTGCGCTCGCGCCGCATCGCCGCTATTGCCGCGAACGCGTTTAACAAGGCGGCGCTGGTAGATCAAACGGTGGTGGCCAAGTTGCACGGCCTAGCGGATGGCTATCGCACAGCACAGGCGGCGGCCGCTCTTGCTGCCAAGCAGTTTAAGGAAAGCGAGAACCTGCTCCCAGGCACCGGTGGCGAGGTATGGCGCGAACTGTTCGACGCTGCCCGAAAGTTTGCGATTGAATCCCACCCGGATAAGGTATTCCCCACACTGGGTGCGGATGCGCCTTGCCCACTATGCCAACAACCTCTCGCCGAGGGTGCTGCGCGCTTGGGGCGTTTCGAGGCGTTCATCCAACAGGAAGCGGAAAAAACTTCACAGGAGCGCCGTACTGCGCTGTACGCTGAATACAAACCGCTGGCCGCGCAAGCCCTGACATTGAGTCTCGACGACATGACCTACGGCGAGATTGAAATGCTGGATCAACAGCTCGCCGTGGATACTCGCGCCTTCGAGCAATGGTTGACCGTGCGCCAAGATGCCATCAAGGCTGCTGTGGTATCCCATCAGTGGGATGGGCTAATCCAGGAACAGGCCAATCCGGCGCCTCGCCTTCAGGCGCTGGCCGACAAACTGAATCTTGAGGCAGAAACTTTAGAAAAGGCTTCAGACGAAAAAGCTCGTGCCGCGCTACAAAAGCAATTCGTCGAACTCGATGCACGGGTGCGGCTGAGCCAAGTCAAAGATGCCGTTGTCGCTGCAGTGTCCCGACTCGATCACCAAGCCAAGCTCGCGCGATGCTTGTCGGCCATCAAGACGCATGCCATTTCGCTGAAGGCATCGGAACTGGCCGAAAAGGTGGTATCGAAGGAACTGGCCGAAGCGCTCAACCGCGAATACAAGGCGCTGGGGGTCGGTACACTTCACGTTTCGCTACAGAGCCGTTCGGACAAAGGTAAGGCCCTGCATAAGCTCAAACTGGAACTGCCGCAGAGCCGCAGTCCTGGCGACATCCTCAGTGAGGGAGAGCAACGGGCCATCGCCATTGGCTCATTCCTTGCCGAAGTCGGCTTGATCGGCGGCAAGGGTGGGATCGTGTTCGATGATCCGGTTTCTTCGCTTGATCATCGTCGGCGTGAACGCGTTGCGAAACGCCTAGTGGTTGAGGCTGCGCAACGTCAGGTCATTGTGTTCACCCACGACATCTATTTCCTTTGCCTCCTCGCGGAGGAAGCCGAGTCAGCCGATGTGCCGATCGCCACGCAGAGCCTGACTCGGCGCACCGAAGGCTATGGTATCGCCAATCCGGACCTGCCGTTCGAGGGCAAGAACGCGGGCAAGCGCATCGGAGCGCTGAAGGCCCAGCACCAGATCATTGCCAAGCTGCACAAGGACGGCGAGGAACTTGAACACCGGAAGCAAACCGTCGATGCGTACTTCCATCTGCGCATGGCGTGGGAACGGACTGTCGAGGAAGTGCTTCTGCGCCGGGTGGTCTTGCGCTTCCGCAAAGGCGTCGAAACGCAGCGGCTGGCTGAGGTCATCGTCGATGACAACGACTATGCTCAGGTTGATGCTGGCATGTCGAAGTGCTCGAATTACGCACACGACAAAGCGCAGATGGGCGGAGTGGCCGTCCCTGAGCCAGATGAACTGCTCGCTGACATCATGGCGCTAGACAATTGGCGGACTAGCATCGAGCAGAGAAGCAAAATCACTGCACAACAACGCAAAGCGTGAAGCAACGGAGCCAAAAACAATAGGGGACAGACCACGGTTTCCGCGCCATCTGCACAAACAAATGGAGCCAAACTCCACTAACAACCAGTCGGAATAACCAACCGTGCTAACAACCGTCATCATAATAAATGGGGTCAGACTCCATTTTTCCTGTTCTGCTGCTGTCCGACCGCGTCGACGAGTGGCTGACCGGCAACCTTACGCACCTGAAAAGGTAGCTGCTTAACATCGGGCGCCACGATCCTGATCTCTATGTCTATTAATAAGTAGACACCTTATGGGGACTTGATATGAAGATGAAGCAACGAATTAGACAGATCAAAGAAATCCTTGATCATCCTGCAAACCGTGCCCATCGCCTCGCGGCCTTCATCAAATATCTCAAGTGGAATGTGGGGCGGCGTCTTTTGGATCAGGCGGACTACGCAATCCGCATCACACCATCTGCGCAGCTTATTCTCTCGAACCGCGAGAACTACGCAACCTTGGCATACACGTGCGGTCTGTATGACTTCGAAGACATGCAGTTCCTCGCCCACTACCTGCGGCCTGGCGACGTATTCGGCGACTTCGGGGCCAACGTCGGGGTGTATAGTGTTCTTGCCGGGTCCGTCGGCGCGACAGTACTGGCGGTTGAGCCCGTGCCCGATAGCTACGTACGGCTTCAGGGAAATCTGCTCCTGAATAGCGTGACGGGACGCGCAATCCAGTGTGGCCTGTCCGACTCCAGCGGCACACTCCGATTCACCGCTACCCTCGGTGGCCTGAACCATGTCGCAAGACCCAAGGATGCAGAGGCAATAGAAGTCGACGTCATCACCGGCGATGAACTCGTGGCAACAACCGGCCTCGCGCCGCAAGTCGTGAAGATCGATGTCGAGGGATTCGAGTTACCCCTTTTGCGAGGCAGTTCCGGCCTTCTATCCAAAACCGCAGCGGTCATCATCGAACTCAATGGCAGCGGCAAGGCTTACGGTCACTCGGACGGCGAGGTTCATAATCTGCTTATCGATGCGGGGTTCGGCTGCTTCGACTATCTACCGGATTCGTGCGAACTCCGGGCGCGGAGCGACTATCACCGCGAGCGATTCAATTCGCTGTACATCAGTCTTGCCAGGCTTGACGAAGTCCGCTCGCGGATTCGCGCCTCCCCGCGCTGCGGGTAGCTCGCCATTGCAGCAGACCCGATGACCGAGAGGCGATGGGGAAGCGAGGGGACGTCGTCGCGACCGCGAATCCAGCGCTTTGCAGAAGCGCATACGTCCGGCTTCTCGGCGGCATCGGCGGGCGGCGCACCGTGCGGCAGACCACGAATTCAGGCTCGGCCGGCACTGCCAATTGGCGGGGGAAAGCCGCGGTCTGCCGCTGATCGAACGGAGATGCGGCCACCGCGAATCGGCCGCCGCGCTCATCACCTGTCTTTGCAATAGACAAACACCGTGCTTGGATTGCAGCGGAAAGTGCCTCTGTCCGGTACATAGTTGACGCCGAGGCTCGCTGGAATATCGCGGTTGGGCGCATCGCGGTCGGTGGGATGGATGCCGAAACCGCAACCGTAGGCGCGGTAGCCCGCGACCATGCCGAGGTCCCGGACGTTGTTTCCTCCGCATGCCTGACGCACGGCCACGTTGCCGGACTGGGTGTCGAGCACGCCGCTCACGTTCTGCAGCGGGCCTCTGCAAAGCCATGCCTTGCCGCCGTTTTTGGGCGGCTCGCACAGGGTGATGCCTTCCCGGTAGATAACCGGCCGGTTGCGCGCTTCTTCCTCCTGCTGCTTCAGCGCCTCTTCCAGCTGTTTGCTGCGCGCGAGCATTGCCTCGTCCGCCCGCTGCCGCTGGGCGGTTTCTTCCCGCCGGCGGCGCTCGGTGTCGGCTTCCTGCTGCCGTTTGCGCTCGGCCTCGGCGGCTTCGCGGCGGCGAGCTTCTTCCGCGCGCCGCTGTTGCTGCTGCTGTGCCAACTGCTGTGCCTCGGCATTGCGCTGAACCCCTTGCTGCTGTTGCCGTGTCTGTTGCTGGGCGCGCTGCTGCCGCTCGACATCCTGTTGCGCCTGCAATTGGCGCGCCCGCTCCATGTCGGCGGCCTGCTGACGCTCCTCTGCGGCGGCCCGCTGACGCAAGGCTTCGGCAGCGCGCTCGCGCTCCCGCTGCAGGCGTTGGCGATCGGCCTCGGCTTGCTGCTTCAGGGTTTCGTTGGTGGCGACCAGCGCCGAGTTCACCACCGTCAACGCAGTGTTGAAGGCCTCCTGCCGTTCCCGCTTTCTCTGCCGCGCCTCGTGCTCGCGTTGCGCTTTGGCTTCCTTTGCCTCGGCGACCAGGCGCGGGACTTCGTCGCCGCTCACCATGACCATGCTGCCCGTGTAAGCACCGTCCGAGTACTCGAAGCCACCATCGGCCGTCCTGGCAAAGGACATGCGCCATCCAAATATGCCTTTGGTTTCCAGCGTGATCGAGCGATCGCCGTCAAGGGTGACGTCGGCTTTCCATGAGCCCCACAGGCTGGGTTCTGCGTTCAGCTTCCCTGTCCCGGGGGATCGTGCGACGTGATGGACTTCCACGTGGTCAGCGGCAAGACTGTGCGTACGCACGTACATCGCGTCTCCCGGCACGATCCAGTCGAAGCGCATGAGACGCTTGAATTTGTCGTCGACCAGGCGCCAGTGCTTGCCTGCAAGATCCACGTAGGCGCCCCAGATTTCGCCTGGTCGCTGCCGACCGCCACGTGTCGCGTCATCGCTCCCGGCGAGATACAGTGTCGTCAGCATGGTATTCCCCGGGGGGACGAGAAAATGCTCCAGGCGTGACGGGCTCGGCAGAGACATGGTGTAAAGCCGCTGGTCCAGGATGAGCCCCGGCTTTAACAACTGGATTGAGCCATCCGCCCTGATTTTTCCCGTGAGCGTCCGCGTCCCGGCCACCTCTCTATCCAGGCTGAGGACAAGGCTGCCGGGTTTCTCTCCACGCCGGATCGTCGCAACAAGTTGCTGCTGGCCTGCATAGTCCCCTCGCTCCGCGCCGTAGGTCCACGTCTCGACGAGTTCTTCACCCGGCTTGGTCCAGCGGATCGATACGTTGCTGGCACCCCGCCAGTCCTTGCCCACGATGCTCGCGTAGACGCCCCAGTCCGCCGCCAGGGGCGAAACCGGCTCGGCCGCAGCGGCGGCGGGAGCAGTCCCGGCCGCCTGGCTTGCCTCTTCGGTTTTCGTCGCAGGGCCTCCGCTTGCACTCGTTCCTGCCTGCGCCGCTGCCGACGCCACACGCGGATCATTAAGCTTGGCGCCGGACTGGCTCTGGAAGCGCCAGACATCCTTGATGCCGGCCACCTCCGAGTCCTTCAGGTCGACATAGTGCTGCTCCCACACGCCATCCCGCGGCGCGACCACGTGCATGGGCCATTTGAAGAAGCCGTTGCAGACGAACAGCACGCTGCCGTCTGGCCGCACCGTGCCGGTGCGATTGGCGCAGACGCCGTTGGTCGCGGCAAGGCGCAGTTCGCCGGGCCGATCGCCGCGGGTGATGACATGCGTCATCGGCCGGTATTGATTGTCGGTCGGCTCCCAGCGCTCGATCAGCGCGACCCCGGCTTCGCGCCACTCGACCGTGATTCGCCAGTTCGTCCCGAAGTTGCCGCCCTGGCGGTTGCCGCCGCGCCAGGTCGTTCCCGCCAGGCTGGCGTAGATCCCCCATTCCTGCGGGCTTGCAAGAGGCGTCTCGGCGTATGCCGGAGCCGCGAAGACGAGCCATCCGAAAGTCAGCAGGGAGAGGGATCGGATCACCTGATTCTTCTTCATGGATACGAATATTCGTTGTTTATTGTGCCAGGGGAGTATATGACGGAACCGCGCACCAGCGGCCGGGGCGTGATGCAGGCGGATCTCGCCAAGAGGCGGTTCCGCTGCCCTTTCGCATGAAACGACAGGAAACCGTGCACGGTTTCCGCGCCATGCGTTCACGGCCTTCCTTTTAGTCGGCAGCTCAGGCTTTCAACCCAAAAATCACCGGGCGCCGCGGTAAACTGCAGCCGCATGAAAACCCTCTACTCTCTGATCGAATCCCCCTTCCCGCCCGATTTCAGCGCGCTGTACCAGAAACTCGGCATCGACGCGCAGCGGTTCGACTCGGCGCGCAATCTGCACCGTACCTTGCAGAAGCAGCCGCCCGATTTCTTCATCGGCGAGTTCGTCTACGGCTGGGGCAATAATTATGCGGGGGCGAACGTCTCCAATCTGGACGTGACGATCCGCACCCTGCAGCGTTTCGCGCCGCAGGCGAAGGTGATCGTGTTCATGCATCCGCGGGAAGCAGACCATATCGGCAAGCTGCTGGAGTTGTTCCCTGTCCATGCCGTGCTGGCCTACCCGGTGACCGAGCAGGCGATGCAGGCAGCCCTGCAAACGCCGGCGTGAGCCCGGCCTTGGTCCGGAATCCTGGTTGAATAGTCATGCGCTATCAGGGAAAAATTGCCGACTGGAAGGACGACAAGGGCTTCGGGTTCATCACGCCGAACGGCGGCGGCGAGCGCGTCTTCGTCCACATCAAGTCGTTCTCGAACCGGCAGATGCGGCCTGCGGGGAACGAGCTTGTGACCTACGAACTCACTCACGACGCCAAGGGGCGCCCACAAGCCGGGAACGTGGCCTTCGTCGGCAGGCAAGCGGCGCCGCCCGGCCCGCCGGGCCGGAGCACGTTCCCACTTATCTTGGCTGCGGCCTTTCTCGCCTTCGTCGCCGCACTGGCCCTTGCGGGTAGATTGCCGGCCGCAGTCGCCGGGGTCTATCTGATTGCCAGCCTTGTCGCATTTGTCGCGTACGCGCTCGACAAGTCGGCTGCACGAAACGGCCAGAGGCGTACCCCGGAAAGCACCCTGCATCTGTTTGCCCTGGCAGGCGGCTGGCCGGGCGCGTTGCTTGCGCAAAGACTGCTTCGCCACAAGTCCAGCAAGCAATCCTTTCAATTCGTGTTCTGGGTCACGGTCGTTCTCAATGGCTGCGCCCTCGCCTGGTTCCACTCAAGCTCGGGCGCCGAGGCGCTGCGTTCCATGCTGGGCGCGACATGAGCATCGGCCCGTTCCAGATGCTGACCTGCCCGCTGGACGGCGCGCCCTTGCATTGCACGGGTTCTGCCTGGACCTGCGCGTCCGGCCACAGTTTCGACATCGCCAGCCAGGGCTACACGAATCTGTTGCCGGTGCAGCACAAGCGCTCGCGCGATCCGGGCGACAGCAAGGAGATGGTCGCGGCGCGGCGGCGCTTTCTCGCGGCGGGCTTCTACCGGCCGATTGCCGCTGCGGTGGGCCGGGCCGCGCTGGCCGATCTACCCGCAGACGCGACGATCAGCTGTCTCGATGCCGGATGCGGCGAAGGCTACTACCTGCGCCAGCTTGCCGCAGCAGCGGGGGATGAACACACGCTGGCGCTGCTGGGGCTGGATATTTCCAAATGGGCCGTGCTGGCGGCGGCGAAGCAGGACAAGCGGCCCAGTTGGGTGGTGGGCAGCAATGCCAAGCTGCCGGTGCTGCCGGGCACGCTGGACCGGCTGCTGTGCATGTTCGGCTTCCCCGTTTATCCCGAGTTTGCGCGGGTGTTGAAGCCGGGCGGGCTGCTGCTGCAGGTCGATGCCGGGCCCGATCATCTGCGCGAGCTGCGCGAGATCATCTACCCCAGCCTGAAGCCGGAACGCCCCGACGTGATGCCAACTCCGGCAGGCTTCCGCCGCCTGCCGACGCAAACGCTCGGCTTCCCGATAGAGCTGACTCATGCCGGGCAGATTGCCGACCTGCTGGCGATGACGCCGCATCTCCACCGCGCCAGCGCCGAGGGCCGCGCCAAGGCCGCTGCGCTGACGGCGCTGTCGCTCAGCGTGGAGGTTCGCCTGACCTGCTTCGAACGGGATCCGGACTAAGCCGAGGGCTCACCCTGGCCCCGTTTTTTATTTTAGGTTTAAGATATCGAACTCCTAATATCCCCTGCTGACCGCAGCCTGATTCATGAAGCGATGGAACCTGAAATACCCCCGCCGATTCGACCTCGGCTCGGACGAGGACTACCTGAGATGGCGCGACGAGAAGCTGGCGGCCTATCCCAGGAATATCGGCGAGCTGGTCGTCGAACTGGGCGACATGACCGCGCCGACTGCTGCCGAGAAGAGCAGGATCCTGGAAACGGTGGAACGGGCCAACATGTGCATTTACACGGCCGGGGCCGCCGAACTGGAAATGGCTTCCCTGCTGGCCCTGGGCAGGCAGCTCGGCGTCAGCCGCACCGACAAGTCGGCGCGCCATGCGCAGTCCGACGAACTGACCGATTCGGGCATCCTGAACCGGGCCGTGCCGTTCTCCACGCGGCACTGCAACTGGCACACCGACGCCACGTATTACGGGTCGGGCAACCCCATCCAGGCGCTGTTCCTGCTGTGCAAACGCCCCGCGGTCGAAGGCGGCAGCAACAAGGTCCTCGACCACGAAGTGCTCTACATTCACCTGAGGGACACCTATCCCGGCGCCCTTGAGGTATTGATGAACAGGGACTGCTTCAATTACCGCAATCCCGCCACCGGCGAGATCGACCCGCGCCGCGGCGGGAAGGTTTTCTGGACCAACGCCGACGGCCATCTGTGCCACCGTTTTTCCTTCAGGAAAACGGATATGGCCTGGTCCGGGGACGCCGATGTCGCCGCTGCCAGGAAAGTGCTGGAATCCCTGATTTCGGGCGAACCGGCGCAGGTCATCGAAGGCCGGCTGGAATCCGGAATGGGCCTGATTTCGAACAACGTGCTGCATACCCGGGAAAGGCTGGTGGACAGCGACGACGCGGCGCAAAAGCGGCTGCTCTTCCGCGCCCGCTTCCATGACAGGGTCGATCCCGACCGCCCGGCTTGAGCGGACAGGTCTTCGGGCAACCCGCCTCGTCCGCGGGCTTCGCCGCATCCTTCCCTTAAGGAATCCCTAAGCATCGTGCGCAATGCTGCGCCTGTCGATCTTACGCAAAGGGAAAATGATGCTCGCGAACGGGAAGTCTTCTGCAAGCCGCTACCGCGCTCCTTCCATCGGTATCCACTGGCTGATGCTGCTGCTGTTCGTCGCCGTGTACGGAAGCATCGAATTGCGGCAATTGTTCGAAAAAGGCAGCGATCCCCGCGAGGCGCTGAAGACCTGGCATTTCATGCTCGGCATGCTGGCGTTCGCGCTGGTCTGGCTGCGGCTGGCGGTACGCCTGTCCGGCCCTGCGCCCGCCATCCGTCCGGAGCCGCCGAGGCTGCAACAACTATCTTCCAGGCTGCTGCATCTGGCGCTGTACGTGCTGATGATCGGCATGCCGTTGACCGGCTGGCTGGTGCTCAGTGCCGCCGGCAAGCCGATCCCGTTCTTCGGCCTGGAACTACCGGCGCTGATCGGCGAAAACAAGGCCCTGGCAAAACAGCTCAAGGGACTGCATGAAGCCGTCGGTACAACAGGCTATGTTCTCATCGGTGGCCATGTGGTGGCCGCCTTGTATCATCACTACATCAAGCGCGACGACACGCTGAGGCGCATGCTTCCCGAGCGGGACTAAGCCCGCTCGCCGCAGGCCGCACTGAAGCAAACATCAGGATCGCGTTTATCATTCACAGCATGACCAGCAACCAACCGATCAGGCTCGACGCCGCGCATTTCGACAACAAGGCCCGCCAATGGGACGACAACCCGGTATTCCGGGAGCGCGGGCAAAAGATCGCCCAGGCCATCCGGGAAAGCGTGCCCTTGCATCGCCGCATGAGCGCCCTCGACTATGGCTGCGGCACGGGCCTGCTATCGTTTCCGCTCAAGGATGAGCTCGGCGCAATCCTGCTGGCGGACAGCTCGGCCGGCATGCTCGACGTGGTGGCGGAGAAGATCGCCACGCAGGGGGTGACGAACATGACGCCGCTGAAGCTGGACCTGCTCGCCGACCCCGCCCCGGCGCAAAAATTCGATCTCATCGTCACCTCGATGACGCTGCATCACGTGCCGGACACCGACCACATCCTGCGCATCTTCCACGATCTGCTGCAGCCCGGCGGCTATCTGTGCATCGCCGACCTGGATCGGGAAGACGGCTCGTTTCACGGCCCGGATGTCGACGTGCTCCATGGCTTCGACCGCGCCGACCTGAGCCTGCGCGCCGCGCAGGCCGGTTTTGCCGGCATGCAGTTCCAGACCGTGTTCAGCATCGCCAAGGAAAACGCGGGCGAGGCGCGGGACTATCCGGTGTTCCTGATGACGGCACGGCGCGCCGCGGCATAGCGGGCGCCGCGGCGCGCCTCCGCTTGCCACGCGGTGACGCGGGCGTTTATTCTCGTTGCCTTGCAACAAGGCAGCGGGGATTGCCGATGGGCTTCGAATACATGTTTTTCGACGCGGCGCTGCGCGACCGTTTCGTGACGTTCGCGGCGGAGCGCGGCACCGCGAGCACGATGCGGCCGGACACGATCGCGGGTTTTGTCGTCGAGCTGCCGGACGGACTGGCCGCCGAACGGCAGGAGGCCGTCGAGGCCGAGTACGAATCGATCATGGACGAACAGATGCTGCGCGCCGAAGCGGACGCGGAACTGGTCGGTCGCCACGCTGCCGGCGTCACGCTGACGCTGGCGGACGGCACGACCCGCAGCGTCCGCATCCCCCCGCCGATTGCGCGCCGCCTTCTCGAACACTTCACCCCCGGCGAAGTCCACGAGATCGCCAGCGCCATTGCGCAAGGCCTCGAAAACCCGGTCGACGGGCCGCTCTGCCGCAAGCCGCCCGAATAACGGCGCCGGCGCGGACATAAACAAACGGAACGGAACGGACAGGGTGCGGGCTGGCCCCGTTTTCCATCAGAAGATGAACATCCATGGCGCACACCGGCAAACGGGCTGAATTGAAGAATCTGCTGCGCACGGAACTGCGTCATCTGACGGCCATCAATCCCAGCGACCGGCTATGGCAGATGCCGTTCGCCGCAGCGCTGGCGACAGGCCTGCCGTTGCTGGCCGGCGTCTATTTCGACCGCCTGGACTATGGGCTGATCTCGTCGCTCGGCGGACTGGCGTTTCTGTATTTGCCGCAAACACCGCTGTATCACCGCATGGTGACGATGATGGCGTGCGCATTCGCCATGGCGGCGTGCTACACGCTGGGGGTGATTAGCCAGGTTTCCCCGCTGCTGCTGATGCCGATGCTCGTCTTCACCAGCATTCTGGTCACGATGGTGTGCCGGTTTTACGCCCTCGGCATGCCGGGCAGCCTGTTCTTCATCATGGCGGCGGCCATCGGGGCGTATTCGCCGTTGGAGGCATCGCAGGTGCCGCAGGCGGTGGGCCTGCTCAGCATGGGCTCCCTGCTGGCCTGCCTGATCGCGTTTTTCTACAGCCTGCTGACCCTGCGCCTGCAGGCCCCCAAGCCGGCGTCGCCCCTGCCGCCGGCCAGCTTCGATTTCGTGGTGTTCGACTCGGTCGTGATCGGCGTGTTCGTCGGCATTTCGCTGGCCCTGGCGCAGCTGCTGCGGCTGGAGAATGCCTATTGGGTGCCGGTGAGTTGCCTGGCGGTCATCCAGGGCGTTTCGCTGCGCGCGGTCTGGAACAAGCAGTTTCAGCGCATCCTGGGCACCGGCATCGGCCTGCTGCTGTCCTGGGGCCTGTTTCTGCTGCCGCTGGACGCATGGGGGCTCGCCCTCATCATGATGGCGCTGACCTTCGTGGTCGAGATGACGGTGGTGCGGCACTATGCCTTTGCCACCGTATTCATCACCCCGCTGACGATTCTGCTGGCAGAAGCCGCCACGCTGGGGCATACGCCGCCGACCGTCCTGATCCAGGCAAGATTTTTCGATACGGTTCTGGGTAGCCTGGTGGGGCTGGCCGGCGGCATCTGCCTGCACAGCCCGCGCTTTCGGGACGTGGTGGGCCGCCGGATGCGGCGCCTGCTGCCGTCCCGCATCGCGCGGCCATGAACGGGCTGGACCGGCCCGGCTTCCCTTCCGCCCCCACGCCTTCGGGCGCCATGCCTTCGCTCTCTTTGCCTGTTGCAGCTGCGCTGCCGCAAGCGGGCCTCGTTGACGGCCTGCCCTGCCGGCTGCGAGCCTGCCCGAACCCGGCGGGACACCGACTGAAACCGCGGCGATCCGGCCGTCCACCGGCGAAAGTTTCGCGTTGCGTTAGACTGCGCCCCGCAGCCGGACAACAGAACGCAAGCCCCCATCGCACATGAACCCGCCGTTAATCGTTTTATTCATTTCGTTTTTCGTGGCGCTGGCCATGAGCGGGATTCTGCTGGTCATTGCGCGGACTTATCCCAAAACCATTCGCGGCCGCGCTCGTCATCGCGCTGTGCTTTCCGCTCTTCATCGCGCGAGGTCGCATCCCGGATCTGTTCAGCATCGTGCTGCCCAACCTGATGCTTTTGATCGCCCTCATGGTGATGAACGTCGGCACCCGGAAGTTTTCGGGAACGCCGCCGAGATTCGACCGCGCACCGCTGTTCCTGTTCGTGTTTGCATACGTCGCCTTGTTTGCCTGGTTCACGTACGTTCAGCCCGATATCCGGGCGCGCATTGCGATCCAGGTTTTGTTCACGCTTGCCGTCGTTCTGGACCAGCTGGTTCTTGTCCTGAAGGCATTGCCCGGAACCTTGGGACGTCATGTGCTGGTCTTCTCGCTGACCATCATGATCGGGTCGAGAATCGTGCGCCTGGGCGCGCTGGCCATCGGCTTTGATCCGCCTGCCGGCCTTTTCGACGCCTCGACCTCGCAACTTGTCTATATCGCGATACCTGCCATCACGATTCCGCTCGGAACGATCAGTTTCATCATGCTCGCTTCCGAGAAGCTGCGGCAGGACCTGGAATTCACCAGCCGCCACGATGGCCTGACCCAGTGCCTCAACAAGAACGCGGCCATTGAAGAACTCCAACGGGAAACCGCCCGTGCCACGCGCCATGGCAGCAAGCTGTCGATCATGCTTTTTGATCTGGACAACTTCAAGGATATCAACGACACGCACGGCCACCTAGAAGGCGACAGGATCCTGGTCGACTTCTCGAAGAAGGCCAAAGCCTCTCTCCGGGGATCGGACCAACTCACGCGTTTCGGAGGAGATGAATTCATGGCCATTCTCCCCGACACCGATCTTGAACAGGCCTTGCTTGTTGCGAATCGCTTCCATGAAGCGGGCAGGCAAAGCCAGCCCATTGCCTGGTCGGTCAGTATCGGCATTTCGGAATGGCTGGACGAGGATGACTCCCTGGATGCCTTGTTGACCAGGGCGGACCAGGCCCTTTACAAGTCCAAGGCGTTGGGCCGCAATCGAACGCATGCCGCATAAGCGCCGGCTGGCTTATGTCCTGGACACGTCCGTCAGGCAGCGGAACACTTCGTTGAAAGACGCCTCGCGATTGCGAACAAAACAGGCCACTTCCGCAACTGCGCACACGGACAGTTCGTCGCCCATCATCATCCAGCCCCGCGGCGGCCAGCCTCCCGTGCCGGAAAGGGTCGCGAGCATATCGCTGCCATGGTGCATGATGCGGCCGTTCGCGTAACACAACTCGGCCGCCAGCTCCAGGTCGATCTGATCCACGTGGCCTGCGGCCTCCGCGAGCGTCCCGTCGTCATGGAAACGCAGCGCGGCAACGACGCCCTTGAGCACCGTCAGGCTCTCCAAATCCGGCATGGTGCAATTCTCCTTTTGCGGCCGCCGGGCTCAGACGGCGGCGTTGAGACGCCGGTAAGCCGCGTCGTAATCGAAATCCTTGCCGTGCGCCAGAACCGCATTGCCGTTCATGCCCATCACCACGCGATCCAGGCTCACAAAGGCGAAACCGCGTTCGGGCAGAAACCCTTGCTGCCCCGTCAATTTCGTCCATCCCGTCGCCTGCATCCGGTAAATCGCCATGTTGGCGGCACACATCTGCGCGACAAGCTCCGCAAAATCCCGCTCCAGATCGCCGCGCATTTGGCCCAACTCGCCAGTGCAGGAAAATTCGATCGCACCGTACACCCCAGGCAAAGACATCAACTCATCCAATGTCGGCATTTGGCTCTCCTTTTCCGCCCGGTTTGATCGGTTCAGTGCCCGCCGACTCCGTCATGGCCTTGACCAGCTGATTGAATGAGGCCTGTCCTCCCTGCACGACGCACAGGCTGTCGTGAATCGCGACGATGGACATTTCAGGCCCCCAGGTCACCCAGCCATAGCAGTCATCCCAACCCGATTGATCGGCCAGGCGGCCCAGCAGGCGCCCCTGCATTTCCATGGTCAGCGTAATGGCCGCGCACAGGCCTGCCATTTCTTCGGCTTCGGCCGGGGTCAGCGTCCCCTCGAACTCTTCCAGGAAACCCTTTCGGGAGAAGAGGCCGGCGGCCACAGTGCCGGGCAGTTTCATCAGCTCGGATGTTCTCGACATGACGCCCCCAAAAAATATCCAGACCTGAAAACGAGTATAGGCAGTGATCAATATTTTTTCCCCGACGACTCCGGCCATGAGCTTCCCGGAGGCCGGGAACAATGGCCCATTTCTGGCTGAAGTTCTGGGCGCCGGGTAGAATCGTTGCGACAGCAGCGCCCGTCGATGGAATGCCCATCCGGCATTCCGGCAATGCGGGCACAAAATTGCATTTGATACAGCCAACGCCAGCCAACCTCTCCCCACACCGCAACCATGAACCGTCCGACCGTCTATCACATCCCCGTCTGCCCTTTTTGCCAGCGACTGGACATCCTGCTGACACTGAAAGGCCGTCGGGACGAAATCGACTTCCAGGTGATCGACATCACCCGCCCGCGGCCTGACTGGCTGCTGCAAAAGACCCGTGGTACGACGGCGCTGCCGGTGCTGGAGACCGCCGACGGGCACGTCATCAAGGAAAGCCTGGTGATTCTGCAGTATCTTGAGGATGTTTATCCGGAACGTCCGGTTGCCCAGCGCGATCCTTACCGGCGCGCGGTGGAGAACATGCTGACGCGGATGGATGGCGAATTCTTCTCCCTCGGCTACGGCTGGCTGATGAATCAGGATCCCGCGCGCCGCGAAGTTCTTCGGGAAGGCATGCTGAAGCAGTATGCGCAACTGGACGACTTTCTGCTGGAGCATGCGCCGGCCGGCCCGTTTCTGTTCGAGGAATTCGGCTGGGCGGAAACCGTGTTCACGCCGTTCTTCCAGCGTTTCTGGTTTCTGGAATATTACGAAGGCTTCGAGCTGCCCGGCGATGACCGGTACGCGCGCGTGCGCAAGTGGATTGATGCCTGCGTCTCACATCCGGCTGCGCAGCAGGTGGCCAGGGAAGAAGTGATCAAGCTCTACTACGACTACGCCAAGGGGGCGGGCAACGGCGCGTTGCTTCCTGACCGCAGGCAGTCGTCCTTTGCGTTCGAACCCGACTGGCGCGGCCGTCCATGGCCGCCGAAGGACAAGTACCGACACAGCGCAAGCGATCTTGAATTGGGCTTGTGACCTGATGCCCCGATTCGCTGCGACCGCGTAAGCACAGCGCATCCCCCGTTGCGGCTGCCCGGCAAGCCAGAAGTGGACGCGTGCTCAAAACATCGCGTAACCGGGCGAATTCATCACAGCTTCGCGTTCACCCGTCATTTCTGAGGAGGATTCCTCATGGCTGCATCGTTGGCGGAATCACTGGGTTGATCGATCGGCACAGCCACGCTCGCCGGGTACTTGCGCCCGTCGATGGCGGTGAACGTCTCATCCCTGGTCAGACTTCCGTACACCAGCCAAGGCGCGCCAATATCGGGTAGCGCCGCCTCAACGAGACGGATGTAGTGAGTGGGAAGCTTCATGTCCCCTCTCCTTTCTTGATTGGTATTAATTGCGCCGCCATCTGAAGGTGGCGTGGTTCAGGTTGCACTCAGCGCACCGAGCGATACACCCGCGCTCTTTCCGTCTTGCTCAGGACCAGCTGCCAGAGCTGTCCCTGGCGAGAGCGGAAGAAGCCCGCACAGCTCATCAGGTAGTATTTCCACATGCGGTAAAAACGTTCGCCGTATTTTTCCTGCAGGCCGGGCCAGGCCTGGTCGAAGTTATCCCACCAGGCCATCAAGGTGCGGTCGTAGTCCGGGCCGAAGTTATAGACTCGGCACGAATTATCCGTGAACTTTAAGGTGTGGAAAGTGTCTCATT